>NZ_JBNQFT010000003.1:0-404470 GCF_050321925.1 Rhodococcus sp. IEGM1339
CGGCGTGACGGGTCTGTGGCAGGTCAGTGGCCGCTCGGATCTGTCGTGGGACGAGTCGGTGCGCCTGGACCTGTCGTATGTGGAGAACTGGTCGATGGTCTCGGATGTGTTGATCATCGGTAAGACCGTCAAGGCAGTGCTCGCCAGCGACGGCGCCTACTGACGACCACGTATTCGTTGCCGGGATGGCGTTCGGCGACTCCTCGATGAAGGGTCCGCGAATAGCAAGCGGAGCACTAGTCAACTCGATACAGAACACAAGCCGGACCCAGAGTCTGAGCGCCATCGATTCAAGGCATAAATCGTGAAAGGGCAGGAAATGCTGCGGGGTGCAACCGATTCAGTCTCCATACGCATTCGAGGCGAGCAGATGCCATTTGCGCGCAAGACACTGCAGGAAGTAGGCGATGAGATTACTCAACGCGAATTCGATGGGTGGCGAGTCGTCATCACTCCGAACCTGCATCACATCTACTTGATGCGACAGGACAAGTCCCTCGTGGATCTCTACACATCGGCGGACCTGCTACTTCCTGACGGGTGGCCGGTGGCCTGGATGCTCTCCCGTGCATCTGGAATGGATGTCGACCGCATCGCAGGATCAGATCTATTGGAGCTCCTGCTCGAGACCGACGGGCAGGGCAGGCCACTAGTCCTGGTCGGAGGAGAGGATCACCATGCCCTGGCAGCTGTAGCGGAAAGGGCGCGCCGCTCGTCATGGAAGGTCTACGAGGAGCCGGCACCGCGGTCCGAAGTCGATGACCCCGAACTGAGACACGCCTTGATTGCGCGGGTGGCTTCGAACGGCACAGGTGGACTCGTCGTCCTCGGCTTGGGCGCGCCGAAGCAGGAGCGAATCGCGCACGAGATTCGCGCCGAAGGTGGTTCTGGACAGATTCTCTGTCTAGGAATGGCAATTAACTTCAGCGCAGGTCGATACCGGAGGTCTCCGCTATGGATGCAGCGGGCAGGTCTGGAATGGGTGCATCGAATCGCCACTGAACCGCGTCGACTGCTGCCGCGGTATGCCCGGGACGCTATGGCGTTCGTTCCAACCTTGGTTGAGAACGGGGGATTGAAGAAGTGAAGTGCGCTGCTTCGAGTCCTCTCTCTAACCAACCACTCCCGGCTTTGTCGCCCTTACCGAACAACGTCGATGTCGCGGGACGTGCAGATTGTCAGACGTCCGATCGCATCGTCAATGACAAAGTGCTGCGTCATGTCTGATCGCGAAAATCCTCCCACTGCAATGGCGTCATTGGCTTCGACGAAGGTGGGAGGTAATCCGAAGATCGTCCTGCAGATCGGTCCTGCGCCTGGGACATCCGGGGGTATCGCAGCAGTAATAGAGGAAACGCTGAAGTTCGAATCGGCGCTTTTTGAACAACAGGCATGCCCATCATGGGAGCCGAACAGTAAGTTCGCTTCCTTTGCGATTGCAGCACGAACTGCCATCAAGATGTGCGGGAGCGCAAGGAGATGGGCAGTGGCGCACGTTCATTTAAGCGAGTATGGCAGCTTTATCCGGGAGGGATTTCTGCTCGTCCTCTCGAAGATCCTACGAAAGCCCACGGTCGTGACACTTCACGGTGCTGACCTCGCGAAACATGTGGCAAAGTATCCGTTGCTGTCGAAATACGTGTTGAACCGAGCTGATCTTGTCCTATGCCTGGGTAAGAATCACGCGGAAATTGTAAGTGCGATTGCAGGTACGGCGACGCAAGTCGTTGCTAACCCGCTCAGTTCTGAAGCGTTCCTCTCTGTCGATGGCGCGCCGCCTCAGCGAGAGGCGTCACCGACGTTCTTGTTCGCGGGGGAAGTTGGGACGCGCAAAGGACACGATCGACTGATCAACGCTTGGCCTGCTGTGCACGCCCGGTTTCCAGATGCAAACCTGCTGATCGCCGGGCCCTTGGCACACGGGTATTCGGTGACTCCCCAGGACGGGATCATTTATCTTGGCAATCTGACCCGAGAAGCGTTGCGAGAGAAGATTGCAACGGCTACAGCTGTTGTACTCCCAAGCAGGGCGGAGGTTCTGCCTATGGCACTGATCGAATCCCACGCTCAAGGAACTCCTACTGTTTACACCAAGGTTGGTGAATGGCAGGTCGTTAAAAATGCGCCGGGAATGCGACTCGTTGATACCGATCTGAAATCGGAAAGTGAAATCGCGGCATCTCTCGCTGATGCGCTGATCGACTGCGCGTCCGATAGTCACGATTACCGCACTGAGTTGACCGGCTGGGCGAGAAAAACATTCTCTTCCGACGTGGTGTCTGCACAGTTGGATGAAGCGTACGACCGTGTCGTCAGCAAGCGAGTCGGTGGATTCCGCGGTCCGACTCTCTGGCGGAAAATCAAAACGGCAATAGTTCCGGCAACTCCTTTGCGAAACGGGACTGCCCAGACGATGGAGGGCCAGTGAAAAAAGTCGGTATCCTTACGCGGCACGTCTATCCTAACTACGGATCGTTACTCCAGTCTCGCGCGCTCGAAAGTGCGCTGGTTGCGGTGGGCGCCGAGCCTCGTGTCATCGACTATTTTCCAGTAACAGACCGTCCGTTGAGGCTGGCAGCGTCGCGACTCAAAGAATCTCGTGTGAGGGGTTCTGCCGCAAAAAGTGCTGCATATCTAGCGATTCAGACGCCGAATATGGCGACCATGAGCCTTCGATTCCGTAAGTTTCAACGCCGGCACTTGACGCTCACTCAGACCTGTGGCGATGACAGGAGCGTGCTGGAGACCGCGGACGATCTCGACTTTGTGCTGTCCGGTAGTGATCAAGTTTGGAACTCGATCCATGGGCAACTGGATCCTGTCTACTTCTTGGAGGGGCAAAAGCCCGACAAGAAGCACAGTTACGCAGCTAGTTTCGGTTCGAGTGCGCCATCGTCTGCAGATATCGATCGCGTTGCCGAATGGCTCGAGGACTTCAGGTCCGTGTCCGTTCGTGAAACCTCCGCGCAGACAGCTCTTGCAAAAATCGGGATTTCTTCCCGCGTCGATGTCGATCCGGTCCTTCTCCACGGAAAAGATTACTGGACTGACTTCTCAAAGTCTTACGACCCGACGGACAACGACTACATTCTCGTATACCAACTTCACAACACGCCGGGTTTCAGTGAGAGACTGGCCGCCATTCAAGGCCGGCACAATCTGCCGGTTCGACGGGTCACGCCCGACGCCAAGATGCTCGTTGAGCATCGTGCATCTGATTATTTGGTCGATCCGGCGAAATTTGTTGCCCTTTTCAGGGACGCCTCTTACGTAGTTACAGACTCATTTCACGGGACTGCTTTTTCCCTCGTATTCGGAAGGCCGATCTACGCCTTGCTCCCGCAAAGCAACTCGACGAGGAACGAAGACCTCTTGACATCTGTCGGACTTGCTCGGCTGGCGTCGACACTTGAAGCTCCCCCTGTGGAGGACCCAATCTACGACGCTGCCGAGGTGACAGCCAATCTCCAGGGACGTGCCAGAGATTCCTGGTCACATCTTCGAGCACTGGTAGGGACGGAGGGACGTCCATGAACCAAGCAATAGCTGAGTCTGAGATGGAGTCCCCTCCCCAGGCACGTCCAATGCTGTTGGCTGACTATGTCCAGCTAGCTCTCTTTTTCGCGTATGCATTCAGCTACGCCTTCTACATGGCGGGAATTCTGCCTGGATCCGCGTATTATGCTTGTCTTTACGGATTGGTCGCCTTCGCTGCGGTAAGGGTGGCCGGGTTGATGCTCAAGTCCCGCCCCGGCTCACCGCTGGTGTTTGGTAGGTCGACGCTCGCATTGGCAGCTGCGTCGGGAGTTCTTGTCGTCGTGTCGTTGATCAACGAGCTTATCGTGAGCGGAGACTTCACGTTCACTAGCTTCGGAGCCGTGGGATTTATTCTGGTCCCGGCGACCATTGCATTGTGCATAGCAAATACGGTCAGTCTGCGCCTAGCGGATGTGTACATGACGATCTTGCTGGCTCGATATGTTGTTTATTTTCTGTTCTCAGGTGAATTCAGTCTGGCAGCTCTACGTGCAATCAGTTGGTCGGCTTCCTCTTCGCCGTTCGAATCGTCGTTCTCGCACGATATGCTGGTGCTGGTAATGTACTTTGTCGTCCGACAAAAGGCGGTCCGGAGCGGAGTATCGGCCTTCTTCACCATGATCGCGTTGAAGCGCGCCGCATTCGTGGCCGCTCCTCTATTCTTCGTATTCCGACGGTGGATTCGAAAGAATGTACAGCCGAGTAAGGGTGCGCTCGGCACTTTGCTTGCAGTAGGAATTGCAAGCCCATTCATCGTTCAGTCGACGTACTCCACAGAATTTTCTCGTCTGTTCTACAACTACTTTGGCGTAACATTCGACGATTTCACCAGCGGTCGTGTTTCGATTTACAGACTCGCGGTTCACTGTGCTGATTCATCCCAAGCGTTTGGGTCGCTCAACCAGTGTCTCGGTGCTACCGCGATGCGCGTAAGCGGAACATCATGGAACAGCCTGCTCCATAACGATACTCTTCGGGTGTACATGGAGGTGGGGATCCTCGGCGTTGCGGCCTATCTTTGTGCGCTCGTATTCGTCGGCAGGACGAACCGTCCTGCGTTCATCCTCATGTCATATACATTTTTTGTGCTGATCACGTCGAGATTGATTACGCACATGAGCTACTGGATTGTGCTGTTTATCGTCATTGCACTACTCGACCTGCATTACTCCATGGCGCGTTTAGTTGCGACCTCAGAGGATGACCATCCTACTGAAGGCTCTGGTGCGGACCAAGCTGTCATCGGGGGAGTGAAGTGAATAATAGTACCGGGAAAATTGGCATTCTCACCCTGACCCAGTCAGAAAACTATGGGACGGTACTTCAAGCGTACGCAACTCAACAGTTATTCGACTCTGCCGACACCCCGGGGCGTTACTCCCTTATTCCGACCGACGTCGGTCACGTAAGGAAGCGTCGCCTTGCATCGGTCCTGAACCCGAAGAACCCGAGTTTCGGTGTGGTCCGTGCCCGAAATTTCGCCTCTATGCGTCAATTTGTCAGTCCGTATGTACACAGGCCGACGGGTAGGCGTTGGGTCGACATCAGCGACCGAAACGGTGCACTCGAGTACCTAAATTCTCAGTTCGACGGATTCGTAACGGGATCCGATGAGGTTTGGAATTTGGCGTTTGTTGGGGACAAGAGTATCTATTATGCCCCCGAAAATCTCGGAAGGATCCGAGTAAGTTTTTCGACATCAGCCAACAGGCTCGATATCGCAAGTCTCTCGGGCGAGAGTAGAGAAATTCTCCGGCGCTCGCTCTCGTCGTATGCCCATATTTCCGTGCGAGACGCGAATACATATTCCTTTGTTCGCGAATTGTTGGGGGATTCTGTGGGGATCGACGAGATCGTGGATCCGACGCTCATTCATGGGTTAGCGGAGTTCGTTGTGCCCTACACCGCGAGCGCCCATTCCGGGCGGAAGCGGGTCTTGTTGATGGTGCGCGATCGGCGAGTCGGCACAGACCTGATCTCCCATCTGCGCGATTCGGTGGATATCGACACAGTCTTCATTCGGTACCCGGGGGCGGGGTTCCTGCAGCTAAACCCTGTTCAGTTCGCCGGTATCTTCGGCCAGTACGACTGTGTGGTAACGGACTTCTTCCATGGCACCTGTATGAGCACACTAAACCAGGTGCCTTTCGTCAGCTTCGATAGCGAGCCGCTCTATTCGAAGTATGAGAGCAAGATCAAGAACCTCCTTTCCAAGCTGGGGTTGGAAGACCGCTACGTCAATCTGACCGAGGCGGGCGATGCTGGTGCTCACCGTGCGTTGCTGAGTGTGGTCGAAAGGACGATCGCCGAACCGCCGGCATGGACGGCGCAATCTGCTGTAGAACGCGAGCGGAAACACGGGCTAGCGGTCCTGGCGCGGATCAAGCAGGCAGTCGGAGAAGGCCTTGCCGAAGTCGGGTAATTCAACGGGAGTGGCGGGACGCTCCCTCATTTACGCCGTAGCTTCCATTCTGCAGAAGCTCTCGTCACTTATCTTGCTCCCGATCTACACGAGGCTCCTCACGCCTGAGGAGTACGGATACTTCAACCTGATCGTCACCCTGCTGATGCTCGGAGGCGCGATCGCTGCTCTGGGTATGGAGTATGCGGTGGTGCGGTTCTGTCACCCGTCCTTCAATATCAAAGGCAGTGGAGAGGGCTCGGGTGATCCCAGGCGCCAGGCCAAGTTCTACACAGCTGCCTACGCATCGGTGCTGTCCGCTGCAGTCATCCTCACTATCGTTCTTACATTGACCGGGCCGTTGTATGCGCCTCTGATATTTCCGAACTTCGATTTCTATCCAGTTATCCTGGTCGCGCTAGCCTCGTTGCTATTCCAGCCACTCACGGTCGTGTATCTTGCTCTACTCCAAGCTCGATCAATGGCCAAGTCGTACGGTATTTACTCCCTTGCCCTCTTCCTTTGCAACGGGGGTTTGACCGTTCTTTTTCTCGGGCCACTGGATTTTGGACTTCTGGGAATTGCGCTGGCATTGGTGACAGCTAACGGGTTGTTTGCTTTGATCGCAACGATCAACGCAATGAAGATGGGAATGCTCTGGGTTCGGTTCGAGCGAGACGACGCACGACGGCTGCTCGGCTATGCGGTACCGATGCTGCCTCACACTCTCACTCTGCAGGCGACTTCGTTAGCGACCAGGGTTATCATTTCGCACCTGATCAGTGTTGCTGCGGCTGGCTTGTTCAATATCGCGATGTATGCGGTGAACTTCATCGATGCGATACAAACCGCCTTCCATCGAGCATTCTTGTCGTGGTACTTCACGCAGATGGACGAGCGACCCTCCGGTTGGCGCGACCGTGTGCGCGATGTAATCGCTACATTTGTCGGCGCTTCCGTCGTCATCTCTTCCTCGGTCGCGCTTTTCGCGTCCGAGCTATTGATGTTGATGACGCCGGAAAGCTTCCATGCCGCCGCTAGCATCGTTCCGCTTCTCGCGCTCAGCATGATGGTGAAGGCGGTTTACTACCCGTCGTTGTCTGCCCTGCTCTACCACGAGAAGGGTACCCGCGCGGTGTTGCTGATTTCAGGCACATCTAGTGTTATCTCGATACCGTTGGCTGTATTGGGTGCTGCACAGTTCGGTTTGACGGGCGTCGCTGCTGCTCAGCTGATACAACGCGTCATTATGAGTGGGATGGCAGTCCGTTCGTCCAGGCGACTGGAGACGCCGAGAATCCCATGGGCGCGCGTCGTGCGACTCCAAACCAGTGGCCTCGCTGCGGTTTGCGTCGTAATGGTCGGAGATCACTTCTCATGGTGGGGTTTGGGATTCTGGCCTGTTCTTTCCGTCAAAGTCCTCGTTTGGATAGTCCTTGTCGCATACCTATTCGTTTGCGACCCAAATCTTGTCAACGCAGCAAGGAGCGTGATTCGTCGTGAATCTCAAAAACAAGCTGAAGTCCGTTGATTCGCTGCGGCAGTTCGTGAAGCGGATCAAGATTCATCGGGAATATTTCTACGATGCACGGTTTATGTCCAGTCACCTCTTGGACGGTGGACGTGCTTCAAGCCATGAGCAGTATCGGATCATGCTGCGGGTCCATTCCCTGGAGAAGGGAATGGCATACAGAGCTCCCAGATCGTTCGGGGCCGCCAAAGCAATCGCACTTGCGAAGATGCTCGAGAATGCCAGCATGGAGACGCGTGCATCGACTGCGTACCGCATGGGTGAATCCGTCTTACGGGCATGGGTTTCCTTCCACGCCGAGCGTGACGACAGAAACCAGGATGCATATGAGACTGTTCAGCGGTTCTTGGAGGAATCTGACGATCCGGACGTGGAATGGTGCGAGGCCGGTGTCAAGACAATTGCTGACCGGGACCCGGAAGCATGGGCCGAGCTTCCTTTTAACGAGTTCGTTGCATCGCGCCATTCGACCCGGCGCTACTCAGGTGCAAAGGTCGCGGATGAAATCCTCGACGAAGCCGTGCATCTAGCAATGTTGTCCCCTTCCGCGTGCAACCGTCAGATGGTTCGGCTGCACGTAATTGATGATCCGAAAGGGAAGCGACTTCTTTATGACACCCTGCACGGTACCGGCGGGGTCGATTATGACACTTGCCGAATCGGCCTGGTTACCTATGATTCTCGTAGCCTTGAATTCTACGGGGAGAGGAACCAAGGATATCTGAACGCGGGCTTGTTCGCGATGACATTGGTGTACGCCCTTCATTGGAAGGGAATCGGCGCCTGCCTGCTTCAGTTCGGCAACACCGCCGCGGAGGAACGTGCACTAATCCGAGGACTGGGAATCCCCGAGTATGAACGTGCAGCTGTAGGGATTTCATTCGGGCACCTCGAACCCAGCGATGTTGTTCCTGCGAGCGTTCGCCGAAACGTCACCGAAGTTTTGAGGCGTGACGCCTCGAACAGTGTTCCTGGTGTTGGTAGAGGGGACGAAGCATCGGTGGCGCGCACACCGGCCAGCTGATCGAGTGCTGGGCGTTTCAGAGGTAGTTTGCGGAACGTCCGGCTTCTCGGTCGAAAAACGGAAAATCTAGCCCTTTGTGGCTCGACGAGACTCTCTGGAAGACGGATGAATAGTCACGAAGTCGCGCAGGAGGCCAGTTGGCGGGTCGCCTCAGCGAGACCAACAGATCGCACTAAGCGAATCGCTTGGCCTGATGCGGCGAAGGGGCTTTGCATGGTGCTGGTCGTACTGGGGCACTCAGCGCTTTGGTTCGACCAGCAGGTGCAGGGCAATTCGACACTTTGGCTAACGATTACGGATGTATTCGCTCCGTTTCGAATGCCTTTCTTTTTCTTGATCTCAGGTCTGTTCTCCGTAAACGCTCTAGCGCGTCCTTTACAGCAGAGTCGCAAGCGCACGATCGGATTGCTCTGGGTGTACGTCTTGTGGACGATACTGTTTGTAGCGCGACTTTTTGTTCCGGGCGCGAGTGATGGCGATAACCCGCCGACGGCGGTGGAGTTTTTGCAAAGCGTTCTGTTGCCGACCCCCTTCTGGTACCTATGGGCTCTCCCCGTGTACTTCCTGTTTACGTGGCTCATTTTCAGAGTACTAAGTGGAAGGTATCGTCTCGTGGTACTTATTCCATTGGTCGCCCTTTCGGCTGTCGCTCCGCTTATCGATGCGGCGACGGATTCAATAATGCGCGAACCCCTGGACCCGTTGAAACTCGGGTCGGTAGCTTCGAACGCGCTCTGGTTCTATCTGGGGGCGTGCGCCCCATCTCTTTGGTATGCGCTTATGAAAAATGCTAGGTGGAGCTACCTTGCTGGTTCGCTGGGACTGTACTGTGTCCTAATCGTTCCTGTGCTGGCATGGGGAGTCCGCGACGAATCGAAGATTTTACTCGCCCCGTTGGCCCTCTTCATCTGCAGTCAAGCATTTTCGTTGTTGAGCATGCGTACCAGAGTTATGTCTTTTCTGCAATGGGTCGGACGCTCCACGCTGTCAGTTTACGTCCTCCATATGTTCGCGATTTCGGTGATCAGTGCCTTGGTGGGTAGATTTGGATTGGCAGATCTGTTGACCAGGTACGGGTGGGTGGAGCAGCTCACGCCTATCGTTATGTCGTTGACACTGGTTGTTGTCTGCATCTGGGTAGGGAACAACGTGGTACTCGCTCATCGGTACACGTCGTGGATGCTGGAAGCACCCCGAGCCCTTACGGGAGCGCGTGAAAGGCGCTGACTTGGGCAGGTAGCGGCGCTTCGATGAGGGTTACGCCAATGTCACGGCAGAACCGAGCTTCCAGTAATGCCATCCTTGGGACCGCCATCGAGCTCCGTCCAGGCAGTTGCGGCCATCCAGAACGTTCTGGGTTCGGACAAGATTTGCGACGGTGGCAGGGTCAAGTTGACAAAATTCGGGCCACTCGGTGAGCACGAGAACTGCATCCGCTCCTCGGCAGGCTTCATGAGCGCTTGTGGCGTAGTTGAGAGTCGGGAAGACTTTCCGCGCGTTGTCCATAGCCTGGGGATCGAAGACGGTTACTTCGGCGCCGCCTAATTGAAGCTGCCCCGCGACATTCAGGGCGGGTGAATCGCGGACATCGTCCGATTCGGGCTTGAATGCGGCACCGAGCACCGTAATGCGTGCTCCAAGAACAGATCCTCCACATGCCTTTCGTGTCATTTCGACCATCCGTGAACGGCAACGCATATTTATACTGTCGACTTCGCGGAGGAAATGTAGTGCCTGGTTCGCACCGAGTTCGCCTGCCCTGGCCATCAGAGCCCTTATGTCCTTGGGTAGGCAGCCACCACCGAATCCGAGGCCGCCATTGAGAAAGCGACGACCAATCCTGGGGTCATATCCGAGAATGTCAGCGAGCTCTGAAGAGTCTGCCCCCGCGACCTCACATACCTCTGAGATGGCGTTGATGAAGGAGAGCTTGGTAGCGAGGAAAGCATTGGCTGCGGACTTCGCGAGTTCAGCTGTTGCAAGGTCAGTCACGACCAGCGGAACGTCGGCACTGATCAGCGATCGGTAGATCTCTCGCAGGACGCTCTCTGCGTGTCCTGCACGATCATGTTCGATCCCGAAGACGAGCCGGTCGGGCGCCAGGGTGTCCTGGACAGCAAACCCTTCGCGAAGGAATTCAGGGTTCCATGCTAATTCGACGGCGTCACCGGCCGGAGCGAGCGAACGCACTCGTTCACTCAACGCCGTCGCAGTTCCTACAGGAACGGTCGACTTGCCGACGACGACCGCCGCTTGGGTTAAGTTGGGCGCTAGTCGGTCAATTACCGAATGGAGCTGGGTAAGGTCAGCTGCGTAGTCACCGTGCCGCTGTGGGGTGCCTACGGCAATAAAGTGCAGGTTGGCAAAGGATGCTGCCTCTTCGTACGACGTAGTGAACGACAAGCGTGCTGATTCGATATTCCGGCGAAGAACGTCGAGCAGCCCGGGTTCGAAGAATGGAACCTCTCCCGCTTCGAGTTTCGCGATTTTATCTGCATCGATATCGACGCCGAGAACTTGATGTCCAAGTTCGGCCATGCAGGCCGCGTGAGTAGCGCCAAGGTATCCGGTTCCGAAAACAGTACAACGCATGGGCATTTCATACTGTTCCCGAGTAAGCATTCCGCGTACCTGTCCATCGTCGAAGGAGAACTTTCGGTGTACATCTCCAGCTACCCGGGACCGGCACAGCTCAAACCGCAAGAGCAGTCTTATGCCGAGACCAGGGATCGAACGCTGGTGGTGTCGATCCCTGGTCTCGTCAGAGCCTCTATCTCGAGGGCGAGTAGGTGAACCGGCTCAGCCACATGCCGGTACGTCTGCCTTTACCGCCGGCGCGTCGACAAGCGGCTGAATCGGAACGCGCGCGGCGCCTTCGACAGCAGGTTCTTCGAGCTCGTAGACAATCTCAACGGTTTCGCCCTGTGGCACCGGAGCCTGGATGTTGAAAAGAGGGTGACCACGCTCCATTCCGGTGTAGCCGAATGCGGTGGTGCCGTTGACGGTCACCTTCTTCAACTTGGCGCCCTGTGTTGCAAGGAGCCCGACGTCGGTGAGGTTCGTGCCTACAGGCGCACCGACAGGATTGTCGAACATTCCTGCCACGTAGTCGGTGTAATCGCCTTGAGGAAGTCCGTTGGTCAGCCGCACAGTCACCTTCGATTCGCGGGTGTCTCCATCACACGACCCAGCTGTGTATTCAATCTCGCGTTCCAAATAGTAGTCCAGCTTGTTTCCACCGAGGTTATTGACCACCACATGGGCGTATGGGGCGGGGTCGTCGGGCACGACGTGACCGAGAGGCGTGGTGGCGAGTACGTCTTGTTCCTCCGGAACGGAGCTCCAGACCGCGAGTCGACCTTCACCCGCTGCACGTCCCAGTGCCTCTAGCAATGCCTGCGGCCTGGAAATGCTGCCGGTCAGCTTCTTCACCACGGTCTGTGCAACCGTTTCCAGATATGCCTTACGCGCTCTCTGGTCGTCTCCGAAACGGGCGTAGGCCGTGGATTCGGTCAGTTCAACGACGTTCTCGGCGGTGATCTTCTCTCCGCCCGGGAGGGTGACGTCACCGACCACATCGAGGACGTAGCTCAACGCCACCGGATCGGTCGCGATCGCTCCGTCCACGCGCTGTCCCGTCTCCTGCTGCCACATCGACTGCCAAATCTGGCCCGCATACGGGAAGTGCGGACTCACATTGCTGTTGCGGAAGTCCTGGGTGGGGCGGCTGTGCCCGTAGGCACGCTGGAAATCGGGGCCGAGGTCGATCGGGTCGTAGTCGAACCGGAATTCCCGGTTGCTCGTGACCTCGTCGACGGAGACCGCTCCGTCATTTGCTCTGATCACAGTGAAGCCGCCGAGCAGTCCGCCTGTACCGCGTGCCTCTGCGTTCGTCTGGAAACCGACGAAGTAACTACGCGGACCGTCTGCGCCCAGCATGGCCGGCGCGATCTGCGCCGCGAGCGAGGTGTTGTTCAGTAGTCCGGACAACTCGGACACCTGCTCCTGCAGATCGACCCGAGCGTCGTCGATCAGTCCCAACCACGTGCTGTCGACATTCTGGGCCTGCTCGTCGAGATCGCTGATCGCCGCAGAGGTCGTCTCGAGGACAGGCGCCGCGTCGCGGAGTGCCGCGAGATTGATGCGTGCGCCGTCCAAAATCAACTGATCCGGAGATACTGCACTGCCTGCGTCGACCGCCGGCAGGAGGACCTGCTCTGTGAGACCGCTCACAATGGTGGTCACCTGGCGAGTGGAATCGAACGGGCTCCCCAACAATGGGACGGCGCCAGCTATGCGCCACGGCACCGAGTCGACCGAACTCTGGGCGTCCTGGGCGTAACGATCGGCGTCGCCGGCGGCAATGCGAGCCTGGTCGGTATCGCCTGCGAGCAGAGCGTCTTTCGCCTGCGTCGCGAAGTTCTGCGCCTTTTCCAGGTTCGATTTCGCCTGCAGGCCTTCGTAACCCAGCCAGCCGATGAATCCGACGACAACGAGTGCGCCTACGCCGCAGCCGATCTGCACGCGACGGCGCTTCGTGCGCTGAGCTGCGATCTCCTCATCGGACAGACGTCTCCGCACCTTGCGTCGACGCCGTTCGGGCGAATCTGACTCACCGGTAACATCGTTCACGCCGCTTGTGCCCCCTTCGTGGTTTCCGCTCGAGACGATAACCCGATTCTGATCTGGCCGACCGTTCAAGTGGTGAGTAACCGTGACTGTAAGTAAACTTCTGCACGGTGATCGTGACAGTGGAGTTGGGAGGCTCCGTCCACGATCGCACGATAGGGGAGGATTCTGCACGTCCCCTGTCCTGAATTGTGTCGGGCGAGGGCGAGGGGAGCGTGGTGCATCTACTTCCGCTGTCCCCTAGTCAGCGGGGTCTCTGGTACGCGCAAGCACTCCATCCTGATGTGCCCTTCACGATCGCCCAGTACGTAGAACTTCGAGGCGAGCCCGATCACGACCTCGTTCGTAAGGCATGTGTGCAGGGTGCACGCGACGTGGAGTCCGGCTTCCTTTTCCTCGTCGAAAAGGAAGGGCTTCCAGAGCAGGTCGTCGATGTCGAGTTCGACGACGACGTCCCGTACATGGATTTCCGTTCGTGCGACGACCCCGAGACTGCGGCCCACCGGTGGATGAGCGAGCGGTTCTCGCGCCCCATCGATCCGCTGCGCGACCGATTGATCGCGACGGCGCTGCTCCATGTCGCCGACGGCCGGTATTTCCTGTCCAGCTACGTCCACCACATAGCTCTGGACGGGCACGGCGCGATGATCATGCTCAACCGCTCGGCCGAGCTCTACTCGGCGTGGATTGCGGAAGAGGAGACACCGCCGGTCACGTCGATGCCCGTCGAGAAGATCGTCGAGTTCGAGGCTGCATATACGGGGTCGAAACGTCAGACCGCCGATCGTGCCCACTGGCTCGAGCGGCTTTCCGACCTGCCCGAACCGATTTCGCTCGTCGAGGGCGTCGCTCCGCCGAAGGTGCCGGCGCGCCAGGCCGGTACCGAGTTGTTGTCCGAGGTTGCCGACGCCGTGACGGCTCTGGCCCACGACGCGAATTCGACCGACGTCCCGGTCGTCGTCGCAGCCTTCGCCGCATTTCTGTCCCGCGCGTGCGGTACCGACGACGTCGTGCTCACGCTTCCGGTCTCGGCCCGCACCACCGCGCCGTTGCGTCGCTCCGCCGGAGCCATCTCCAATGTTGTTCCGCTGCGGGTCCGCGTCGATCAGGCGGCGCCGGCCACCGATCTGATCCGCGACGTGCAGGTCGAACTCACCGGAGCCCTGCGTCATCAGCGCTATCGCTACGAGGACATGCTGGCCGACCTGCGCGAGATGGGCCGCGAGCACAGCGAGACCCGCAATGCGTTCGGTCCCGTCGTCAACCTGATGATGTTCCACCCGCAGATCGCGTTCGGCGACGTGATCGGCGACTACCACGTGCAGTCCACCGGACCGGTCGACGACCTGTCGGTCAACGTCTACCCGGGCATCGCCGGCCGCACGATGCGCGTCGATTTCGAGGCCAACCCCAATCTCTACAGCGGCGAACACCTCTCGTCGCTGCACAGCCGTTTCCTCGGATTCCTGAAGGAGTTCGTGCAGAACGCGCGCGTCGCGGTGGGCGATCTCGCCCTCGCCGAGCCAGCCGAACTCGACGGTCTGGCTCCCGCCCGCGGACGCACCGCGCCCGAACCGGAACTGCTGCCCGACGTCCTCACCCGCCATGCCGCGAGCCGCACCGTCGCCGTCGTGGACGGAAACGACAGCATCTCCTACCGCGAACTCGACGCTCGCTCCGACGCGCTCGCTCATGCGCTGGTCGCGGCCGGTGCCGGACCCGAAGAGTGCGTCGCGGTGCTGCTGCCTCGCTCGATCGATTCGGTGGTCGCACTGTGGGCCGTCGCCAAGACCGGTGCCGCCTACACCCCGCTCGACCCCGAACTTCCCGCCCGCCGCCTCGAGCAGGTGCTGCGCGACGTGCGGATCGCCATTGCCCACGACCACCCGGTGCTGCCCGAGCACGTCACCCGCCTCGCGCCTCCCACCGACGGTTCCGGCGAGACCTTCACTGCCGAGCATCGCCTGCGGCCGCTGCACGTCGACAACACGGTGTGGATCATCCACACCTCCGGTTCCACCGGCACCCCGAAGGCCGTCGCGGTGGGCCACCGCGGAGTGTCGGCGCTCGTGTCGACGCTGCGCGATCGCTACCGCGCCGACGAGACGTCGCGGGTACTGCACCTCGCGTCGCCGTCCTTCGACGCATCGCTGCAGGAACTGCTCCTCGCCTTCGACGCCGGCGCCACCCTGGTGATCTGCCCGCCCGACGCCGTCGGCGGACCGGCGCTGGCAACCCTGCTGCGCAGCGAATCCGTCACCCACGCGATCACCGCACCGGCGATCCTCGCCGTCACCCCCGACGACGACCTGCCCGACCTGCAGGTTCTCGACGCCGGTGGCGAAGCACTGCCGCAGGCCGTGGCCGACCGCTGGTCCACCGGCCGCACGATGCTCAACGCCTACGGGCCCACCGAGACCACGATCCTCGCGACGCTCAGCGACCCGCTGCAGCCCGGCGCGGGCGTTCCGATCGGCCGGCCGATCGACGGCATGACCGCTGTCGTCCTCGACGCCCGCCTGCATCCCGTGCCCGCCGGCGTGATCGGCGAGCTGTATCTCGGGGGACCGGGTGTGGCGCGCGGCTACCTCGGCGCACCGGCCCTCACCGCCGAACGATTCGTCGCCTCACCGTTCGGTGGGCGCATGTACCGCACGGGCGACCGCGCCCGCTGGACCACCGACGTCCACCTCGAATTCCTCGGCCGCGCCGACCAGCAGGTGAAGATCCGCGGATACCGCATCGAACTCGGCGAGATCGAAGCCGCGCTCGTCGCCTTCGACGAGGTGCAGGCCGCGACCGTCACCGTCCACGGCGAGCACATCGCCGCCTATGTCGTGGGCGACGTCGACCCCGCCGATCTCACCGTCCGCCTCGCCGACGAACTACCCACCTATCTGCGTCCGTCGTCGATCACCGTGCTCGAGGCGCTGCCCCTCACTCCGGGCGGCAAGGTCGACCGGCGCGCGCTGCCCGCACCCGAGCGGGCCGTGGCCGTCGGATCGCGGCCGCCCAACGGCCCGACCGAGAAGATCGTCGCCGAGCTGTTCGCCGAACTCACCGGCATCGACGACATCGGAGCCGACGACGACTTCTTCGCACTCGGCGGTCACTCGCTCGGCGCCGCGCAACTCGCAGCCCGTCTCGGTGCAGCACTGGGTCGCGACGTGCAGTTGCGCGACGTGTTCGCCCACCCGACCGTGGCCCGACTGGCGGCCGCCGCGGCGAAGCGACCCGAATCGGAATCGCGACCCGTCGCCACCCCCGACACCGGACCGTCGCCGCTCGCCCCCGCGCAGCGCCGACTGTTCCTGCTCGCCCGCGCGCACGGCGACCCGGCTGCCTACCACCTGCCGTTCGCGCTGCACCTCGACGGCGCCCTCGACCTGCCGGCGCTGCAGGCCGCGGTGGTGGACGTCCTCGACCGGCACGAAACCCTCCGCACGCTGTTCCGCCTCGAACTCGACGGCCCGGTGCAGGACGTGCTGCCGCTCGAGCGTGCCGTCGCCGGTCTCGCGCTCGAACCCGAAACCGCCGAGGGCGACGTCGAAGCCCTCATCACCGAGTGGGCAGCAGAACCGTTCGACCTCACCGCGCAGATCCCGTTCCGCATCCGGCTGCTGCGACTCGCCGACGACAAGCACGTGCTCGCCGTCGTCGCCCACCACATCGCGCTCGACGGTGCGTCGTTCGTGCCGCTCACCGCCGACGTCGCCACCGCCTACCTCGCCCGCACGACCGGGGAGGCCCCCGCGTGGACGGCGCTGCCGCTGCACTACCGGCACTACGCGCAGTGGCACCTCGACCGCCTCGGCGATCCGGCGGCACCCGACGCCCGCGCCGGTCGCGAGATCGACTACTGGACCCGCACACTCGACGGTCTCGCCGACGCGGCGCCGCTGCCCACCGATCGCCCCCGCAACGGCGGCTTCGGTCCCGCTGCGACCGTGGACTTCACGGTGCCCGCCGACCAGGTCGCGGCACTGCGGTCCGTCGCCGCCGCACACGACGCCACCACCTTCATGGCCGTGCACGCCGCCGTCGCCGTGTGGCTCGCAGCCTGGACCTCCGGGCCCGACATCGCCATCGGCACCGGAACGGCCGGTCGCGACCATCCCGATCTCGACGCGCTCGTCGGCATGTTCGTCGGCACCGTCACCCTACGCACGAATGTCGACCCGGCACAGCCGTTCACGGCGCTGCTCGCGCAGGCCCGCGACACCGACCTCGACGCCTTCGCGCACGCCACCGTGCCGTTCGACTACGTCGTCGACGCCCTGGGCTTCTCGCCCTTCCACGTGATGCTCGCCTACGACAACGTGGACGTGCCCGACCTCGAACTGCCCGGCCTCACGGTGCGGCCGCAGGAGATCGCCTCGTCGCAGGCGCGATTCGACCTCGAGATCTCGCTGCGCGAACTGCGCGACGGATCGCTCACCGGCCGCCTCGTCTACGACACGAAACTGTTCGACGACGACACCGTCGCCCGCTGGGTGACCCGCCTGAGCGGAGTACTCGAGCAGGTCGCGCAGCATCCGTCGCTGCCCGTCGGCGACCTCGACCTCGGCACCCTCTCCATCGAACCGGCCGAACCCGGGCCGGAAGCGACCTTCGCCGAGATCATCGACCGGTCGCCGGCCTGCGTCGCCGAACCCGGTGGACAGGCCGTCGAGATCGGCACGGCGGCACGCCCGCTCGCGTGGACGCTGATCGAGCAGGGCATCGGTACGGAAGACCGTGTGGCCGTCGTGCTCTCGCGGTCGACGCGTTCGGTGCTCGCCGCTGCGGCCGTAGCGCTGAGCGGCGCGGCCTTCGTCCCAGTCGACCCCAACCAGCCCGCCGCACGCATCGCCCAGCTGCTCGGCGCCTCCGGCGCGCGGTACGCGATCGTCGATGGCGATGTCACGCTGCCCGCCGGGGTCGAGCCGATCGCCTTCACCGTCGAGGGCGACACCCGCCCCATCACCGACGCCGATCGTGTGCGGCCGCTGCACGTCGACAACACGGCCTACGTCGTCTACACCTCGGGCTCCACCGGCCGGCCCAAGGGCGTGGTGGTCTCGCATCGCGGACTCGGCCCGCTCGCGCAGTCGTTCGTCGAACGCTTCGACCTGCCCACCATCTCGGACACCGCAACCGACGCACGGGTGCTGCACTTCGCCACCCCCGCCTTCGACGGCGCGGTGCTCGAATACGTCCTGGCACTCACCTCCGGCGGCACGCTGGTGGTCGCGCCCGCCGACCTGTTCGGTGGCGGCGAACTCGTGGAACTGCTTCGCACCGAAGGCATCACCCACTGGTTCTCGACGCCCTCGGTGCCCACCCAGCTCGACCCCACCGGGCTCGGCGCCCTGCGCACCATCGCGATCGGCGGCGAGGCATGGCCGGTCGAGACCGCCGAACGCTGGGCGCCCGGCCGCACCCTGCTCAACGTCTACGGCCCCACCGAGACGACGGTGCTCGCCACGTCGAGCGAACCCTTCGAACCCGGCGACCGGCTCACCATCGGCACCGGCCTCGTCGGCGTCACCGCGGTGGTGCTCAGCGAACGCCTGCGGCCCGTGCCCGAAGGTGTGACCGGCGAGCTGTATCTCGGGGGACAGGGCGTCGCCCGCGGATACCTCGACGCACCCGCACTCACCGCCGACCGCTTCGTCGCCAACCCGTTCGGCACCGGACGTCTCTACCGCACAGGCGATCTCGTCCGTTGGACGGGACACGACGACGACCGCGCGCTCGAATTCGTCGGCCGCAGCGACCATCAGGTCAAGATCCGCGGCTTCCGCATCGAACTCGGCGAGATCGACGCGATCCTGCAGACCCACCCGGGCATCGGCACCGCCGTGACCGTGGTGCGCGGCGACACCCTCGCCACCTACGTGCACAGCCGCAACGGCCGCCTCGACCCGCACGAGATCCGCGAGTGGGTCGCCCAGCGGCTGCCCCGGCACATGGTGCCCGCGATCGTCACCGTGCTCGACGCGTTCCCGCTCACCAGCACCGGCAAGATCGACCGCGCCGCGCTGCCCGAGCCGGTGGTCACCGCGACCCGCACCGACGGATACCGCAGCGCCACCGAAGAACTCGTCTCCGGTGTCGTCGCCGACCTGCTCGACCTGCCGAGCGTCGCCGGATCCGACGACTTCTTCGCCGTCGGCGGCAATTCACTGCTCGCGACCCAGCTCGCCGCGCGCCTGCGGGGAGTCGCGGGTCGCCGGGTGGGTGTGCGCGACATCTTCGAGCACCCCACTGTCGCCGAACTCGCGAACCTGCTCGCCGAGGAACCCATCGGCGAGCACCTGCCGCTCGTGCACATCGACGACGACAGCGACGCGCCGCTCGCACCCGCGCAGCAGCGCATGTGGCTGCTCAACCGGTTCGACGTGGCCGACGGTATCGACGGCGGCGACCACATCGCCTTCGCGCTCGATCTCGACGCCGACACCGATCTCGACGCCGTACGTGCGGCCGCCGCCACCGTGCTGTCTCGCCACGACTCGCTGCGCACGGTCTTCCCCGACAGCCCGTCCGGCCCACGCCAGCACGTGCTGTCGTCGGTGACGCTCGACCTCGAGCCCGTCGACGCCGGCACCGATCTCGATGCGGATCTGGCCGAATTCGCGCGCGCGCGTTTCGATCTCACCGTCGACCCGCCGATCCGCACCCGGCTGTATCGGACAAACTCCGGCTACGTGCTCGCCGTGGTGATCGATCACATCGCCGCCGACGGCCTGTCGCTGCTGCCGCTCGGACGTGACGCCGTCGCTGCCTACCGCGCCCACCGCGACGGGGAGACGCCGGAGCTGCCGGCACCGTCGGTCACCTACCGCGACTACGCGCGCTGGCACCGGGCCGTGCTCGGCGACGAGAACGATCCCGACAGCCTCGCGGCACGGCAGCTCGCCTTCTGGAAGCAGACCCTCGACGACGCGTCGCCGCTGCTCGCGTTGCCCACCGACCGTCCCCGCAGCGCGGCGACCACCGGTACCGCGGGTCGCGCGAGTTTCACGATCCCCGCCGAACTGCACGCCGCGGTCGACAAGCTCGCCCGCGCCCACGACGTCACGCCGTTCATGGTGATGCACGCGGCCTTTGCGATCTTGCTGTCGGCGCTCGCCGCCACTGACGACGTCACCATCGGCACGCCCGTCTCCGGACGCAGCGACGCCGCGGTCGACGACGTGGTGGGCATGTTCGTCGGCACCGTGCCGCTGCGGTTGCGGGTGCATCCGCGCCGCACCTTCGCCGACCTGCTCGCCGATACCCGTCGCGCCGATCTCGACGCCTTCGCTCACGCCGACGTGCCGTTCGATCGGATCGTCGACGCGGTGGGTGCCGGCACCGACGCGCACCACCCGTTGTTCCAGGTCATCCTGGCGTACGAGTCGTTCTCGCTCGACGAGTTCACGCTGCCCGGCAGCTCCACGACGATCCGCGAAATCCCGGTGGGCACGGCCCGCGTCGACCTCGAACTGACCGTCCGCGAACGCCGTTCCGAGACCGGTGTACCCGCCGGTTTGGAAACGGTCCTCACGTACGCGGACGAACTTTTGGATTCGCACACGATTGCGCAGTGGCAGTCGTGGTTCGTGCGTATCCTCGATGCCGTTACCGCCGACCCGGCTGTGTCGGTCGGCGGTATCGAGTTGGGCGACGCCGACCTCACCCCCGTCGGCGTCGCGCAACAACTTTCGGCAGAGTCGCTGCCCGAGCTGGTCGCGCAGCGCGTGGCCGACGATCCGGCGGCCGTCGCCGTGGTGGGGGACGGGTACTCCCTCAGTTACGGCGCGCTGTGGTCGCGCTCGGGCGCGCTCGCCAAACTCCTCCGCGAACGCGGCGTCACCGCCGAGGACGTCGTCGCCGTCGCGCTGCCGCGCACCCCCGACCTCGTCGTCGCGATCCTCGCCGTCTCCCGCGCCGGTGGAATCTACCTGCCCGTCGACGTCACGCATCCCGCCACGCGACTGCAGGTCCTGTTCGACGACGCGCAGCCCTCGCTGGTCGTCACCGACAACGACTTCACCGACGTCCGCGTGCCGACGCTGCGACTCGACGACCCGGAGGTGGCCGGCCGCCTCGACGACGGCGCGCTGTTCGACTTCCCGCTCGTCGCGGATCTCGGCGCCTACATCGTCTACACCTCCGGTTCCACCGGAACCCCCAAGGGCGTGCAGGTGACGCACCGCAACGTGCTGTCGCTGCTCGCCGCGACCGTCGACGAGTTCGGACTGCGCGCCGACGACGTGTGGACGATGTTCCACTCGCCGGCCTTCGACTTCTCCGTGTGGGAGATGTGGGCACCGCTCGCCACCGGCGCTTCCGTGGTGGTGATCGACCACCTCACCGTGCGCGACCCGGCCGCCTTCGTGGACGTGCTCACCAGCAACCGGGTGACGGTGCTCAACCAGACCCCCACGGCCTTCTACCAGCTCGCCGCCACCGATCACGCGCCGCTCGAAGACCTGCGGCTGGTGATCTTCGGCGGCGAAGCCCTCGACCCGGAGCGCGTGCGCCCGTGGGCCGCAAGCCATCCGCATGTGCGGACGATCAACATGTTCGGCATCACCGAGACCACCGTGCACGTGACCTTCGGCGACGCCACCGCGACCGGCATCGGTGCGCCGCTGCCCGGTCTCGCCGTGGATGTGCTCGACTCGTCGCTGCGACCCGCACTGCCCGGTGCGAGCGGCGAACTGTACGTGCGCGGAGACCAACTCGCGCGCGGCTACCGCGGACGCCCCGGCCAGACCGCGACCCGCTTCGTCGCCGCCCCCGGTGGCACGCGCCGCTACCGCACCGGCGACCTCGGCCGCCGCGACACCAGCGGTGCCCTGCACTATCTCGGTCGCGCCGACCAGCAGATCGAACTGCGCGGTTACCGCATCGAACCCGGCGAGATCGAAGCCGCCCTGCTGCGCAGCGAAGGCGTGCGCCAGGCCGTCGTGCTGCTGCGCGACGACCGCCTCGTCGCCTATCTCGTCGGAGGCAACGCCATCGACGCCCTGTGCGACCTGCGACGCAGCCTGCCCGACTACCTCGTCCCGTCGGCCGCCGTGGCCCTCGACGCGCTGCCGCTCACCGCCAACGGCAAACTCGACCGTGCCGCCCTGCCCACCCCCGACGTCACGGCCGATGGGGGAGCGGCACCGCACGGACCGGTCGAGGAACTCGTCGCGGACGTGTGCGCCGAACTGCTCGGCATCACCTCCGGCACCCTCGGCGCCGACGACGACTTCTTCCACCTCGGCGGCAACTCACTGCTCGCCACGCGCCTCGCCGGTCGCCTGTCGGACGTGCTCGACGCCGACGTCACCGTGAGAGACATCTT
The DNA here is from genome assembly GCF_050321925.1 of Rhodococcus sp. IEGM1339. NCBI lineage: Bacteria > Bacillati > Actinomycetota > Actinomycetes > Mycobacteriales > Nocardiaceae > Rhodococcus > Rhodococcus sp. IEGM1339. The sequence continues at coordinate 22,451 of NZ_JBNQFT010000003.1, forward strand.
CGAGAACCGGACCATTACAGCCCTAACTTCACACATAACCAGTGGAAGCGATAAGCCCTCTCGCCGTGCGCGTCTCGTCGCCGACCCCGACGCACCCGCCCCGTTGTCGGCGGCGCAGCAGCGCCTGTGGTTCATCAACCGCTTCGACCCGGCCTCCCCGAGCTACAACCTGCCCTTCGTGGTGCGGCTCGACGGGAACCTCGACGTCGATGCCCTCACCGCCGCCGTGGCCGACGTGCTCGAACGGCACCGCACGCTGCGCACCGTCTACCCGGCCGCCGACGAGTACACCGTGCTGCCCCCGGCACGCCCCGATCTCGACCCGGTGGCCGTGCCGGAGGACGCCCTCGACGAATTCGTCCGCGACTACGCCACCACCGGATTCGACCTCACCGTCGAACCCCCGGCCCGCATGCGCCTGTACCGGACGGCACCTGACCGGCACGTGCTGCTCGTCGTCCTGCACCACATCGCAGCCGACGGCTGGTCGCTCACGCCGCTGCTGCGCGACATCGCAGTCGCCTACGACGCCCGCCTCACCGGCGCGAGCCCCGAGCTGCCGGCGCTGCCCGTCCAGTACACCGACTACGCGCGGTGGCAGCGCAGCGTCGCCGACGAACAGATCCCGTACTGGCTGGGCGAACTCGCCGACCTGCCCGACGAAGTGACCCTGCCCGGCGACCGGCCGCGCCCCGCGCAACCCACCGGACACGGTGCCGCCCAAACCGTCTCGCTCGACGCCGACCTCGTCCGCGGACTGCACACGCTGGCCCGTGAGGGTCGCGCGACGGTGTTCATGGTGCTGCACGCCGCACTCGCGGCGTTGCTCGCGCGGCACGGTGCCGGTCGCGACATCCCCATCGGCACCGCCGTCTCCGGTCGCGGCGACCCGCAGCTCGACGACGTCGTCGGCATGTTCGCCGGTACCCTCGTGCTGCGCACCGACGTCGACCCCGACGCCACCTTCACCGAGCTGCTCACGCAGGTGCACCGCCGCGACCTCGCCGCCTACAGCAACCCGGACGCGCCGTTCGAGACGCTCGTCGAGAAGCTGCAGCCCGCCCGCAGCGAAGCGCGGCACCCGCTGTTCCAGGTGGCGCTGTCGCAGGCACGACCCGTCGAGTCGACCTTTGCGCTGCCCGGCCTGAACGTCACCGCCGCGCCTGTCGACACCGAAACGGTCAACGTCGACGTGCAGGTCACCGTCACCGAGCAGCAGGACGGCATCGACCTCGAATTCTTTTACAGCACAGACTTGTACGACGCCGACACCGTCGCCGGCTACGCCGACCGCCTGCGTACGATCCTGAGCGCGGCCGTCGCCGATCCGGACGTGCGGGTCGGGGAGATCGACCTGCACGGCGACGCCGGCCTGCCCACTGTCGGCGCTGTGCCGGGCGCACCCCGGTCGCTGCGCCAGTGGCTCGCGCAGGGCGCGGCCGCCGGCGGCGAGGAACTCGCGATCGTCGACGGCGACCGCGAACTGTCGTATCCCGAACTGCTCTACTATTCCGACGCTCTCGCGGCGCGTCTCCAGCTCGCCGGTGTGCGCCCGGGGGATCCGGTGGCGTGCGCCTACCCGCGCTCGCTCGAATCGGTGCTCGCCGTGTGGGGCATCATCGGCGCCGGCGCCGCACCGATGCTCGTCGACCCCACCGCCCCCACCGCGCGCCTGGCCGAGATGCTCGCCGACGTGCGTGTGGGAGTCGGTGAAGCGCCGACACTTCCGGCGACCGTGCGGTGGCTCGAGGTGACCTCCGACGACGAGGAACCGCTTGCCGACGTCGTCGATCCCGCACCCGACGCCCCCGCCTACTTCGTCTTCACCTCCGGCACCACCGGACACCCCAAGGCCGTCACCGTCACCCAGCGCGCCGCGAGCGCGTTCGCCGAGGACATCGGCGAATACCTCGCAGCCTTCCCGGGCGATCGCGTCCTGCACGTCGCGGCACCGTCGTTCGACGCCGCGATGCTCGAGATGCTCACCGCCGGCATCTCCGGCGCGACGCTCGTGGTGGCCGACGCCGACAGCTACGGTGGCGCTGCCCTCGGCGACCTGCTCGACAGTGCCGCGATCACGCACGCGGTGATGACGCCGTCGACGCTCGCGACCGTGCCGGTGCGCGACCTGCCGGCCCTGCGCACCCTCGTGCTCGGCGGCGACCGGCTCACCCGCGAGATCGTCGATCGCTGGGGAGACGGGCGCACCCTCGTCAACAGCTACGGCCCGGCCGAGGCCACGATGTTCGTCACCAACTCGCAGCCGCTGCGACCCGGCGACGACATCGTCATCGGCACCCCGGTCCGCGGCGTCACCGTCGAGGTCCTCGACGAGCGACTGCGTCCCGTGCCCGCCGGCGTGGTCGGCGAACTGTACGTCTCGGGACCGCGACTCGCGTCGGGCTACCGGGATGCCGCTGGGCGCACCGCCTCGCGGTTCGTCGCCGGACCCGACGGCCGTCGCTACCGCACCGGCGACCTCGTGCGCTGGACCCGCGCCGGTGCCCTCGAATTCGTCGGCCGCAGTGACAACCAGATCAAGCTGCGCGGCGTGCGCATCGAACCCGGCGAGATCGACACCGCTCTCACCGCTCTCGACGGCGTCGACCGGGCCGTGACCCTCGTGCGCAGCGGCCGCCTCATCTCCTACGTCACCGGTGAGAACCTCGACGGCGATAACCTGGACGACGCAGGCCTGCGAGCGCAGCTGCGCACCGTCCTGCCCGCGCACCTCGTGCCCACCGCGATCGTGCCGCTGGCCGCGATCCCGCTCACCTCCCACGGCAAGGTCGACGCCGCCGCACTGCCCGAACCCGCCGCGGGCGAAGGCAGCGAACCGCGCACCGAGACCGAAGCGCTCGTCGCCCGCATCATCGGCGACGTCCTCGGCGACGGCACCACGATGGGACGCACCGACGACTTCTTCGCGGTCGGCGGCAACTCGCTGCTCGCCACCGTCCTCGTCGGACGCCTGCGCGACGAGACCGGCACCGACGTGCCGCTGCGCACCGTCTTCGCGAACCCCACCGTCGACGCACTCGCCGCCGCCCTCGACGCCGGTGGTTTCGATACCGACGCCGGACCCGTCGCCGTGTCGCCGCGACCGGAACGGATCCCGCTCAGCCGCGCGCAGCGTCGCCTGTGGGGGCTGAGTTCGCTTGCCCCCGATGCCTACCGGCTGCGCAGCGAGGTCAACCTGAGCGGACCGCTCGACCTCGGTGCCCTGCAGGCCGCGCTCGGCGACGTCGCGCTGCGCCACGAGATCCTGCGCACCGACTACATCGTCGACGGCGACGGCGTGTACCAGCAGGTCCACGAAGCGCCGCGCAGCGACCGGTGGCGCGTGCGACTCGAACGCACCGGCCCCGACCAGCACGTGCTGTATCTCGACGTCGACCATTCGATCGCCGACGGCACGTCGCTGCGGCCGCTGCTGCGCGACCTCACCATCGCCTACCTCGCCCGCGTGAACGGTGCGGCCCCGCAGTGGGAACCGCTGCCGCTGCAGTACGCCGACTACGCCTTGTGGGAAGCCGAACGCGGCATCCCCGAGCGCGACCTCGAGCACTGGCGACGCGCCCTCGACGGACTGACCGTCACCGAACTGCCCGCCGACGCCACCGGAATCGACACCGGTGCGCGCAGCGTCGACTTCACGGTGTCCGCCGGTGTGCGCGACGCGCTCGCCGACCTCGCCCGCGCACACGGCGCCACCGAGTTCATGGTGCTGCACGCCGCGCTGTCGGTGCTGCTCGCTCGGCTCGGCGGCAGCGACGACATCGCCGTCGCCGCCGTGGTGGGTGGACGCCGCTGGGCGCAGCTCGAAGACCTCGTCGGCCCGTTCCTCGACACCCTCGTGCTGCGCGCCCGCGTGGCCCCCGACATGTCGTTCGCCGGACTGCTCGGCCAGGTCCGCGACTTCGACGTCGCGGCCTTCGATCACGTCGCCGTGCCGTACGAGCAGTTGCTGTCGGAGCGGCAGAGCAGCGCACCGCAGGTCGCGCTGGCGTTGCAGGACTTCGGCATCGACCCGATCAGCCTGGGAGAGCTCACCGTCGAGGCGCGCGAAGTCCTCGACGACACACCGAAGTTCGACCTGCAGTTCACGCTCGCCCCGCGCCCCGACGGCTACACCGGCACGCTCGTGTTCGACGCCGCCCGCTTCGCCGGCCGCACCGCCGAACTGCTCGCCAGCCGATTCGTCGCGCTGCTCGGCAGCCTGGCGAGCGCACCCGACAGGACCATCGGTGAAGTGGTCGTCGACGCCCCGGCCGCCGCCCTCGACGGCGGCGAACCGGCCCCGGCACGCACACTCGCCGAGATGCTGCGCGCCACCGCCGCCGCCCATCCCGACCGGGAAGCCCTGCGCGGCGAGGGCGAATCGCTCACCTACCGCGAACTCGACGAGCAGTCCGACGCCCTCGCCGACGAACTGCGGGCCGACGGCGCGCGGGACGGGAAGATCGTGCGCATCGACGCACCGCGCAGCGTCGACTACATCCGCACCCTGTGGGCCATCACCAAGACCGGTGCGGCCTTCACACATTCGCGGCAGGCAGGGGAGACGTGCCTGCCCGGCACCGCCTACGTCGTGTCCACCTCCGGGTCCACCGGCACCCCGAAGCGGGTCGCGGTGACGCACCGCGGACTCGCCCCGCTCGCCGCCGAAGTGGCCGAGCGCTACCGGGTCGAGCCCGGACACCGCGTGCTGCACGGCTATTCACCCGAGTTCGACGCGGCACTGCTCGAACTGCTGCTCGCGCACACCACCGGTGCGACGCTCGTCGTCGCACCCCCGGACGTCTACGCCGGGCAGGACCTGCACCGCTACCTCGCCGAACAGCGCATCACCCATTACCTGTCGACCCCCACGGTGCTCGGCACCCTCGATCCCGAGGGACTGCCCGACCTGAAGGTCGTCGCTTCGGGTGGCGAATCGCTGTCGCCGTCGCTCGCGGCGCGCTGGGCCGACGGCCGCGTGATGCTCGACGCGTACGGACCGACCGAGGCCACGATCGTCGCGACCCTCGTCGACATCGAACCCGGCACCCGCCCGAGCATCGGCAAGCCCGTGCCCGGCACCGTCGCCCACGTGCTCGACGCGCGCCTGCGTCCCGTGCCCGCCGGAGGCGTCGGCGAGCTGTATCTCGCGGGTGAAGGCCTCGCCGCCGGATATCTCGACGACCCCGCGCGCACCGCCGAACGCTTCGTCGCCGCCCACGGCGGTGCACGCATGTACCGCACCGGCGACCGCGTCCACCGCCGCGTCGACGACACCCTCGGCTATCTCGGCCGCACCGACCGCCAGCTCAAGGTGCGCGGCGTGCGCATCGAACCCGGCGAACTCGAGGCGACGCTGCTGGCCCAGCCCGGTATCCGGCAGGCCGCGGTGGTCGCGGTGAGTGGCACGCTCGTCGCGTTCGCGGCCGGACCGGACCTGTCGGCCGACGACATCACCGCGCGAGTCGCGCTCGTCGTGCCGCCGCACCGCATGCCGACCCGCGTGCACGCGCTCGACCAGCTGCCCCTCACGCCCAACGGCAAGCTCGACGTCGCCGCGCTCGAACTGCACGACGCCGCGGCCCTCGACGACGACGCCGCCCTGGACCGTCCGCTCACCGACGCCGAGGATCTCGTCGTCACCGTCGCCGAGGACGTGCTCGGTGCCCGCCCGGCCGCGCACCGCGGGTTCTTCACCGCCGGCGGCGACTCGCTGTCGGCCGTCGTGTTCGCCGCGCGGCTGAGCGAGGCGTTCGGCACCGACGTGCCGGTGCGCGAGGTGCTCGCCGCCCCCACCCTGGCCGCGCTTGCCGCCCGCATCGAATCCGGCGACGACCAGCGCGTCGCGCTGCGGCCCTACGACGACGACACCCCGGCACCGATCGCCCCCGCGCAACGTCGCCTCGGCATCGTCGCGCGCGCCGAGACCGGCACCGCCGGATATCTCGTGCCGGTCGTGCTCACGCTGAGCGGCGACCTCGACGTCGACGCCCTCACCGCCGCGGTGAGCGATGTCGTCGACCGCCACCGCGTGCTGCGCACCGCCTTCACCGACGACGTGCAGGTACCCGTCGACCCGCCGGTGCTCGAACACTCCGCGCCGGAGGACGTCGCCGCGGCCGTGACCGCCACGATCACCACGCCCTTCGACATCACGGCGCAGGCCCCGATGCGGATCCGGTTGTTCGACGTCGAACCCGGCCGCTGGGTGCTCGCCGCCGCCGTGCACCACATCGCGTTCGACGGCGCATCCGTCGGTCCGCTGCTCACCGATCTCGCCGTCGCCTACGCCGCGCGTCGCGGGGCAGAAGCGCCGGTCTTCGAGTCGCTGCCCGTCACCTACGGCGACTACGCGCGCTGGCAGCACGAACTGCTCGGCGACCCCACCGATCCGGGCTCGCTCGCCGCCCGCCAACTCGACTACTGGACAACCACACTCGCCGGCCTGCCCGACAGCCCGCTGCCGCTGCCCGCCGATCGGCCGCGCCCCGCGCAGCCGACCCACCGTGGCGCGCAGATCGTCTCGACCCTCGACACCGAGACCCACCGACGCCTCCGGGACGTCGCGCGCAGCCACGACGTCACCGTGTTCATGCTCGTCCACGCGGTGCTCGCCGCGATGCTCGCGCGTCGCAGCGGACGCACCGACATCGCCGTGGGCACGGCGATCGCGGGTCGCACGGATGCCCGCCTCGACCGGCTCGTGGGCATGTTCGTCGGCACCGTCGTGCTGCGCACCGCCGTCGACCCGTCGCGGCCGTTCACCGACCTGCTGCGCGACGTGCGGGCCACCGACCTCGGCGCGCTCGCGCACGCCGACGTGCCGTTCGACGAGGTCGTCGCCCGCCTCGCGCCGCGCCGCGACCCGTCGTACAGCCCGCTCTTCCAGGTGCTGCTCACGCACCGCGTCGAGGCCGGCGAGGTGCTGCCGCAACTGCCGGATGTGCAGATCGCCGAGACCGACGCCGGGGAACCGGCCGCGCAGTTCGACGTGGTCGTCGAACTCGTCGAGCGCGAGGCCGGACTCGACCTGCGCCTGGTCTATGCGACGGATCTGTTCGACGACACTACCGGCGACGCGATGCTCACCGACCTCGTGGCGATGCTCGCCGCCGCCCTCGCCGAACCCGACCGCGCCGTCGGCGATCTCGCCGTGCCGGTGCCCGCACCGCTGTCGGCTCCCGCCGTCGCACCGCGCACCCTGCCCGAGATCTTCGCGACCGCCGTCGAGCAGCATCGCGGACGCATCGCGGTGCGCTCCGGCACCGTCGCCTGGACGTACGGCGGACTCGACGCCCGCGCCGACGAGATCGCCTCCGTGCTCGCCTCCCACGGCGTACGACGCGGAGACCTCGTCGCGATCGCCGTGCCGCGCAGCGAGTACTGGCCGCTCGCCGTCTGGGCGATCACGAAACTCGGTGCGGCATGGGTGTCCGTCGACCTCACCCAGCCCGACGCGCGCAGCGCCGCGATCCTCGCCGACTCCGGTGCCCGCATCGGCCTGACCGTCGGCTACCGCGAACTCGGCCACGTGACGTGGCTCGACCTCACCGCCGACCGCAGCATCGACTTCGACGCCGTCGAACCCCCGCGTCCCGCAGTCACATCCGGCGACCTCGCCTACACGATCTACACGTCCGGCACCACAGGCACGCCGAAGGGCGTCGACGTCACCCACCGTGGGCTCGCGGCGCTGCTCGACGTGCAGACCGCCCTGCTCGACCTCGGGCCGGAATCTCGCGTGCTGCAGGTCGCCTCGCACACCTTCGACGCCGCGGTCTTCGAACTGCTCTCCGCCCACGCGCACGGCGGCGCCCTCGTGATCGCCCCCGACCACACCTTCGCCGGGGAACCCCTGCAGGAGCTGATCGTCGACGAGCGCGTCACGCACCTCAACCTCACGCCCACCGTGCTCGGCACCCTCGACCCCGAGGCATTCGAGCCGACGACGATCGTCGCCGCGGGTGAGACCCTGCCCGGTGCACTGGTGGGCCGCTGGTCGCGGCACCGGATCGTCAACGGCTACGGACCCACCGAATTCACCGTCGCCGTCTCGTATTCCGCGCCGCTCACCGATGACGAGAAGCCGAGCATCGGCACGCCTGTCGCGGGAGCCACCGCCTACGTGCTCGACTCGCGTCTGCACCCCGTGCCGCGCGGCACCGTCGGCGAGCTCTACGTGACCGGTGACAGCACCGCCCGCGGCTACCGCTACGAATCCGGCCTCACCGCAACGCGATTCGTCGCGAGCCCGTTCGGCGACGACGGGTCGCGGCTGTACCGCACGGGCGACCTGGTTCGGATCCTGCCGAACGGGGTACTGGATCACGTGGCCCGCATCGACGGCCAGGTGAAGATCCACGGCATCCGCATCGAACCCGCCGAGGTCGACGCGGCGCTGCTGAACTGTCCGGGAGTCGCGGCGGCCGTGACCGTTCCGCATCCCGGACGTGACGGCGACACCGTGCTCGTCTCCTATATCCAGCCCGAGACCGGCACCGCACCCGACACGGCAGCATTGCGTCGCGCGCTCGTCGCCGACCTGCCGCGTCACCTGCGGCCGGTGAGCATCACCGTCGTCGACGCACTGCCGCTGATGGCATCCGGCAAGGTCGACCGCGCGGCGCTGCCCGCCCCCGACACCGCCGTCGACGAACCATATGTGGCGCCGCAGGGACACATCGCGCAGACCGTCGCCGCGGTGTTCGCCCGCCACCTCGACCGGCCGATCGACGAGATCTCTGCTGACCGAAGCTTCTTCGACCTCGGTGGCAGTTCCATCGCGGCCGTCACCGTCGCCGGTGAACTGCGCGACGAGCTCGGCGCCGACGTTCCCGTCGAGTGGCTGTTCACCAGCCCGGATCTCGCGTCGCTCGCCGACCGCATCGACCACGGCCGCAGTAATGACGAACGCGACCCGCTCGGCAGCCTCGTCGAGATCGCCGGTCGCGGTGACGAGAAGCCGCCGCTGTTCTGCGTGCACCCCATCAGCGGACTCGCATGGATGTACGCCGGTTTCGCGCAGCATCTCGACGGCCGCACCCTCTACGGTCTCCAGGCAACCGGCTTCGACGACATTCCGGACAGCATCGGCGAACTCGCCGCGCGGTATGTGGCCGAAATCCGTAAGGTGAGGGCCGATGGTCCCTACCACCTGCTGGGCTGGTCGGTGGGCGGCACCATCGCACACGAGATGGCCGTGCAGCTCCGCGAGCACGGAGAGCAGGTCGGTGCGGTAGTGCTGCTCGACACGCTCACGCCCGAGACTGTGCCTGCCGAGCCCCACCCGACGGCAGAGAACGTACCCGACATCGCCGGGCTGCCCGAAGAACTCGTCGCCGAGGTCCGGCGCCGCACCGACGCCGCCGCGCACGCCGTCGAAGACGCGGTGCGCCGACACACCCTCAGCGAATACGACGGCGACATCGACCTGGTGGTCGCCGAACCCGATCTCGACCGGCACCCAGATCTCGCCGCCACCTGGCAGCGATATGTGCGCGGTCTCGTCGTCGAACATCCGGTGCCGTTCACGCACTCGGAACTGGCCGATCCGGACGCGGTGCGTGCGATCGGCCCGGTGCTCGACAGCGTGCTCGAGCGCCACGACGACCCCCACACCGCGCCCGCCGGGTGCGCACGCAGTGTTACCGCAACGAGGGAGACGCCCTGATGGAAGTACATGATTACCTGCGAATTCTGCAGGCGAGGTGGAAGATCGTCGCCGTCACGACGGTGGTGGCGGTTCTTGCCGCCCTCGGCGCCTCCCTGCTGACCACGCCCCAGTACGAAGCCAAGACACGCCTGTTCGTGTCGACCTCGTCGGGCGCATCGGTGCAGGAGATCTATCAGGGCAACCTGTTCTCGCAGCAGCGAGTCACCTCCTACACCGAACTGCTCGAGGGCACCACCCTCGCGCAGCGCACCCTCGACAAGCTCGGTCTCGGCGAGATGTCGGCCGTCGATCTCGCCGGCAAGGTGACCGCCTCGTCGACCCCCGACACGGTGCTCATCGACACCGCCGTCACCGACGAGTCGCCCGAGCGTGCCCGCGACCTCGCCAACGCACTGTCGGACGAGTTCGTCGTCATGGCACGCGAACTGGAGACCCCCGAGGACGGCGGCCCGCCGACCGCCCGCGTGGTGGTCGAGCAGTACGCGGCTACGCCGTCGGCGCCGGTGACGCCGAAGACCACACGGAACGTCGCGCTGGGTCTGGCCGTCGGTGTGCTGCTCGGCATCGCCCTCGCGGTGCTGCGCGACCGCCTCGACAACACCATCAAGGACCGCAACGCCGTCGAGGAGCTCGCCGGCACCGGTGTGGTGGGTGTGATCCCGCTCGAGAAGGCCCGGCAAGAAGAGCCGGCGATCGTGTTCGCGGACGCCAACAGCGGCGACGCCGAGGCCTACCGGGAGATGCGGACCAACCTGCAGTTCCTCGAGGTCGACAACCCGCCGCGCGCGATCGTTATCACCAGTTCCCTGCCCGGCGAGGGCAAGACCACCACGGCCGTCAACCTGGCCCTGGTGCTCGCCGAGGCCGGTCACTCCGTCGTGCTCGTCGAAGCCGACCTGCGCCGCCCGCGTGTGACCAAGTACCTCGGCACGCTCGGCGACGCCGGCCTGTCGAACGTGCTCGCACACACGGCTGCACTCGAGGACGTGCTCCAGCCCACGCGCTTCGACGGCATGTGGGTGCTCGCGGCCGGCGGTCTGCCGCCCAACCCGTCCGAGCTGCTCGGTTCCGCGCATGCGCGGGAGGTCATCGAGGACCTGCGGTCGCGCTTCGACTACGTCATCATCGACGCGCCGCCGCTGCTGCCCGTCACCGACGCGGCGATCCTCACGAACATCGCCGACGGTGCGCTGCTCATCGCGCGTTACGGCAAGACCACCCGCGAACAGTTCGCGCGGGCCGTCGGCAACCTGCGGGCGGTCAACGCGCCCGTGCTGGGCACGATCCTGGCGCTGACCCCGACCAAGGGACGCGGCACGGCCTACGAATACCGCTACTACTACAGCTCCGACAAGGACGGTGCTGCTCCGGCAGCCGCCCAGACGAGCACGCCGGCGACGCAGCGTGTCGGAGCGCCGGCACCGACCGCACCGGCCGCCCAGCCGGCTGCGCAGGCTCAGACGACCGCGTCGGCACCCGTCGAGGGACCGGCCCGGCCGCAGAACGGTCAGCATCATGTCGAGCCGCCGGCCACGCAGGCCCACCCGGCGCCGAGCAACGACGCCTACCACTACCGCGCTGCGGAGCAGTTCCCGCCGGCGCCGCAGCCGGCATCGGAGCGATACGGCAGCGAGCCCTACCAGGCGCCGCAGGCCTACTCCGCCGCCGAGCCGCTGTCGCGACCCGTGGTGCACGCACCGCGACGCCCGGTGAACGACTCAGGCTCGGAGAGCGGCGAGGAGAGGTAGCAACAGATCGGCGATCTCGGATCCGACCGTGACGAACGTCTCCTCGTCTCGGCCGATCGGGTCGACGATGTCCTCCGGCCCGGGTGCAGACATCTGCGCCCGGGCCGTCGTCAGTTCTGCGATGGTCCGCGCACCGGTGGCGTTCTGCAGCCGGGCGGCCTCGCGCAGCGTGAACGTCACCCGCATCCTGCGCGGTGCGAGCTGGATGACCTTGGCGCGGTGCCGCTCGCTCATCGTGATGATCATGTCGGAGTCCTCCGCGATCGGCGGGGTGATCCGACGCGCAGCGAATCCGTCCGGATCGCCTCCGAGCTGCTGCAACACGAGTGCCGCGGTGGGTTCCATGCCGTAACCGACCATCGCCCGGGTGCCGGCGCTGTGCGCCGAAAGGTCCTCGCGACCGGCCTCGGCCGCGTATGCGGTGGTCAACCTCTCTGCGGTGGGTGATCGGCAGATGTTTCCGGTACACACATAGAGAATCCGCATTCGGCGATCCTATGGGAGACGCTATCCAGGCGCTCAGGAGCCATCTCCGGGGTGCCCGGTCCCGGCGTACGTCATACGAACGGCCCTCGTGACCCGCCGGTAACGTTCTGTACCATCGTCGGTGATTTCGGGCGCCGGGGGAAGCTGACGCGGCTGGCGCATCCAACGTCGAAGGCGGCTGATGAGTTCTATTCTCGGTGTGACCGTGGGGGAGAGCGCCGTTCGGGTGGTGCGGCCGGTGGATCGAACGACCCCGACGGCGGGGTTCCAGTTCCAGGTGGTCGAAACCGGTAAGGACGATCCGGCGCGGCTGGCGGCAGGCACCCTCGGGGTGCTCTTCCAGACCGGTGTGGCGGGCGATCCGATCGAGCGGGTGGGACTGGTCTATCGCGACCAGGCCCAGGGCGAGCGCCTGCGCGCGGCAATGGCCGTCGAGCACATCGACCGTTACCTGCTCGTCTCCGAACCCGAAGCCGCCGTCACCTATCTGCAGGCCACCGGCGAGCTCGGCAGCAACACCGCCGTCTTCTACGACCTCGGCGACGCCGGGCTCACCGTCACCGTCGTCGACCTCGTCTCCCGCGAGGTGCTCGCCGAACGCACCGACAGCATCGGCGGCCGCGTCTTCGACAACGTGATCCGCGACCACCAGCTCGACACCAACGGTGTGTGGCGCCCCGACGACCCCGCCACCGACGACGAATTGTCGGCCCAGTGCCGCGAGGCCAAGGAGAAGCTCTCGCAGAGCGAGACCGTGGCCGTGCCGGGCGCGGCAGGGGTCGTGCTCATGTCGCGCGAGACCTTCGATCCGCTCATCGCGCAGTGCGTCGAGTCGTCGGCGCAATTCGTGCACCAGGTGATCTCCCGTGCCGGTCGCAACCCCGAGGCCGTGGTCCTGCTCGGCGGTGGCGCGCACATCCCGCTCGTGCAGGAGGTGCTGCGCTCCTGGCTCGGCCTGCCCCTGGTGGTGCCGCACGAGCCCGAACTCGTCCTCGCCAAGGGCGGGGCCCTGGCCGCCGCGCAACCGGCCACCTCGCAACCGGTGAGCACCCTCACGCGCATCGTGCCGGGTCAGCCCCCGTCGACGAGCGCCGACACCGAGCAGATCCCGGTCGTCGCCGCCGCGGCCGCTGCGCCCACGGCTGCCGCCACCGGTGCGGAGTCCGCCGACGCGAAGAAGCCGTGGTGGTCGTCGCTGGCCGGTCGCGGTCCGTCGGTCAGCGGCAGGCAGATCTCTGACGCCGGGATCGCGGGCACGGCTCTCGCGGTCGTCGCGGTCATCGGCGTGGCGCTGAGCACCGGCTTCACGAGTTCGTCGACCGACGAGACGAGCCCCACCCAGTCGTACATCCCGACGACCACCAACGCGCCGCGGCAGAACCCCGCGCCGGCGGTAGCGCCCACGCAGGTCACCACGACCACCACGGTCGAGCAGGAGCCGGCTCCGACCACCCATTCACCGCGCCCGGTTCCGCCGGCCCCCGAACCTCCGCCCGCTCCGGCTCCGACCATCCCGGGGCTGGGAGTGCCGGTCCCGACGCTGCCGCCGCTGCCGACGATCGAGCTGCCGCCGCTGCCGCAGATCCGGCTTCCCTGAGTCACCCGCTCACGCGCGTCGCGCGTGCCGGCCACCCGTCTGCTGTCCGGGGGCGTCGGTACGCGCGAGCACGGCGGCGATCGCCGTGGTGAGCGGCACCGACAACGTGAGCGCGATGCCGCCGACGCATGCGCGGACCAGCTCGATCGCCACGGCGTCGCTCGTGATCACATCGGTGATCGACCGCCCGGCCACCGAGAACAGCAGCAGGAGAGGCAGCGCGCCGCCCGCGTAGGCGAGGACGAGCGTGTAGACGGTGCTGGCGATGTGGTCGCGGCCCACGCGCATCGCCGCCGAGAAGATCTCACGACGCGACGACTCGGGATCGAGCCCGGCGAGTTCGAAGGCCGACGACGCCTGCGTGATGGTGACGTCGTTGAGCACACCGAGCGAGCCGATGATGAATCCCGCCAGCAGTAGGCCCGAGATCGACACGTGCCCGATGTACAACTGCACGTCGGTGTTCTGTTCCTCCGACAGACCGGTCAGATGTGTCATGCGGATCGCGACGTAGGACAGCAGGGCCGCGACGACCATCGAGGCGAGCGTGCCGAGCAGCGCCGAACTGGTCCTCAGATTCACACCGTGCGCCAGGTACAGCACCGCGTAGAGGATCAGTGCACCGCCGACCAGTGCGACCGGCACGGCGGGTTTGCCGTCCAGGAGCGCCGGGAGCATGAACACCACCAGCACACCGAACGCGACCACCAGGCCGATCAGGGCCCGCAGACCGCGCCAGCGGGCGATCGCGACCACCACGACAGCGAACACCGCGACCACCAGCGCGAGCGGGAAGCCGCGGGCGTAGTCGTAGAAGGAGTACTGGGTGGCGCCCGCCGGATCGGTCTGGCGGACGAGACGGATCTCGTCGCCGGCCTGTAGATCGGGCTGACCCGGGCCGGGGATCACCTCGAGGAGCGTCCGGGCACCGTCGTCGGGACCGGATTCGATGGCGACGATGCTGCGTTCGCAGTCGAAGGCGTTGCTCGAGGGAGGGGACGGCTCACCGGTGAAGACGCGCCCGAAGGACGCGCTGCCGCACGGGCCGGTGTTCTGCTCAACGACCGTTCCGGCTTCGGTGACGACCGCGCCGCCGCTACTCGTCTGAAAGGGGGCGGGGATGTCCACGGCACGGCTGCTCGGCCACAACAGGGCGGTGCCGAAGAGCACCAGGAGACCGATCGCAGCCAGCAGGCCGACCACGATCTTCGCGGCGATGGGTCCGAGTGGGATGGGACTTTCGTCCTGCCCGTGGCCGAAATGGCCGTGTCCGTGATTCACCCGGACAGGCTAGCCAAGAGGCGAGATGGTTGGGGCTGGTGGTGGCGGGGAGCAGGGGGGTGTCCCCGCCACCGTCACCTGATCTCGCACAGGGGGGATGGCGATCGATCAGGGAGCCCGGCACAGTGTGTAGTGCTTAGTGCCATAAGGCAAATTACTGGTTCCGACCCCGGATTGGGGAGGGGTTGGCATGTGTCGATGGTCACGAAGCCGACGAACTGTCCGTTCGGGTAGGTCGACCGTGCCTCTAAACAGGGACTTTGGTCCCGAAAGGCACAACATAACTGTTCGGCAACGATTGCCAGCCCGGGGTCGGAAGCCCTGTTCCTACTGTTTATAGGAGGACAGGAAGTTACCGATCCGCTCGATCGCCACCGCCAGGTCGCGTGCCCACGGCAGCGTGACGATGCGCAGATGGTCGTGGTTCGGCCAGTTGAAGCCCGTGCCCTGCGTGACGAGGATGCGCTCCTGCAGCAGCAGATCCTGCACGAGCTTCTCGTCGTCGTGGATGTCGTAGACCTCCGGATCCAGACGCGGGAAGGCGTAGAGCGCACCGCGCGGCTTCACGCAACTCACGCCCGGGATGGCGTTGAGGCGCTCCCACGCGACGTCGCGCTGCTCGAGCAGGCGCCCACCGGGCCGTACCAGGTCCTCGATGCTCTGATAGCCGCCGAGCGCCACCTGGATGGCGTGCTGGGCCGGCACATTGGGGCACAAGCGGGTCGAGGCGAGCAGGTCGACGCCCTCGAGGAAGCCCTCTGCGTGATCCTTCGGACCGGTGATGACCATCCAGCCCGACCGGTAGCCGGCGACCCGGTACGCCTTCGACAGGCCGTTGTAGGTCAGGCAGAGCAGGTCGGGGGCCAGCGACGCGAGGGAGACGTGCTTCGAATCGTCGTACAGGATCTTGTCGTAGATCTCGTCGGCGAGCAGCAGCAACTGGTGCTTGCGGGCGAGGCGCACGATCCCCTCGAGCACCTCGTGCGAGTACACGGCGCCCGTCGGGTTGTTCGGGTTGATCACCACGATCGCCTTGGTGCGGTCGGTGATCCGGGACTCGATGTCGTCGAGATTCGGGTTCCAGTCGTTGGTCTCGTCGCACAGGTAGTGCACGGGGGTGCCACCGGCGAGCGAGGTCATCGCCGTCCACAACGGATAGTCGGGTGCCGGGATGAGCACCTCGTCGCCGTCGTCGAGCAGGGCCTGCATGGTGATGGTGATGAGCTCGGAGACTCCGTTGCCCAGGTAGACATCGTTGATGTCGAACTTCGGGAAGCGCGGCACGAGCTCGTAGCGCGTGACGATCGCGCGACGGGCGGAGGCGATGCCCTTGGACTCCGAGTAGCCCTGCGCGTGGGGCAGCGCCGCGATCATGTCCTGCACGATCGTGTCGGGCGCCTCGAACCCGAACGGTGCGGGGTTGCCGATGTTGAGCTTGAGGATGCGATGCCCCTCGGCCTCGAGCCGCGCGGCGTGGGCGTGCACCGGCCCGCGGATCTCGTAGAGCACGTTCTGGAGCTTCGACGACTGCTCGAGCCGACGGCTGATGTGATGGTGAAGTTGGCCTTGCTCCTCGATAGTCACGGCTTACATCGTGCCACCGTGCCGCAACAGGATTTCATCCGCGTTTTGCCGGTTGCGGTAACGAGTTGGGAAACAAGGCGCGACGAATGTCCGGATCAATGCGATGATCGAGGTCCATCTAGGCCTCACGTCGGGGTGACGTGGGGGAATGCAAGGAGCAAGTGGTATGGCGCAGGGCACTGTCAAGTGGTTCAACGCGGAAAAGGGCTTCGGCTTCATCGAGCAGGATGGTGGGGGAGCAGACGTTTTCGTCCATTACTCCGAGATTCAGGGTTCGGGCTTCAAGACCCTGGACGAGGGGGCACGAGTCGAGTTCGAGATCGGCCAGGGGCAGAAGGGCCCGCAGGCTCAGGGTGTGCGCGCCATCTAGGTCGCACTCTTTCGAGAATTCCGCGTTCGACGGCGTCGCACTTCCGGTGCGGCGCCGTCGTCGTGTGCTCTCCGTCACAGCCGGGAGGCGTGGGCCTACCCGTCGGTAAGTACTGCTTGTAAGGTATATGCGGTTCGTGGGATAACAGTTTGTTTTCTCCGGTGCGGGGGCATTCGTACCGGACGGTTTTTCCTTCCTGGGGGATTGGTGTTTGTGGATTCGGCTACTCCTCGCAGTGCGACACACGATCGATGGACCGACCCCAAGAAACACCTCTGGCTGTACGGGCTCGTCGTCCCCCTGAGCCCTTTCATCGCCTACTTCCTCGTCGAATACCTCCACCTCGGCGTCTTCTGGGCCACCGGTGCACTGGTCATCGCCGTCGTCTGCCCGTTGGTCGACGCGTTCGCGAGGCTGGACACGAGCAATCCGCCCGAGAGCGCGATGCGGACGCTCGAGAACGACCGGTACTACCGCTACTGCACCTATCTCTATCTGCCACTGCAATACGCGGGCCTGACATTCGGGTGCTGGATGTGGGTGTCGCAGCCCATGGGCGGCGCCGAACGATTCGCGATGGCCGCCACACTCGGCATCGTCGGCGGTGTCGGCATCAACGCGGCGCACGAACTCGGACACAAGCGCACCACCATCGAGCGGCGCCTCGCGAAGATCGCGCTCGCCCAGTCGTTCTACGGCCACTTCTACGTCGAACACAATCGGGGGCACCACGCCCGTGTGGCGACCCCGGAGGACCCGGCCACCGCCCGCATGGGAGAGAGCTACTGGCGCTTCCTGCCCCGTTCGGTGTTCGGCAGCCTCCGTTCCGCGATCCGTTACGAGAAGGGCCGGCTCGAACGTCGCGGCACGTCGTTCTGGAATCTGCGGCACAACGACATCCTCAACGCATGGGCGCTGAGCGTCGTCCTCTACGCGGTGCTCATCGCCGTGTTCGGCTGGTCGATCGCCCCGTGGCTCGTCGTCCAGGCCGTCATGGCGATCATGTTCCTCGAAGGCGCCAACTATCTCGAGCACTACGGGCTGCTGCGCGAGAAGCGACCGGACGGCAGTTACGAACGGGTGCAGCCCCAGCACAGCTGGAACAGCAACCACGTGTGCTCCAACCTGTTCCTCTACAACCTGCAACGGCACAGCGACCATCACGCCAATCCGCTGCGCCGCTACCAGACCCTGCGGTCGATGCCGCAGGCGCCGCAACTACCCGCCGGTTACGCGGTATTGATCATCCTGGCTCTGTTCCCGCCGCTGTGGCGGCGCATCATGGACCCGCGACTGCTCGAGCACTACAGTCACGATTTCTCGCGGATCAACATAGACCCGTCCACACGCAAATCCGTGCTCGCGCGTTATGCGCGCGCGCAGCGTGGATCGCAGTAGTCCACAGGCCGCCCGCTCATCCCCAGATCGGCGGCAGCGTGCCACGTAGGCCCGATCGCTCCGCTCGAGTGGGCGACGCTGTGTGGCATGGAGGAGATCATTCGCCGCAGCGAGGCGATCCGACGGGGCTTGACGCCCTCCGAGATTCGACGCTTGGTGCGCATCGGTACATGGACGCGCCTGTCACAAGGGATCTACGTGCCCACCGCCTCCTACGAGAGGTCGGACGACCGAACCCGGCATGCCTACCGGGCGCGTGCCGCGTCGGCGAATGCTGTGAAGGAAAGCGCACTCAGCCACGTCTCAGCAGCGGTCCTGCACGGCCTCGAGACATGGCAGCTGCCGCTCGATGCCGTGCATCTGACGCGCAACCGGACCGGCGGGGCGACGAGGAGCACCGCACGCGTGCTGCACTCCTCGCGATTCGGTGAAGACGAAGTCGTCGAAATCGGCGGTGTACGGGTACTGAATGTCGCGCGGACGGTCGTCGATCTAGCCGCCACCTGCCGTTCGAGCACGCTGTGGTCGTCGGCGACCACGCGCTACGCAACGGTCTGGTGACCGCCGAGGAGTTGTGTGTTGCCCTCGAACGGATGGGGCGCCATCCGGGACGTGCCCGCGCGGCCCGCGCGGTCTGCTTCATGAACGATCGCAGCGACAGTGTCGGCGAGTCGCGCAGCCGCGTGCTGATGGTGCGCGAACAGTTGCCGATACCCCACACGCAGGTCGACGTGTTCGACGCAACCGGCAAGTGGCTCGCGCGAGTGGACTTCCTCCTGCCCGATCACGGCGTGATCGGGGAGTTCGACGGGCGGGTCGAATACCGGCGCGACGGGGTCGCGTCGACGGACGCCGAAGATGTGGTCTTCCGGGAGGAGTTGCACGAGGACGCGCTTCGTCGTGCCGGCTGGGTCGTCGTTCGATGGACGTGGGCAGATCTGCAGACGCCGGGGGAGGTGGTGAGTCGGATCCGCGAGGCGATCGACCTGGCGGCACGGCCGGCTGAGCCGACAGGAGACTGGGTGGTGCGGAAGCTCGCACGGTAGCAGAAAAGCTCGCAGCCCCAGTGACCAGTCACTGGGGCTGCGAGCTTTGTTTCAGTCCTGCTTACTTGCGGCCGGGTGCCTTGGCGCCGGGCTTGAAGCCGAGCGCGCCCGGCTTCGCCTTCGGTGCCTCGACCTCCGGCTTCGCCGGGGTCGCAGGTGCCTCAGGCTCTGCAGGATCCTCGGCGACCGCCTCGGGCTCTGCAGGAACCTCGGCGGCCGGCTCGGGTTCCGGCGTCGGCTCCGCCTTGGCCGGTGCGGCCGGAGCCGCAGCCTTCTTGGCGCCCGGACCCTTCAGACCGCTCTTGAGTTGCAGTCCGCCCGGCTTCGCCTGCGGGATCGCCGACTCCTTCGGTTGCTCCGCAGCAGGCGCCTCGGCCGCGGGAGCCTCGGCAACAGGTGCCTCCTCGGCAGGTGCCGCCGGAGCCGCCTTCTTGGCGCCCGGTCCCTTCAGGCCGCTCTTGAGCTGCAGTCCGCCCGGCTTCGCCTTCGGCACCGCGGGTGCTTCGGCAGCGGGAGCGTCCGACGACTCGGCAGGAGCGGCGGGAGCAGCAGGTGCGGCCGGCTTCGCAGCGCCCGGGGCCTTCGCGCCCGGGGCCTTCGCGCCCGGAGCCTTGAGACCACCCTTCATCTGCAGTCCACCCGGCTTCGCCTTCGGCGCTGCCGGTGCCTCGGTCTCAGGAGCAGAAGAAGCCTCGGACGACGCCGCCGGAGCCGCAGCCTTCTTCGCGCCCGGACCCTTCAGGCCGCCCTTCATCTGCAGTCCACCCGGCTTCGCCTTCGGCGCTGCCGGCGCCTCGGCTGCCTCGGCAGCAGGAGCCTTCGCGCCCCCGGGAGCCTTCGGTCCGCCCGGAGCCTTGAGGCCGCCCTTCATCTGCAGGCCGCCGGCCTTCGGGACACCGGTGGTCTTCGGAGCAGCCGGCGCTGCCGCTGCCGCCTCGACCTCCTCGACGCGCTCCTTCTCGACCTCTTCCGCGGTCTCCTCGACCTCGACCGGAGTCTTCGGCTGCTGGACCACCTTGAGGTTGTCGCCGAGCTTGGCTGCGTCGACACGCGAGATGGACTCGAGCATGAGTTGCGCAACGTCGATGACCTCGACGCCCTCGCCCTTGCCCTCTTCCTGACGCGCCGTCACACCGTCGGTGAGCATGACGCGGCAGAACGGGCAGCCCGTCGCGATCTTGGCGGGATTCGTGGTGAGCGCTTCGTCGACGCGGTCGATGTTGATGCGCTTACCGATCTTCTCCTCCATCCACATGCGGGCACCACCGGCACCACAGCACATGGACCGCTCGCCGTGACGCGGCATCTCGACGAGCTTCGCGCCCGACGCCGCCATCAGCTCACGCGGAGCGTTGTAGACCTTGTTGTGCCGTCCGAGGAAGCACGGGTCGTGGTAGGTCACGTCCTGGCCGACTGCCTTGACCTGGACCAGCTTCTTCGACCGCACCAGACGGTTGAGCAGCTGCGTGTGGTGGACGACCTCGTAGCTGCCACCCACCTGCGGGTACTCGTTGTTCAGCGCGTTGAAGCAGTGCGCACACGTCACGACGATCTTGCGCTTGCTCTGCTCGACGCCCTCGAACACGCCGTTGAGGACCTCGATGTTCTGCTGCGCCAACTGCTGGAACAGGAACTCGTTGCCCGCGCGGCGAGCGGAGTCGCCGGTGCAGGTCTCCTCGGCGCCGAGGACCATGAACTTCACGCCGGCGGTCGCGAGGAGCTCGGCGACGGCCTTCGTGGTCTTCTTGGCGCGGTCCTCGTAGGCACCGGCACAGCCGACCCAGAAGAGGTACTCGTAGCCGTCGAAGCTGTCGGCCTCCTGGCCGAAGACCGGGATGTCGAACTCCATCTCGTTGATCCAGTTGAGACGGTCCTTGGCGTTCTGCCCCCAGGGGTTGCCCTTGTTCTCGAGGTTCTTGAACAGACCCGCGAGCTCGGACGGGAAGTCCGACTCGATGAGCACCTGGTAGCGACGCATGTCGATGATGTGGTCGACGTGCTCGATGTCCACCGGGCACTGCTCGACGCACGCACCACAGTTGGTGCACGACCACAGGGTCTCGGTGTCGATGACGGGAGCGAGTTCGCCGCCCTCGACCAGCGCCTCGGTCTCACCGACCAGCTTGCGGCCCGCTTCTTCACGTGCCGATGCCGGGATCTTCGCGAGCTTGGTTTCGTTCGGGTTGCCGTCGGCGTCGACCAGGCCGACCTCGTCGCCCCCGATGTCGGTGCGGCCACCGGCCAGCAGGTACGGCGCCTTGGCGTAGCCGTGGTCGCGCAGCGACGTGATGAGCAGCTTCGGCGAGAGCGGCTTGCCGGTGTTCCAGGCGGGGCACTGCGACTGGCAGCGACCGCACTCGGTGCAGGTCGTGAAGTCCAGCCAGCCCTTCCACGTGAAGTCCTCGATGCGGCCGGCACCGAAGGTGTCCTTGTCCGGATCGGCGTCTTCCATGTCGACGGGCTTGCCGCCGGACATCATCTGGCGTGCGGCGCCGAGGGCGGGACCGCCGTCGTCCTCACGCTTGAAGTAGATGTTGAAGAAGGCCGAGAAGCGGTGCCATGCGACACCCCAGGTGATGTTGCGGCCGACGATGTAGAGCCACACCATGCCCGACATGAGCTTGATGAACGCGAAGACCGACACGAGTTCAGGGCTCTCCGGAAGGATCCGGGCGACCTGCATGGTGAAGAAGTCGGTCGACAGGTGACCGCCGCCGTAGGTGGCGATCTTGCCGGCCTTCACCAGGATCATTCCCAGGCCCTCGAGCAGCACGACCGCTTCGACGAAGTAGGCGGCCTTGAAGTTCGAGCCGCTGAAGCGCGACATCCGTCCGGGCTGACGTGGATGATTGCGCTGGCGGATGTAGATCAGCGTCAGGATGCCGATCACTGTGCCGAGGCCGAGGATCTCGTCGATGAAGTGATAGACGGCGGTGTTGCCGATGATGGGCCAGTGGAAGCTCGGGTCGAACGTCTGGCCGTAGGCCTCGAACCAGACGATCGCGCCGAGCATGAAGCCGACCATCACCAGCCAGTGCGCCCAGCCGACGGTGCGGAACTTGACCATCTTCGTGTGCGCGAGGAATTCGACGACCATCTGCTTGAAGCGCGGGAAGAACGGCCGCCAGCGGTCCGGGGCCGGCTGGCCGATACGGATCGTGTTGACCATCTTCAGCGCGCCGCTGATGAACGCGAACCAACACACGAGGCTCAGCAGCACGCCGATCGTGCCCAACGTAATCGTCAGGGCATTCATACGTGGCCTTTCGTGTCGGGGGCGGCGTCGTGCCGCCTGGTATGAGTCACCGCATCGTAACGCAAGCTAAGTTACCCACCGGTAACTTGGTCTGAACTGGAGTTACCCACCAGTAGCAAAATCTGCGTCGGATCGGAGACCGTGTGCCCGGACACGCTAGAGGTCAAACGCGATACCGCCGTCGCGCAGGATGTCCTAACTCGCCCGAAACGAGGCGTGTGTCACACGGAGGTCACGACACGCTCTACCGGCCACGATGCGGTGTCCATTCGAACAAGGGGGTATAACGCTCCGGATGTGATGTCGGTTATGATTTGCCCGGTACGTGGGGTTCGCACGTGGGATGTACACGTCGGGGGACGTAGAACTTCAGGTCGATACAGCAGAATGGGGGCGTCTTAACAGGCGTGCGCCATGTCACAGAACGGAAAAAGATGAAGCTGAAGAAGCTTGCCGCTGTGGCGACGATGACGATCGCCGCCATGGGCATCACCGCCGGAACTTCGTACGCCGCTCCGGCCGCAGCCGACGAAGACGCGATCAACTACGAGGTCCGGCCCGAGGGTGAGTCCGTCGTGACCGTCATCGACGCAGGTTCCTTCCAGGTCTCCGGAGACGGAAAGAGCGTCGAACTGCAGGACGACGAGGGCGACACCGTCCTCAGCCTGCCGCTCGCCATCCAGCTCGGCGATCTGCAGCTGCCTTTCGAGCGTGAGGTGAGCGAGGATGGCAAGACTCTCACGCTGACCCCCGTCACCGACCTGTCCAAGGCGACCCCCGTCGCCCCTGAGGACAAGGTCGGCGCGAGCCTCACGCCGGTCGCCCTGAAGCTGTCCGATGTCGCTTCGCCGGACGAGAACCTGAAGGCTCAGCAGAACTTCGCGTCGCAGCTGGGTATCGCGACCGCGGTCGGCGGCCTGGCCGGAACCATCATCGGCGCCGTGGTGGGCGGTCTCGGCCTGCTCGGCGGCCCTGTGGGCCTGGCTTCGATCCCGCTGGGTGCCGGTATCGGCGGCGTCATCGGCACTATTGTCGCCGGTGGTCCGACGTTGATCGTTGCAGGCATCGGTCTCATCCAGACCCTTACCGCGCCCCCGGGCACCACGGTCTACGCGAACTGATTCCAGTCGGCTAGGCATTCGAACTCGAACGGCCGCTGTAAGGACGAGCTCCTTACAGCGGCCGTTCTCTGTCCGGGCGTCGGAACGCGCACAGAAAAGCCCTGTCCGGAAGTACGGACAGGGCTTTCAGCTCGAATCGGGTGTCTTTAGATGGACCCGATGAGTCGGCTGCCGTGGCGGATGATGTCCCAGACATAGCCAAGGATGTCGAAGCCGAGTTCGAGGCTGGTCATCAAGATCTCGCTGCTCAAGTGAAGTCCTTTCGAGGAATGGCGCTATCAGCCGGGGTGCGAGGATCGTAACCCACGCTAAACAGACATTCGGCGCAACATCCCGGACGTGGTCAGCTTCCTGGGAATCGCAGCTCGGAGACGTTTTACCATCAAGATTCAGGGCCATTCCGGGGCTTCCGCAAGCAGCCCCCGAGCCCGCGTCGACCGGCACGGCCGTACGCCCCGACGAACGACGAAGGTCCGCTCCCCGTGGGAAGCGGACCTTCGTGATGTTCTGGGGATTACCAGGTGCGGACCTTCAGGCCCGGGTTCTCGGCCAGGACCGTCTTGATCGGCGTGGCGAACAGTTCAGGGCTCTCACCGAGCAGGCCGCTGACGAACCCGGCGATCTCGCACATGCCGTACTGGCCGACGTTCGAGGCGCTGGAGATGCCGAGGGCGAGAGTGCCGGTGACGAGGGTGCCACCGCTGTCGCCCTGCAGGGCGCACAGGTTGGTGGAAATGCCGTTCTCGAGCACGCGGTGGCCGATCTCGACGTTTTGGCCGGTGGCGGTCACGACACCGCAGCTGTAGCCGGTGCGCAGGCCCGACTTGCAGACCGGAGCGCCGACGACGGGATCCGCGACGCCCGTGATGGGGAGCGGAGCGGCGAACGGAACGCGCACGCCGTTGTTCTCGAAGCGACCCGCGGCAGCGGAGGCGGGGCGAATCAGCGCGTAGTCGCTGCGGTTGAGCACGGTCTTCTCGAACGAGCCGAGGTGCTGGCCGAGGTTGTCGCCGATGAGCTGGTGGACCTGGGAGGCCCACTGTGTGCCGGCCTGCGCGCGGTTGGGGTCGCAGTGGCCGGCGGTGATATTCACGGGCTGTCCGCTGCCGTCCTCGGCGTTGAAGCCGAGCGAGCAGCGCAGGCCCTCGCCGGCGCCGAGCGCGGCGTAGGCGTCGCCACCGAAGAGAGCGTCGGGGGCGTCGAGGCCACCGGCGATGGGCTGCAGGTCGGTTGCGCCCTCCGGGGTCAGTTCGGCGGGAGCGAATAGCACGCGCACGCCGTCGAGGAAGTCGGGGAGCTCGACGCCGGACACGTTGTCGGTGCGCACGACGACATCGTTGTTGACCACGTCGATGGCGATGCCGCGGATGACGTCGGCGACGGCGGGCGGCTGGGTCTCGAGCCAGTCGCCCAGCGCGCCGAGCTGATCTTCGAGGGCGTCCTCGCTGCGCTCGGTCTCGGCGACGGTGAATCCGGCATCCTCGGCGGCCTTGCGGGCCTCCTCGAAGCCGTCACCTTCGGTGAGGCCGACGGTGGCGGTGCCCTGGTCGTCCAGCCACACACCGGCGAAGACGGCTTCGAACTGCTCCCGTGCCTTCTCGGCGAACGCGGCGAGATCCTGGCTGCGCTGCGCATCGGCGAGGAAGCGCTCGGCATCGATGTTCAGGTCGCGCTGCAACGCCTCGACGAGCTCGGCCGGCAGAGACGATGTCTGCGCCGGTTCGGTCTCGGGTTCGGCCTGCGCGATGGCAACGGCAGGGCCGAGGAGCAGCAGTGCGGTCGAACCGATGACGGCCGTCCGACGTGCGAAGGTGCGTCGCATGGATACCTTTCTCGTTCCTTCGCGCATGCACGCGCGAAGGCGCCGTTCCCCCGCGGATCGGCGTCCGTCCGATCCTAAGGGGTGATCGCGGATGTATGTAGCTACTTCTCGGTTACGTATGAGACTCGTGTGACTGTTGTGACGAACAGCTCGGGTGTTCCGGGCATTATGACGGGTTCGCCGCAGTACGGACTCGGGCGCCGGTGGCGTACTCGATCTCTTGGATCGGGATGCCGAGGCTGGAGGTGCCACCGTTGGGCGCGAGTACCAGATTCGCCTCGACGCAGTTCGGTGCGCCGGCGCTGTTCGATCCGCTGATCACGCCGAGGGCGAGGGTGCCGGTGACGATGGCACCACCGCTGTCACCCGCGAGGGTGCAGGCGGAGGTCGCGAAGCCGCGGATGGTGCTCGAGAAGCCCGAGTCGTAGGTCAGCTGGGTCTCGATGCGATCGGCGACGACGAGCCCGCACGTGAACGACGACGACTGTCCCGACTTGCAGACGGGCGCGCCGACGACCGGAACGGCCGTGCCGGTGACCGTGAGGGTCGAGCCGTTGCCGCCGCGAACCGACGGGCGGTCCAGGCCGGCCTCGACGCCGGCCTTGTCGAGCGAGACGACGCCGTAGTCGAGGGTGCTGTCGGTACCGACCGTGGACTCGGTGAACTTGCCGATCCGGACGCTCTCGTCGATGTTGGCGCGATTGGGCAGGTAGACCGTCGAACCACCGTCGGAACGAGCGACCGCGTCGCAGTGACCGGCGGTGAGGTTGACGGCGTCGCCCTCGGCGTCGACACCGTTGAAGCCGAACGAGCAGATGCCGATGCGCTCGATGGGCGTGGCGCGGACGTCGCCGTCGGCGGTGATGTAGGTGTCGCCACCCATCGGGGCCGGATCGTTCGACGGCATGCCCGGCGACAACTGGACCTGCACGTTCGCCACCAGCGACGGCAGGTTCAGCGCGCGCCCGATCGGCGAGTTCACGATGTCGAGGACGATCTGGTTGTTGAGCACATCGATCGACGCGGAGTTGATCTGCGACGACACCTCGCGCGGGAGCCCCGCCACCCAGCGGTTCAGTTCGGCGAGGGCCTGCTCGAGTCCGTCGGCCGAGACCGGCGCGACCGTCGCCCGGTAGCCGTCCTGGGCTGCCTTCTCTGCGGCCTCGGGGTTCGTGACGGCGATAACGGGCTTGCCGTCCTCGCCGAGCCAGGCGCCTGCGAACTCGGAGGGACGCTCGGAGCGGAAGTCGCGGGCGTAGTCACCGAGTTCCTGCGCCCGCGCGGCGCGATCGAGGTATTCCTCGGGCGTCAGACCCAGGTCGCGCTGGATCGCTTCGACGAGCTCGGCGGGAAGTTCAGCGGAAGGCAACTGTTCGGCGGGCGCGGCGTTCGCTGTGGCGCTCAGAGGCACAGCCAGCAGAACCGCGGAGGCCGCTGCGACTGCGACGCGGCGGGTGGTGGAACGGACTGCGGCGCGCGACGCCGACGAGAGACGCATGGAGGCCTTTCATGTGTGCTCGATGTGCTCTTGAACAGGTGCTTCGTGGAATCGGTGAGCCGACCCGCGGGACAGCCTACGGGACGGCCCGGCGACCGCCGATAGTGCCGTAGGTCACCACTCGGATACCCGCGCTGTCTAACTGCCGGTCTCAGTCTCTGTCGTTCCCGGAATGTCCGGCGAGGGCGGTTCCTCAGAAGGGTCGGGATCGGTCGGGGCGGTCGTCGGCTGGGTCGTCGTGGTGGTGGTACTGCCACCGCTCCCGCCGCTGCCACCACTGCCGCGTCCGCCACCCGAGGAATCATCGGGCTGGTTCCGCCGCGACCAGCCGGTGCTCGAGGTGGTTGAGGACGTGCTCGAGGTGGTCGAGCCGGGCGACGACGACGAAGAGGACTGTTCGCTCGTGCCGGTGGTGGGATCGACCCAGGTCTGCTGCACGACCGGCGGGGCCACCGGGACCGCCTGCTCGGCGGTGGCCGGCTCGGTCGACTCCTCGGTGGTGGTCTCCTCGGTGCTGCGGGGAGCCGGCGGCTTGCTCGACTTCGAGGTCGTCGTGGTTGCGGGAGCGGTCGGGGTCTCGGCGACCTGCGTGCCCGCGGTGGCCGTCGGGGAGTCCCGCAGCCCGAACACCAACGCGCCGACGCCTACCAGCAACGCGATCGCCGCAGCCACCGCGATGGCCGTGACCTTCGACGAGCGACCCGAGGGCTTCTCGTCGGCGGCATCTCCGGCTGCGACGGCGGCGACCGTCGCCTTCGGCGTGTTCGCCGCGGCGGCAGCGGGCGTGGCGCCCGGAGGGGGAGTCGCGGTGATCTTCGAGATCACCGCGGTGATCTCGGGGTCGAGTTCGCTGCGTCGCGGTTCGGTGAGCTTGGCGGTGGGCAGGATCTGCGTCGAACCGAGGAGGTCGACCGAGCCGGCGGCCGCGGCGAGAGCGGCGCCCCGCACCATCGTCTGGTGCGGGGCGGGCGCCAAAGCACACCGCACACCGAGACCGGTCTTCACCGACTGTGCGACGAGCTGCGCGGCGCTCGGATCGACTGCTTCGTCGATCGTGACGACGATGGCGTCGAGGTTGCTCACGAGCCAGCCGAACGCGCCGAGCGCCGACGAGAGCTGCGCGGCGACCGACGGAGCGTCGTCCTCAGGGAATCGGAAGGCCTTACCCGCCGCGACTCCAGAGCGCACGAGCGTGACGGTCGAGCCCTGCGGGTCGATGTGGTAGACCGCGAGGAGCCGTCCGGTCTGATGCGCGACCTGCGATTCGAACCATGCCGCGGCGGCCTCGGCGTCGGAGACGAGCGAGACGTGACGCAACCCGACGTAGTCGAGGGCGTTGCGCAGCACCGCGACCGTCGAGCTCGGCCAGTCGGTGGGATGCGTCGCCACAGCCGTGTACGGGGTGTCGCCGATGAGGGAGGCTGCGTCGGCGAGGAGACATTCCATGGCCGTTGCGACCAGGTCTTCGGCGCGGGAGAGTGACCCGTCGTTGGCGCGGACACCGCCGGAGTGGCCGAGGCGGTCGACGAAGCCGGTGAAGGAACTGGTGTGCCCGTCGACGACGTCGTGGTCGCCCAGCGTCGCGGTGCCGTCGGAATGCAGGTGGACGGCGGTGAACCGCTCGATCGGTGCGGGGTCCGGCCGTCCCGGCGTCGGTGAGGTGACCGCAACCGACGACACGGTGGTCCCCACCCTCAAGCCTACGCCTACGGACATGCCGGCTTTCCTCCATTCCGGTCGGAGTGCATGTGACGGGATACATCTGCGCCGTGCCCCATGGCTCGGAGCAGTGACAGGAGCTCCGAGCGGGAACCGGCACCGAGTCGGCGCCGGATACGGGCGACATGATGTTCCACGGTCCTCGCGGAAATGTACAGGTGGTTCCCGACTTCTCGGTAGGTGAGGCCCGAAACCACCAGGTCGGCCACCTGCGCCTCGCGCTCGGACAGTGCACCCGGTTTCTCCCGTGCGCCGAGGGGTGATTCGTCCGGAACGCTCGGGGGAGCGGCGGGGGCGACGTCGACCGGTGCGCGACCGGCCGGGCCGTCCTGCCGGATCGTCCGCGCGACCTGCAGCAATCCGGTGGCGACGGTGGTGTCGTCCGTCCGGAGCGCTGCTTCTCCCGCGAGCTTCGCGCCGTCCCACGGGAGACCCACGGACGCGAGGGACTCGGCCGCCTCGCGGATGCGCGTCGCGTCGACCTCACCGCGCAGCACCGAGAGCCATGCATGCCCGGCCCGCGCGAGCACCGCGGCGTAGGCAGTGGTCTCCGCGGCCAGGGCGAGCGCGCGGGCGTGCGGGACAAGGTCGGCCGGACGGTCCGCGGCGATCGCGGCCTGCACTCCGTACCAGTGCAGCGCCGCACCCCACAGCGGTGGCTCGCCGAGGGTGGTGAGCAGCGCACGGGCACCGACGACGAGGTGCGCGACCCGCGCGGACTCCCCGAGGCGGACGGCGGCCAGCCACAGTTCACCCAGGGGCAGCAATCCGAACAGGTCGACGGAGTACTCGGCGACGACCGCCTGCGCGGCCTGCCATCGCACCGTCAACGCTCCGAGGTCGGCGTTGCGTCGCGCCAGCCCGACCTGCAGGGCGTGGAAGAAGAGGAGATTGCGTTGCCCGGTCACCTCGGGAGCGACGGCTTCGGCGGTCGCCGCGGCGGCGGTGAGATCACCGCCGAGCATCTCGGTCCACGCCACCAGGATGCGATTGCGCACGGTGGGAGTCTCCGGACGGTCGAGGATCGCGCGTGCGTACCCGAGTTCGCCCGAGTGCAGACACAGCAGTGCGGCGACGGCGTCGACCGTGTCGGGCCAGGCGCGCAACGAACCGTCGGATCCGAGGCTCGTCAATGCGCGGGCGAGGTGATTCATCGCGATCCGGCCGTCGCCTCCGACGGATTCGCGCAGGCCCTCCTCGAGCAGTCGTGCGGCGGAGGCCGCAGAGGTCGGCGCACCCGAGACGGCGGCACCGCGGAGACGTTCTGCGGCCGAGGGGCGTCCGGCGGCGAGCAGCACTGTGGCGGCGAGAGGAGCGTCCGTACCGACCCGTTCGGGGCCGAGCCATTCGAACAGGTCGGCGCTGCGGTCGAGCATGCCGCGATGCGCGGCGATACTCGCGGAGATCCGGGTGGCGGCGCGCACGTCGTCGACGTCCACCGTGTCGGCGCGGTCGAGCAGCCGGTCGGTGACCTGCTCGGCTCGCTCGAGATCCCCTGCCGCAAAGGCGACTTCGGCGCGCCGCACTGCGAGGGCATCGGGATCGGCTCCTGTCGGTACCGCGGCGTCGAGAAGATCGGCGGCCTCGCGCGGCGTTGCGTCGACCGCGAACTCCACGAGCCGTCGGGCGAGATGCGGATCGGTGAGGCCGATCGTGGCGAGCCCCCGGGCGAGGTGCGGCGTGAGTGTTCCGGCGTCGATGCGTGTCGCGAGGAGGCGGCGGGCGACGGCGAACAGGTTGTGTCTCCCGAGGACCGCGGCGGGCACGCCGCTCGCTCCCGCAGTGAGACTCGCTGCATCGGCCCCGAGCAGACCGCTCGCGCGGGCCGCGTCGACGAGATCGAGGGCCCGCTCGGCGGGTACCTCGAGTACGGCGGAGAGTTCGCCGGGATCGAGCGCCGCACCGAGATCGACGAGCGCGAGGGCTGCGGTGAGATCGAGATCGGCGAGGAGCTGCCGGCGGATCCCCTCCTCGACGGCCTGCCGGACATCGGCCTCCGTCCGCACGGCTTCGAGGGCGGTGTCGACGAGATGCGGTACGCCGCCCGTCAGGCGGTGCAGGGCACGCACCTGGGGTGGCGCGAGCCGAAGCTCGAACGATGCCGCGCGACCGGCGATCTCACGGGGCGTCCACGAGCCAAGTTCCACCACTGTCCCGTTTCCCGCGAACGCTGCGGTCAGCGAACGTATCTCGGCTCGGTGGGGTCGAGCTTCGGTGGCCACTACGATTCCGGTCGGCGCATTCCGGACGTGGTCGACGAGCTCGTGCAGTTCCGCGGCGGTCATGCGGTGCGCGTCGTCGACGGTGCGGGTGTCGCCGAGATCGGTTCGGAGCGAAGCGAGTACGGCGGACTTCCCGCTTCCGGCGCCGCCGACGAGCAGCAGTCGCGGAGGAGCGGCCGCGGTCAGGGCACGCGTGACCTCCCGGGGGACCGGGCGTCGCGGAGGAGCGGGAGCGGACGTCATCGGGATCGGTCAGCGTCCGGTTCCGAGCAGTCCGCCGACGACCTGCCCCGTGCCGTCGAGGACACCCCCGACCACGTTGCCGGTGCCGTCGAGCACCCCGCCGACGCCGTTACCGACACCCTCGACGACCGCACCGGCACCCTGACCTGCGCCGGACAGGGCGTCGCCGACGCCGCTGCCACCCGTGCTCGGCGGGGTCGGTTGCGGCGCAGGCTGAGGGGCGGGCGCCGGGGCCGGAGCAGGAGCGGGTTGCGGCGCAGGCTGGGGTGCCTGCGGGCTTTGACCGGGTGCTACCGGCGCGGGTGCGGTCGGGTCCGGCGTAGGTACAGCGCCGGTGGGTGCGGCGCCGGAAGCGGGCGTCGCGGCGACCGGGACAGCGGTCACGGTGCCGTCCGGTCCCTGCACCCAGATCGGGACGGTGGTTCCCGCCTCGGACGGCTGCGCGCCGGTCGTGCCGGGAACGGTCGTACCGGGGACGGTCGCGGTGGTGGTCGAGTTGCCGGCCACGACCTCGCTCGACGGACCCACCTCCGAACCGGGTGTCTCGGCCTCCGACGACAGGGTGCCGATCGCCAGTCCACCCCCGGCGAGGACGACGACGGCAGCGACAGCGGCACCCACCAGCGCGAACGAGCGGGCACGGGCGCGTGAGGGTGTGCCGGACCCGGTGTCGACGACCGCAGGCCGATGCGCGGCGGCGACCGGCGGCGCCTCAGCGGCGGGCACCACCGGGAGCGCGACGGTCTCGGGCTCGTCGTCGACGACAGGTGCAGGAGGCGCCATCGGCACCGCGGCAGTCGGGGCACCGTCCGCGGCTGCTGCAAGCGCGGCCCCATGCGCTGCGGTGAAGGCCGGTCGCGCCGACGAGACGATCGGCAGACCCAGCTCCGACGAGATCAGTTCGGCGACGAGCGGGGTGGACGAGCCACCACCGATCAGCAGTACGCGTCCGATGTCCGCACGATCGAGCCCGGCCCCGCGGATCGCGTCCTGCACCACGGCGAGCGACGCCCCGATCGGTTCCCGGGCGAGTTCCTCGAACTCGCTGCGCACCAGGCGCAGGTCGCGGTGCAGGCCGGGCAGCGCGACCGGCACCACCGTCTCGGTGTCGCTGGACAGTGCCTCCTTCGCCGCGCGGCACCGACCGCGGAAGTCGGCGAGTGCCGCGACGGTGGCGGAATCGAACGGATCGAGGCCGGTCGAGTCCCCGCCGAGCGTTTCCAGCAGATAGGTCGTGACGAGATGGTCGAAATGGTCGCCGGAGACGTCGTCGCTGCTCAACGGGCGGCCCAGCAGCATGGGATGGGCGCCGCCCTGCACAACGGTGACGTCGAGGCTGCGCGCACCAAGGTCGTAGACCACCGTCACGTCGTCTCCCAGCGGCCCGTGTGTGGCGTCGAGCCAGCGCACCGCCGCGATCGGTTCGGGGATCGTCCGTGCGGTCACGCCGGCGCGGACGAGTGCCGCCTGTAAGGTCTCGACGGTGTGAGCCGACCACGCGGCGGGATGTGCCAGCATCGTCGGCACATCGGAGGTGCCGGTGCGGTACTGCAGGCAGGCCACGGTCGACGCGACGAGATCCTCACCGAGATAGGTGGAGCCGTCGTCGGCGAGGATGCCGACCGGATCGCCGACCCGGGCCGCATAGCCGGAGAACACCTGCGCACCGGGGGCCGGGGTACCGGCGCCGAGGACGAAGGCTCCGCCCTCGGGGAGGTGGAGTTCGGTGGGGACCGACAGAACGCTGGGATCGCCGGCTCGGGGCTGGTCGAGCACGGTGAGGGCCACCGAGTTGACCGACCCGATCGTGACGCCGAGTCCTGAATACATGCACGCTCCCGTGTTCTGGGCGGACATCGGTCCGCGATCTCGTTCCACCGTTCGGTCTCGATGAGCCTGTCGTTCGCGCCGCGCGGCCCGTTAGCGCCCACGCCGCCACCGGCCCGATCGTAGGGACTGCCCCCTAACGACCCCCACGCCCCCGAACCCCGATCCCCTAACGGGTGAAGGCGGACAGGGGGCCGCACCCCCTGTGCCCGCGACCGGCCGTTTCGTAGCGTCGTCCGTAGATCCCGACGACTCAGGAGACACGCGATGGCCACCAACGCCGTACTCGACTTCATCCTCAGCCTGTTCCGTGACGAGAAGGAACTCGCCCGGTACTGCAACAACCCCGAGGCCGTCCTCGCCGAAGCCGGATTGGACAGCGTGTGCCACGCCGACATCGTCGCCGTCGCCCCGCTCGTTGCGGACAGTGGTCTGTTCGCCGGAACCGCAGCAGAACTGACCGCAGCGCTGAACGGTGCGGCGAACGTCGGGGCGTCGATCGCAGGCACCGCCGCAGCCGGTCTGGGCGGAGCAGCGGGCCTCGGTGGCGCAGTGGGCCTCGGTGGCGCCGCCGGCCTGGGCCTCGGTGTCGGAGCAGGCCTCGGTGGGGGCCTGGGTCTCGGTGGTGGACTTAACCTCGGCGGCGGACTGGACCTCGGCGGGACCGTCGGCGCGCAGACCGGGATCGTCGTCGACCTCGGTGCGCAGCTCGGAGCGGCGCTCGAAGCCGGTGGCGAACTCGGCGCTTCCCTGGGTGCAGCGCTCGGTGGTGCTCTCGACGCAGGCCTCGAACTCGGCGGATCCTTCGACGTCGGAGGTGCCGTGGCCGGAGCGCTCGAAGGTGGGCTCGGCCTGGGCGTCGGTGCCGCTGCAGACCTGGCCGCGGCGATCGACGCGGCCGTCGAGGCCTCGGGCGGCCTCGGCGCAGATCTCGCCACGACCCTCGAAGGAGCCTTGGGCATCGGCGGCACCCTCGGCGCCGACATCGGGCTTGCCCTCGGTGGCCTGCTGGAATCGGCCGTCGACGTCGGCGGCACCTTCTCGACCGAACTCACCGCGGCCCTCGAGGGCGGCGCCGAACTCGGTGCCGCACTCGGCACGACCCTCGGTGGCGTTCTCGGCGTGGGCACGGAACCGACCGGCGCGCTCGGCACGAGCCTGGGCGGCGTCCTCGGTGGTGTGGCCGATCTCGGCGCCGGACTGGGAACCGACCTTTCCGCCGGTCTCGACGCCGGTGTGGGCGCGACGCTCGGCCTCGGTGCGTCCCTCTCGGCCCTGCTCGGAGCGGGCGGTGGAGCTGCGGCCGATCTCGGCGCCGCGCTGGGGACCGTCATCGAGAACAGCGCGCAGGGCGGTCTGCTCGGCGGTGTCGACCTCGACGCGGTCCTCTCGGGTGGCGGTGAGATCGACGCTGAGGCCGGGGCGGGCGTCGAACTCGGCACGCTGGTCGGCGGGGTGCTCGGAGGTGCGCTCGGCCTCGAGACCACCGCGGCCACCGAACTGTCGTCGGCGCTGAACGTCGCCATCGGCTCGACCACCGGTATCGGCGCGACCGTCGATTCGACCGTGCAGGCGGGGACGAACCTCGGATCGGATCTGTCGTCCGTCCTCGGCTCGACCTTCGCGACCGGCGGCTCGGCCGGCGCCGAGCTCGGCCTGCAACTCGGCAGTGCACTCGAGACGGCCGCAGGGTCGGCGTCCCTCGATGCGGGGGCCGATCTCGGCACGCAACTCGCGTCGACGATCGGCGGCAGCCTCGATGCCGGTGCCGAAGCCACCGGTCAGCTCGGCTACGCCCTCGACGGCGCACTGGACGCGGCGGCGGAACTCGGGGCCGGAGTGAACGTGGGAGCGGACCTCGGCGCGGCGATCGGCTCGGGGATCGGCGCGGCCGGTGGACTGGGAACGTCCGTCGATCTGGGTGCAGCCACCGATGTCGCGAACGGGTTGGATCTCGGTGGTGCAGCAGACCTGGGCGCGGCTGCCGACCTCGGTGTCTCCGGCGGTCTGGAGAGCGCAGCCGACCTCGGTGCCGAGCTGTCCACGCAGGTGGGGACGGCCCTGTCGGGCGGGATCGATACGGCCCTGTCGGGCGGTGCGGACAGCTGGGCATCGGTCGGCGAGGACGTCTTCGGCTCTGCCTCTGGAGCTGCGGGCTTGTTCGGCGAGGGTGGTCTCACCGCGACCTCCGGTCTCGGCGGCGACTCCTCTCTCGGCGCCACCGACTCCACCGAGCTCGACGAACTGCTGCCCTGACCCGCAGCGGTGCGGGCTCCGGGACATAATGTCCGGAGCCCGCACCGACGGAAGGCGAGTCGACGCAGCCCATGCAGCATTCACCGGATACGCAGCATCCATCCGATCCTTCGAGACGCCGAGCGCTCCTCGACCTGATCGACTCCGCGATCGCGCGATCTCGCAGCGCCAGGCGCAACGATCTCACCGACCGGTTGACGGCCGCCCGTACGAAGGTCTCCGACCCGCGACTGCGGGTGGTCGTCGTCGGGGGTCTGAACCAGGGCAAAAGCCGGTTCGTGAACGCTCTGCTCGGCCTCGAGGTGTGTTCCGTCGGCGACGACGAGACCACCGCGGTCCCCACGCTCGTGCAGCACGGGCAGGAGCCGTCCGCCGAACTCGTCCCG
Organism: Rhodococcus sp. IEGM1339; assembly: GCF_050321925.1. Lineage (NCBI taxonomy): Bacteria > Bacillati > Actinomycetota > Actinomycetes > Mycobacteriales > Nocardiaceae > Rhodococcus > Rhodococcus sp. IEGM1339. The sequence goes on from NZ_JBNQFT010000003.1 coordinate 57,984, forward strand.
ACCGGTTCGGCGCCGCGCATCGCCGTGCCCTTCGACGACCTGCAGCAGGTCGCGCCGCGCAGTGCCGGCCGGGACGTCGACCGGCTCGAGGTGAGTGTGCCGAGTCCGCTGCTCGCCGACGGACTCGTGTTCGTCGACACCCCGGGTGTGGGAGGCCACGGAAATCCGCACACAGCAGCCACATTGACGCTCCTGGCCACCGCGGATGCGGTCTTCGTCGTCTCGGATGCGAGTCAGGAGTTCACCGCACCGGAGATGTCGTTCCTGCGACAGGTGCAGACGTTGTGCCCGGCGTCCGCGGTGCTCGTCACCAAGACGGACGTGTATCCGCACTGGCGCGCGATCGTCGACGCCGACCGCGAACACCTGCAGCGAGCGGGGATCGACCTGCCGCTGCTGCCCGTCTCGTCCCTGCTGCGCGAGTACGCCCTGCGCACCGAAGACGCCTCGCTGCAGCAGGAATCCGGCTTCGACGCGATCTACGACTTCCTGCGCGAACAGGTGGTCGCGCGCAACGCCGACTCGGCGCGACTGTCGGTGGCGCACGACGTGAAGACCGTCGTCGACCATCTCGCGCTCGGATGCGAGAGCGAACTCGCCGCCCTGCGCGACCCCGACTCCGGGAACGCCGCGATCGAGGACTTGCACCGGGCACGCGCCGCGACCGAGGCATTGCGGACGCGGGCGGCGCGGTGGCAGATCACGTTGTCGGACGGCATCGCCGATCTCGCGGCCGACATCGACCACGACCTGCGCGACCGGCTGCGCACGGTGACCCGCGACGCCGAAGCGTCCGTGGACGACTGTGATCCGGGCAAGGAATGGCCGCGGCTGGGGCAGTGGCTCGCCGAACAGGTCGCCGAATCCGTCGGTGACAACTTCGTGTGGGCGCACGAACGCGCCGAGGCGCTCGCAGGCAAGGTCGCCGAGCACTTCGCACTCGACGACGACTCCTTGCCGTCGTTGCATCTCGGCGACCTGTCGAGACTGCTCGAGCCCGTCGAGAACCTGTCCGATCTCGAATCGGGCCGGATCGGTCTCGGTCAGAAGGTACTCGTCGGCATGAAGGGTTCTTACGGTGGCGTGCTGATGTTCGGTCTCGTCACCACCCTGATGGGGATGGCGCTCGTGAACCCGATCTCGGTGGGAGCCGGAGTCGTCCTGGGTACCAAGGCGTATCGCGACGACAAGCAGGTGCGGCTCGCCAAGCGCCGCGTCGACGCGAAGAGCGCGATCCGCGCCTTCACCGACGACGTGAGCTTTCAGGTCGGCAAGGAATCGAAGGACCGGCTCCGGCTCATCCAGCGTCAGTTGCGCGATCACTTCACCGAGATCGCAGAGCAGACACTACGTTCGCTCGACGAGTCGCTCGAAGCGGCCCGCCAGGCCGCGACCGTGCAGGAACAGGAACGCCGCCGTCGGATCGGTGAACTCGACACGCAGGTCGCGGAACTGGGCCGATTGCGCGAGCGCGCCGCGGAACTCGCGGAAGTGTCGGCGTGACCCCGACTCTCTCGCGCGCCCGCGACCTGCTCGACCGGGCACGCGCGTCGTACGGCGGGAACCCGGCCGTCGCGGACCGGCTCGACCACTGCGCCGCGCGACTCGATCAGCCGTTGCGGATCGCGCTCGCCGGATCGCTCAAGGCCGGCAAGTCGACCCTACTCAATGCGCTTGTAGGACAGGACATCGCGCCCACCGACGCGACGGAGTGCACGCGCGTCGTCACCTGGTACCGCAACGGACCCGTGCCGACGGTGAACGCCTGGTACGACCGGAACCGCCGCATGCCGGTGCCCGTGCAGCGTCCCGACGGCCGTTTGACCTTCGACCTCGGCGAACTCACCGCCGACCGCGTCGACTTCATCGACGTCGAATGGCCGGCCAGCGCGCTGGCGCAGACCACCATCATCGACACCCCGGGCACGTCGTCGTTGTCGCAGGACGTGTCGGCGCGGACCCTGGCGCTGCTCACCCCGGAGGAATCGGCCTCCGGTGCCGACGCCGTCGTCTACCTGATGCGTTCGCTCGGAGCCGCCGACGTCGAGTTCCTCGAACGGATCGGCCGGCACGTCGGCGGGGGATCGGGACCGCTCGGCATCGTCGGGGTGGTGTCGCGCGCCGACGAGGTCGGTGCGGGTCGTGCCGACGCGATGATGTCGGCGAAGCAGGTCGCGGCGAGGTTCACCGACGAACTCGAACGCACCGGACTGTGCCAGGCGGTCGTGCCGGTCGCCGGGTTGCTCGCCCTCGCCGCACGGACCCTGCGGCAGAACGAGTTCGCGGCCTTCGAGGCGCTCGCACAGGTGCCGGTGGAACAACTGCAGGTCGCGATGCTGTCGGCCGACCGCTTCGCGCGACCGGACGTCGACCTGCCCGTCGACCCCGGGATGCGGGCACGTCTCGTCGACCGGTTCGGTCTGTTCGGCATCCGCACCGCAGTGCTGCTCGTGCAGCTCGGCGCGCGCGATTCACCGTCCCTCGCCGCCGAACTCGTCGCGCGCAGCGGGCTCGACGAGCTGCGTCAGGTCATCGACGTGCAGTTCGGTCAGCGTGCCGATCAGCTCAAGACCCATTCGGCGCTGCTGGCGCTCGAGCGGGTGTTGCACGCGTGCGGCGACCATGAGCTGCTGGGAGCCGTGCGACGCGAACTGGCCGACGACCACGGCTTCGCCGAACTCCGCCTGCTGGGCAGACTGCGGTCGTCGTCGGTGTCACTGCCCGACGAGGAGGTCCAGGCGCTGCAGCGCGTGGTCGGTGGATCCGGGATCGGCGCCACCCGGCGCCTCGGTCTCGCCGACGACGCGTCACCTGCCGAGATCCGCGCTGCGGCCGTCGATGCGGTGCGGCACTGGCGATCCCGCGCCGAACATCCGCTGCTCGATCCGTTCACTGCGAAAGCCGCAGCGGTGGCAGCGCGCAGTGCGGAAGGGCTGGTCGCGGGAGCCGGCCGACAGATGTGAGCTGTAGCCGAACGATTCGGCTTGCACCTCACGTAACGTGAGGTCATAGCGTCGATCGTGCCGGCGCACGGAGTGCCGGTGGAAGTGGGTGGACGATGCCGGCGACTGGTTCCGGGCAGCAGACACGTTCCGGACAGCACTGGAAGGTGGGGCGTCTCGCAGCGGAGACAGGCCTGACCGTGCGGACCCTGCATCACTACGACGACATAGGCCTCGTGCGGCCGTCGGGTCGGACGGCGTCGGGCCATCGGCTGTACGAGGAGTCGGACGTCGAGAGGCTGTACCAGGTGCTGGCGCTGCGTCAGCTCGGGCTGTCACTGGACGCGATCGCCACGGTCACCGACGGCGACACCTCGCTGTCGGAGATCCTCGACGCGCACCGTGCCTACCTGGACGATCAGCTCGCGGCGACCCGCACGCTGCGTGCGCAGGTCGAGATGCTCTCCCGCACGGTCCGAACGTCGCCGGATGCATCGGTCGCCGACTTCCTTCACGTGATCCGAGGAGTGATCGAAGTGGACGACATCTTCGAAAGGTATTTCGACAAGGGACAGATCGCAGACCTCGCGGAACGACGCGCGATGCTGGGCGACGACGTCATCACGGCGGCAGAGACGTCGTGGCAGGAACTCATCCCGCGTGTCGACGCTGCGCTGAGTTCGGGGATGGATCCGGCCTGTTCGGAGGCCCAGGAGATGGCACGGCAATGGATGGATCTGCTCGAGCAGTTCCACGGCGGCGACGAGGGCCTACGCGACAGCCTCTACCGCATGCACGAGGACAACGCGCAGCAGATCGAGCAGGAGTTCTGCGGGCCGAGTCGCGAACACATCGAGTTCATCACGAAGGCGAACGAGGCGCGATCTACGTAAGCACAGGGACGGATGCTCGATGTCGTCATCGAGCATCCGTCCCCGAATCGTGCAATCAACGTCGACGGGCTCTGCCGGCGGCGCGAACCAGGCGGGCGTGGACGGCCTCGAAGCGGAACAGATCCGCCCACGTCCATCGCACGACCTCGAAGCCCAGAGCCCGGATCGCATCCTCCCGCAGCTTCTCGCGATGGACGGTCTCGGCCGTCGCGCCGGGCTCGTCCGAGCCGTACTTGCTCCTTCCGTCGAATTCCCCGACCACGCCTTCGTCCTCCCAGAGGAAGTCGGGACGAGCGACGAATGCTCCGGAAGGGGTCCGCAGCTCGTGCTGCAGCTTCGGCGCCGGTAACCCCGCCGACCGGATCCGTAGTCGGCTGAGCGACTCGCCGGGACTTTCGCTGCGACCGTCGAGGAAAGCAACGGTCCGCCGGGCAGCGGCGATCCCGTGCCGCATGCCGGACGATGCCAGCGCATCGAGGAGCAGGGGCGCGATATGGGGATGCGCCCGCAGCGCCGCGTCGCCGGCGATGACTGCCGAGTCCACCGACAGTGTTCGTGCCAGGTCGACAACCGTCCGCGCGACGGTCGTGGTGCGCAGACCCGCGACGACGCAGACCTCGTCGGGTTGATAGGTGCACCTGTGTACATGGAGGGTCGGGGTGCGGCGTCCGCTCGACGGCCGTTCGCGGCTGATGTGCACCGGGGAGAGGTCGACGTCCCAGAGAGGAAGGCCGTGCAGCACCGCAGCGGAGACATGGCTGACGACGGCGTCCGGGGTGATCCGTCCTTGTCGCGCCAGTACGCGCGCATGGTGCAGGGTGAGCGGGTCGAGGTCCGCGCCACCGTCGACGTACACACCGCGCGTGACGTTCCGCAGTCGTCCCACACGGACAGCCTGACGGATCTCGTCCGAGGTCGTCCCGCCGGCCAGCAGGTCGGAGCGCAGAAGGAAGTTCGGTTCGTCCATGCAGTGAGGGTCGTGTACGGCGACGACGGACCCGGAGCATCGAAGCCCTCGACCCGACCACCTGTGGATCGACGGGGTCCCTGTGGACAACCCGTCCTTGCGCACCGGTGCGGACAGTGGCGCCTTGTCGACATCGGGTATCGGTCCTCGAATCGAGCAGATGCGACCGATCGAAGTGATGTGCGCCACCCTCGGAACAAAAGTCCACGACCTGCCGTTGGATGAGTCAGACAACTTGAGCGCATAAGACTCAACTTCACTTGACGGCGTGGACTGCTCGGGTGCAGGCTTGAGTCGACCGCGCTCACCTGAGCCGAACGGGCTCAGGTCGGGCATGGAACGTTTTCGCGGCGCGCACGCGTCGCGGCAGGAACATTGGAGGAAAATTATGGCTCGTGCGGTCGGCATCGACCTCGGAACCACCAACTCGGTCGTTTCCGTTCTGGAAGGCGGCGAGCCCGTTGTGGTCGCCAACGCCGAGGGGTCCCGCACCACCCCGTCCGTCGTCGCATTCGCGAAGAACGGTGAGGTTCTGGTGGGTCAGCCCGCCAAGAACCAGGCGGTCACCAACGTCGACCGCACCATCCGTTCGGTCAAGCGCCACATCGGCACGGACTGGACCGTGGCCATCGACGGCAAGAAGTACACGCCGCAGGAGATCAGCGCCCGCACGCTGATGAAGCTCAAGCGCGACGCGGAGGCCTACCTCGGTGAGGACATCACCGACGCGGTCATCACCGTCCCGGCGTACTTCAACGACGCCCAGCGTCAGGCCACGAAGGAAGCCGGCACCATCGCCGGTCTCAACGTCCTGCGCATCGTCAACGAGCCCACCGCGGCTGCCCTCGCCTACGGTCTCGACAAGGGCGAGAAGGAGCAGACCATCCTGGTCTTCGACCTCGGTGGCGGCACCTTCGACGTCTCCCTCCTCGAGATCGGCGACGGCGTCGTCGAGGTCCGCGCGACCTCCGGCGACAACCACCTCGGTGGCGACGACTGGGACGAGCGCATCGTCAACTGGCTCGTCGACAAGTTCAAGGCACAGCACGGCGTCGACCTGACCAAGGACAAGATGGCCATGCAGCGTCTGCGTGAGGCTGCCGAGAAGGCCAAGATCGAGCTGTCGTCCTCGCAGTCGACCTCGATCAACCTGCCGTACATCACCGTCGACGCGGACAAGAACCCGCTGTTCCTCGACGAGCAGCTCACCCGCTCGGAGTTCCAGAAGATCACCGGCGACCTCCTCGAGCGCACCCGCGCTCCCTTCCAGCAGGTCGTCAAGGACGCCGGCATTTCCGTCGGCGACATCGACCACGTCGTGCTGGTCGGCGGCTCGACCCGTATGCCCGCCGTCACCGACCTGGTGCGCGAGCTCACCGGTGGCCGCGAGCCCAACAAGGGCGTGAACCCCGACGAGGTCGTCGCCGTGGGTGCAGCCCTGCAGGCCGGCGTCCTCAAGGGCGAGGTCAAGGACGTGCTGCTGCTCGACGTCACCCCGCTGTCGCTGGGTATCGAGACCAAGGGCGGCGTGATGACCAAGCTCATCGAGCGCAACACCACGATCCCCACCAAGCGGTCGGAGACCTTCACCACCGCCGACGACAACCAGCCGTCGGTGCAGATCCAGGTCTTCCAGGGCGAGCGTGAGATCGCGGCGCACAACAAGCTGCTCGGCTCGTTCGAGCTCGGCGGCATCGCGCCGGCTCCGCGTGGCGTCCCGCAGATCGAGGTGACCTTCGACATCGACGCCAACGGCATCGTCCACGTCACCGCCCGCGACAAGGGCACCGGCAAGGAGAACACGATCAAGATCCAGGAAGGCTCCGGCCTGTCCCAGGAGGAGATCGACCGGATGGTCAAGGACGCCGAGGCGCACGCCGAGGAGGACCGCAAGCGTCGCGAGGAGGCCGAGGTCCGCAACCAGGCCGAGTCGCTCGTGCACCAGACCGAGAAGTTCATCAAGGAGAACGAGGACAAGGTCCCGGCCGACGTCAAGGAGAAGGTCGAGGCTGCGATCAAGGAAGCCAACGACGCCCTCGCCGGCTCCGACATCAACGCGGTCAAGGCCGCCGTCGAGAAGCTCGCGACCGAGTCGCAGGCCCTCGGCCAGGCCATCTACGAGGCGCAGGGCGCCGAGGGTGCCGCTGCCGGTGACGGCGCGGCCGCAGGTGCCGACGACGTCGTCGACGCCGAGGTCGTCGACGAGCCGAACGATTCGGAGAAGAAGTGAGTGCCGACAAGCCCGAGCAGGAACCGGTGACCGTCACCGACAAGCGACGGATCGACCCTGAGACCTTCGAGGTGCGCGACCCCGCCGAGGAGCCGCGAGCCGAGGAGGGCGAGGTGATCGAGTCGGTTCCTGCGGAGGGCGACGCCGAGAAGGCCGAGCGGACCGAAGGACAGTCGCAGGAGGCGAAGGAACTCGCCGAGCGCACCGCCGACCTGCAACGCGTGAGCGCGGAGTACGCGAACTACCGTCGCCGCGCCGAGGCGCAGCGCACGGCGATCGCGGAGGAGGCCAAGGCCTCCGTCGCGGTGAAGTTCCTCGACGTCCTCGACGACCTCGACCGGGCGCGCGCCCACGGCGACTTGGAGACGGGTCCGCTGAAGGCACTGTCCGGCAAGCTGACCGGTGTGTTCGACAGTGTCGGACTCGTCGCGTTCGGTGAGGAAGGCGACGCCTTCGATCCCGAGTTGCACGAGGCCGTCCAGATGGAAGGCGACGGTCACCACCCAGTGCTCGGGACGGTGCTCCGCAAGGGTTACCGCTTCGGCGACCGCATCCTGCGGCACGCGATGGTGACGGTCACCGACGGCGATCCGGCGGACACGCCGGGTGACGCGCGGTCGGCGGAGCCGGGCACAGAGTAAGAACAAGAATACGCGAGAGGAGGAGACGCCCGGTGAGCCAGCGGGAGTGGATCGAGAAGGATTTCTACAAGGACCTGGGCGTCTCCCCCGACGCAACGCAGGACGAGATCAAGAAGGCCTACCGGAAACTGGCGCGGGGCCTGCATCCCGACGCCAACCCCGGTGACGCCAAGGCCGAGGAACGCTTCAAGGCCGTCAGCGAGGCCAACGCCGTCCTGTCGGATCCCGCCAAGCGCAAGGAATACGACGAGACCCGGCGCCTGTTCGCCTCCGGCGGCATGCCGGGTGGCTTCCGTCCCGGGGCCGGCGGATTCTCCGGTGGTACCGGAGCGACCTTCGACATCGGCGACCTGTTCGGCGGTGGCGGCGACGGTGGGCTCGGCGACCTCTTCGGTGGCCTGTTCAACCGCGCCGGTGGCGGCACTGCTTCCACCGCCGGCCGTTCACGTCCACGCCGCGGATCCGATGTCGAGACCGAGACGACGCTCGACTTCCGCGATGCCGTCCAGGGCGTCACGGTTCCCCTGCGGATGACCAGCCCGGCGCCGTGCACCACCTGCCACGGCAGCGGTGCCCAGCCGGGAACGAGTCCGCGGGTCTGTCCGAACTGCAACGGAAGTGGTGTGGTCTCCCGTAACCAGGGCGCCTTCGGATTCTCGGAACCGTGCGACGACTGCCGGGGCAGCGGATCGATCATCGACAACCCCTGCAGCGACTGCCGCGGTACCGGCGTGCAGAACCGCACCCGCACCATCACCGTGCGGGTTCCCGCAGGCATCAAGGACGGTTCGCGCATCCGCCTCGCCGGTCAGGGCGAGGCCGGTCTGCGCGGCGCCCCGTCCGGCGACCTGTTCGTGACGGTGCACGTCCGTCCCGACCGCGTGTTCGGGCGTGAGGGCGACGATCTGACCCTCGTGCTGCCCGTCAGCTACGGCGAACTCGTCCTCGGCGGCACCGTCTCGGTGCCGACCCTCGACGGCCGCGTCGGGCTGAAGATTCCGCCGGGAACGGCCGACGGCCGGGTCCTGCGGGTCCGCGGACGCGGCGTCCCCAAGCGCGGGGGCGGCGCCGGTGACCTTCTCGTCACGGTGAAGGTCGCGATCCCGCAGAATCTCGACGAGAAGGCGACGGAAGCGCTGCACAACTATCTTCGTGCAGAAGAGGCAAGCGGTTTCGATCCTCGAGAGGGATGGGCAGGTGCGTGATGAGCGAGACGAGAATGCCACGGAATCTGTCACCGGATCCCGATGCGCGCGTCTACGTCATCTCGGTGGCAGCAGAACTCGCCGGGATGCATGCGCAGACGCTGCGTAACTACGACCGGCTCGGACTCGTCACCCCGCACCGCACCAGCGGCGGCGGCCGCCGGTACTCGCCGCGCGACGTCGAACTGCTGCGCGAAGTGCAGCGCCTCTCCCAGGACGAAGGTGTCAACCTCGCCGGGATCAAACGGATCATAGAGCTGACCAACCAGGTCGAGGCACTGCAGCAGCGCGTCGCCGAACTCAACGCCGAGGTCGCCCAGTTGCGTTCGACACGCGGCGATCTGGTGCCCATTCCGCGCAGCAACGCCCTCGTCGTGTGGAAGCCGCGCAACAGGCGCGACTGACCGCACCGCGGTCGAGCGCGACTGATCCGCCGGATCGGTCGAGAACGAAAATCTCCCGCCCAGCGAGACGATCGCCCTGTGGAGCCTCGACGTCTGCCTAGTGTGGCGTGTTCCACACGAACGGTCGACGGAAGGCAACAGTCATGGCGGAGTGGGCGGAAGAATGCGACGTCCTCGTGGTGGGGTCGGGAGCCGGAGGGTGCTGCGGTGCGTACACCGCTGCGCGCGAAGGACTGTCGGTGATCCTCGTCGAGGCATCCGAGTACTTCGGCGGCACCACGGCGTACTCCGGGGGCGGCGGCGTCTGGTTCCCCACCAACGCGGTCCTGCAGCGTGCCGGTGACGACGACACCCTCGAGGACGCGCTGACCTACTACCACGCGATCGTCGGCGACCGCACCCCGCGCGAACTGCAGGAGGCGTATGTCCGCGGCGGCGCCCCGCTGATCGACTACCTCGAGTCCGACGACGATCTCGAATTCATGGTCTACCCGTGGCCCGACTACTTCGGCAAGGCGCCCAAGGCCCGTGCCCAGGGACGTCACATCGTCCCGTCGCCGCTGCCCATCGCCGCCGATCCCGAGCTCAACGAGTCGATCCGCGGCCCGCTCGGCCGCGAACGCAACGGCGAACCCCTGCCCGACATGCTCATCGGAGGTCGCGCGCTCGTCGGACGATTCCTCATCGCCCTGCGCAAGTACCCGAACGTGGAGCTGTACCGGAACACCCCGCTCGAAGAACTGATCGTCGAGGACGGTGTGGTCGTGGGCGCGGTCGTCGGGAACGACGGCGAGCGACGGGCGATCCGCGCGCGCAAGGGTGTCGTCCTCGCCGCCGGTGGCTTCGATCGGAACGACGAGATGCGCAGCAAGTACGGGGTGCCCGGCGCCGCGCGGGACTCGATGGGCCCGTGGTCGAATCTCGGCAAGGCCCACGAGGCGGGCATCGCCGTCGGCGCCGACGTCGACCTGATGGATCAGGCCTGGTGGTCGCCGGCACTGACCCACCCGGACGGACGTTCGGCGTTCGCGCTGTGCTTCACGGGCGGCATCTTCGTCGACCAGGACGGTGCGCGGTTCACCAACGAGTACGCACCCTACGACCGTCTGGGCCGCGACGTCATCGCCCGCATGGAGCGCGGCGAGATGACGTTGCCGTTCTGGATGATCTACGACGACCGGAACGGTGAGGTCCCACCGGTCGGGGCGACGAATGTGCCGCTCGTCGAAACCGAGAAGTACGTCGACGCGGGACTGTGGAAGACCGCCGACACCCTCGAGGAACTCGCCGAGCAGATCGGTGTGCCAGCCGAATCCCTGAAGGCGACCGTCGCGCGGTGGAACGACCTGGCCGCGAAGGGAGTCGACGAGGACTTCGGCCGCGGGGACGAACCCTACGATCTCGCCTTCACCGGCGGTGGGTCCGCGCTGGTCCCGATCGAACAGGGCCCCTTCCACGCAGCACAGTTCGGCATCTCCGACCTCGGCACCAAGGGCGGTCTGCGGACCGACACCGTCGGGCGGGTGCTCGACAGCGAGGGTGCTCCGATCCTCGGCCTGTACGCGGCGGGCAACACGATGGCCGCACCGAGCGGCACCGTCTACCCCGGCGGCGGCAATCCGATCGGCGCGAGCGCACTGTTCGCGCACCTGTCCGTGATGGACGCTGCGGGACGCTGACCCACAGAGGCGGGACGCCGACGCACATACGAACCGGGCCCGGAGGATACGCAGGTATCCTCCGGGCCCGGTCCGTCGTCTCAGGGTCGGGTGACGGCGAAGTCCGCTGTCATGAACGGATATCCGTCCTCCACAGTGGTCGCGACCTCGAAGCCGTGCCGGTTGGCACCGCCGATGTGGGTGCCGTCGCCGTTCGCGACGCCCGTGCCGTAATTGTTGGCCATGAGCGCCACGGTCGCGTCGCCGGGCATCGTGTAGTCGATCTGGATGCCGAACCCGCGCCGGTCGGCGCTGCTCGCCGAGACCGTCTCGGTGGAGCGGGCCGGCACCACGGTGGCCGGCTCGTCCACCCATGTTCCGTAAGGGTTCTCGGTCGACGTGAGCACCATCGGCGCATCGGTGTCGTTGCGGATCGTCAGCGTGATGGTGGGCCCGTCGGTGGGCAGGGAATCGGCGGCCGCAGTGGCGGGTGCGGTGATCGCCGCTGCAGCGGTCAGAACTGCCGCTGCGACAGCGCGGGTACGGTACTTCATCGTGCTCCTGGCGGTTGACGACTCGTGGTTCTCAGCCGTGCCTGGCCGGCCGCTGAAGTGTACCCGTCGGTAGCCCGATCCGTCGCTCTTCGGCGATCAGGCCGGGACGAGGTCGCTGACCTGCGCAACAAGCTCCAGCGAACGCAGCCACGCGTCGCGTCCGGGAGCCGACGACACGACGATCAGCTCGTCGGCCTGCGCGCGCTCGGTGAACCGGTCGAGGTAGTCGCGCACCTCCTGCGGCGTACCCACGGCGGTGTACCGAAGCATCTCGAGCACCTGCATGCCGGCGGGGGAGTCGAGCAGCATGTCGATCTCCTCCTCGCTGAACGTGCGCCCGCGTCCGACCATCTGGACGACCCGCGCCCGCTTGGTCGCCTCGAACAGCGACTGCGCCTCCTCGGCGGTATCGGCGGCGATCACACCGACACCCGCGATGACGTACGGCTCCGAGTGGTCGGGGGAGGGCTGGAACTCGCGGCGGTACAGCCGCACCGCGTCCTCGAGGGCCTGCGGCGCGAAGTGCGACGCGAAGGCGTACGGAAGACCGAGCAGAGCAGCGAGTTTCGCGCCGAACAGCGACGAGCCCAGGATGTACAGCGGCACATCGGTGCCCTTACCGGGGATCGCGTCGACTCCAGGGATCCGCGACTCACCCTTCAGGTAGGCCTGCAGTTCGAGGACGTCCTGCGGAAAACTGTCGGCCGACGTCGGGTCGCGGCGCAGCGCCCGCATGGTCTTCTGGTCGCTGCCGGGGGCGCGGCCGAGACCGAGGTCGATGCGGCCGGGATGCAGCGTGGCGAGAGTTCCGAACTGTTCGGCGATGGTCAGCGGCGAGTGGTTCGGCAGCATGATGCCGCCGGCGCCGAGACGGATCGACGAGGTGTGCGCGGCGACGTGCGCGATGAGCACGCTCGTCGCCGACGAGGCGATCGTCGGCATGTTGTGGTGTTCGGCGTACCAGATGCGCCGGTAACCCCACTGCTCGGCGAGCTGGGCCATCTTCACGCTGGCGTCGAAGCTCTCACGGGCGGTCTCGCCCTTGCCGATGTGTGCGAGGTCGAGGATGGAGAGGGGAACGGTCACCGGTAATCCTTCGCGTCGGGGCCCGGTATCGGCCGCCGGGCACACCTTCGGAGCAACCTCGACCGGTGACCGTCTATTCCCTCACCTGTCGTTCGGCGTCACCGCCGTTCGAAACCGCCGTAGGTGCCCTGGAAGAACAGGAGCGGACCGCGGGAGTGCAGCGACGTCAGCCCCGTGACCCGTGCCAGCACGATCGTGTGGTCGCCGGCCTCGTACTCGGTCTCCACGGTTGCCTCGACCCGCGCCAGGGCTCCCTCGATCGCCGGAGCGCCGTTGTCGCCCGGCTCCCAGCGCACCCCGCGGAACTTGTTGCCGCCGCTCACCGCGAACGCACCGCACAGGGTGCGCTGGCTCTCGGACAGGACGTTGACGGCCAGGTTGCCGACCTCCCGGATCTTCGGCCAGGTCGTCGACGTGCGGGCGGGACAGAACGAGATGAGCGGCGGGTCCAGCGAGACCGACACGAACGACTGACAGGCGAATCCCAGCGGTTCGTCGCCGTCGAGCGCGGTGATCACCGTGACACCCGTGCAGAAGTTGCCCATCACGTCGCGGATCCGTCGGGGATCCAGTACCGCGTGTTCCGCTGTCATCGAAACTCCAATCGATCGGCGTTCGTTCCAGTGTCCGTCACCGACGACACAGTGTGCGAACCCTGTCCCGCCGACCGGTCAGCGAACACGCATGTCGCTGGGAGCCCAGACCGCCCGCATGCTGGTGATGCGTCCCTCGTCGTCGAACGTCATGACGTCGATGGGCTCGATCTCGTAGGTCTGCTCGCCCGCCTTCGTGACCACACGGAAGTGGAAGGCCGCGGTCGACCCGGCGATCCGGAGCGTGAGCAACTCGGTGGTGTTCTCGGTGGCCTCGACACCCTTGTAGAACTCGGCGATCGCTGCCCGGCCCACGCGAGGCTCGCTTCCGGCAGGATCCTCGAGGGTGGCGTCGTCGGCGTAGAGGGCGGCGATGTCGGCGGCCACGCCTGCGGCCACAGCATCGAGATAGGCGTGCACTGTGGTGCGGATGCGCTGAGTGCGGGCGTCGGTGTCGGAAACGGTCACGGTCGCTCCTGTGTGGTGCGGGACGAAAGGTGTCGCGTCGACGCTGGCTAGCGACCCGCTGGCGCACCGCATCGCCGTTCTCCCGGCCAGCGGGAGATGCCGACCTCACCCCACCCCGAGATCGCCGAATTCCCTGCCGAACAGGTCGGCGAGGGCGACGAGCTGGTCGCAGTAATGGTCGGCGGATCCGGCGTCCACACCGGCACCGACGATCGTCGCGCCCGCTGCGATCGCGCGGCCGAGTCGTCTGCGCGTCGCGTCGGGGTCACCGAGCGGGTCGAGCCGCGTCACCGACAGCACGACCTCGAAGCCGGGCGGCGGCTGCCTCTTCGCGAGCATCGTTTTCACGTCGTCGAAGGGGAGCCCGAAAGGTACCCAGCCGTCCCCGAACTCGCACGCGCGTCGCAGCGAACGCGGGGTGCGGCCGCCGATCCATAACGGAACTCGCGGCTGCACGGCGCAGGGATCGACCACCACCCCCGAGTACTCGAAATACTCTCCGTGATAGGAGGGTTCGCGTGTCGATAGAGATGCGCGCAGGGCGGCGAGAGCATCGTCGGCGCGTGCGCCGCGATCAGTGAAGGGGGCTTCGAGCAACGCGAACTCCTCCTCGAGCGAACCGACGCCGAGACCGAGGGTCAGGCGTCCACCGCTGACCGTGTCGAGCGTGCCGTAGCGCTTCGCGATCTCCAGAGGATGGTGGTAGCCGAGGACGAGAACCTGGGTGACCAGTCGGATCCGGTCGGTGCGCGCTGCCAGGAAGCCGAGGGTCGCCAGCGGATCCCAGTACGTCCCACCGCGCGTCGCGGCCACGGGCGCCGGTACGGCGACGTGTTCACTGCAGGTGAGGTGGTGGAATCCCGACCGATCCGCGGTGACCGCGATCTGCGACAGTTCCTCGATGCCCGCGCCGGCCTCCCAGTCGCCGGAGGCCCCGGGGACCCGGGTGACGACCGGGCTGGTGATCCCGATGCGTACTGCCGGCATGCGGTTCGATCCGTCGGTCATACGCTCTCCTTCGTCGATCGGTCCGTCAGGAGTGTGCGCTCGGACGGGCTCGCGGAGCACGTCCGGTCCCGCTCGCCGATACACGACCAGTGAGGTACACGATCTCGTCGTGTTCGCGCACGGTGGAGGGTTCGTCTTCTGCGATCTCGACAGTCACGACGAGTTCTGCCGGTCGATGGCGGAGGCTGTCGGGGCCGTCGTCGTGTCCGTCGATTACCGCCTCGCCCCCGAACACCCTGCCCCGGCCGCGCACGACGACCTGTACCCCGCGCTCGAATGGACGGCCGCGACCGTCGCGTCGTACGGGGGAGACCCGGCGCGCATCGTGCTTGCCGGCGACAGTGCCGGTGGAAACCTCGCCGTGACCGTCGCGATCCCCACCCGCGCCGAGTCGCTCGCCGGGCTGCCCTCGGCGGTCGTCGCCACCGCCGAACTCGATCCGCCGTGTTCGTCCGGCGACGACTACGCCGACCGTCTCGCCGCGGCCGGGGTGTCCGTGCAGCACCGCAGATTCGACGGCCTGTTCCACGGATTCCTGACCTTCCCCGCGTTGTCGCTCAGCGAGCCGGCGCGGCAGGAGGTGTGGAAGATGGTGCGCGCCCTGGTCGACGGGCCGGATCTCCCGGTGACCGGGACGAGCGGCTTCGCGTCCTGAGCAACTGTCCTAGCGTCCCGCAGACAACGACGAGAAGGAGACTGTCGATGGCGCCGACATCCGTACCGCCCGTGGCACCCGCCCAGGACACCACCGTCGACCTGCTCGTGATCGGGTCCGGTACCGGCATGGCCGCCGCACTCACCGGGCACGAGGCAGGACTGTCCGCCCTCCTCGTGGAGAAGTCGGCCTACGTCGGCGGATCGACCGCCCGTTCCGGCGGTGCGTTCTGGGTGCCGGCCAATCCGGTACTCACCGCGGCGGGAAGCGGCGACACCGTCGAGCGCGGCCACACCTACGTGCGGACGGTCGTCGACGGCACGGCGCCGGTCGAACGGGGCGAGGCCTTCGTCGACAACGGTGTCGCCACCGTCGAGATGCTCCAGCGCACCACCCCCATGAAGCTGTTCTGGGCTGAGGGCTACTCCGACTATCACCCCGAACTGGCGGGTGGTTCGGCGGTCGGCCGCAGCTGCGAGTGCCTGCCCATGGACCTGTCGGTCCTCGGTGAGGAGCGGGGTCGACTGCGTCCCGGCCTCATGGAGGCGAGCCTGCCGATGCCTACCACCGGTGCCGACTACAAGTGGATGAACCTCATGTTGCGCGTGCCGCACAAGGGTTTTCCGCGTATCTTCAAGCGGCTCGCACAGGGGGTCGCCGGTCTCGCCGTCAAGCGTGAATACGTCGCCGGTGGGCAAGCGATCGCCGCCGGCCTGTTCGCGGGTGTGCTGAAGGCCGGTGTGCCGGTGTGGACCGAGACGTCGCTGGTGCGTCTGCTCACCGACGGGGATCGTGTCACCGGTGCCGTCGTAGCGCAGAACGGACGTGAGGTGACGGTGACCGCTCGTCGCGGGGTGGTGCTTGCCGCGGGTGGGTTCGACCACGACATGGAGATGCGGCGCAAGTTCCAGTCCGAGCGTCTGCTCGACCACGAGAGCCTCGGGGCGGAGACCAACACCGGCGACGCGATCAAGGCGGCCCAGGAGGTCGGTGCCGATCTCGCCCTCATGGATCAGGCATGGTGGTTCCCCGCCGTCGCGCCGACCCGTCCGGGCAAGCCGCCGATGGTCATGCTCGCCGAGCGTTCGCTGCCCGGCTCGTTCATCGTCGACCAGACGGGACGCCGGTTCACGAACGAGTCGTCCGACTACATGTCGTTCGGACAGCTGGTGCTCGAACGCGAGCGTGCCGGCGATCCGATCGAGTCGATGTGGATCGTCTTCGACCAGAAGTACCGCAACAGCTACGTGTTCGCGGCCGGGGTGTTCCCGCGCCGGCCGCTCCCGGAGGCCTGGTACGAGGCGGGCATCGCCCACCGCGGCACCACCGCTGCGGAACTCGCGGCGTCGATGGGTGTGCCGGTGGACACCTTCGCCGCGACGTTCGGAAGGTTCAACGAGGACGCCGCGGCGGGAACGGATTCCGAGTTCGGACGTGGCGGCAGTGCCTACGACCGCTACTACGGTGACCCGACCGTCCAGCCGAACCCGAACCTGCGACCCCTCACGCACGGCCCGCTCTACGCGGTGAAGATGACGCTGAGCGATCTCGGCACGTGCGGTGGCGTGCGCGCCGACGAGCGGGCGCGGGTCCTCCGCGAGGACGGCAGCCCCATCGCCGGTCTCTACGCCATCGGCAACACCGCGGCCAACGCGTTCGGCCACCGCTATCCCGGTGCCGGTGCCACCATCGGGCAGGGCCTGGTCTTCGGGTACATCGCGGCACGCGACGCAGCATCGTCGGACGCACCGGTCGCCTGAGTGGACGATCCGAAAGGTAGGGAGGGCATGTGACGATCACGAACGGGGACGTCCGTTCCCTCCCGACCGTGCTGTCCCTCTGGGGAGCCGGGCCCCGTCTCGAAGACGGCCCGGTGGACGAAGTGGACATCGTGTTCTTCGCGCCACCCACCACCGAGGCGCTGGCCTGCCGGTCCCGCGACAACCGCGACGAGGCGTCCGGTCGGCTCGACCGGACACTCGGATACGTCGATGAGATCGGGCGGTTGGTCGCCGAGGTCTACGTGTCCGGATCGGCGCGTCCGGTCGGTGAGCACGGTGCGTCCGTCCCGCTCGCCGACGAACTGCTGCATTCGGTTGTCGAACGGTTCGACCTCGCCGATGTGCGGCGACTCCGGATGCGGTTATACGGACATTCCGCGGGTCCCGGATCACCGACCTGGTCGGTGACCGTGTTGCAGCGTTACCGCACCGATCACGAGGACGTCGAGGACGTCGCGCTCATCGGCACGGATCCTTCCGGATCCGTCGTCGCTCGTGCCTGGGTGACCGTCGCAGCCGATCGCTGAAGAGCCGGCCGGACGTCGGGCGCACTCAGTACGGGTCGTAGCGGATGTTCTCGACCGGGGTGCCGGTCTCGATCAGCCGCTGAGCGGTGGTGCGCACCATGGCCGCCGGGCCACACACGAGCACCTGGTGGTCGCCGAACGCACCGTAGGACGTGACGACCTCGTCGACGCTGCCCTCGAGCAGTTCGTCGGGGTCGGGTCCGAACTCGTCGATGCGCGGGCCGATGCGATCGAACCAGGGGTCGGGGATGTCGGGGATCTCGAGGGTCTCCACGACCGGCACCACCGTCAGCCACGGCAGCGCCTCGGACAGGAGCATGAGCATGTCGGCGGCGTACAGGTCGCGCGGGTCGCGGGCGCCCGTGAACAGGAAGGTGCGGGGCGGATCCGGGTGACGCGCCGTGTCGAGGATCAGCGACCGCAGCGGCGCGAGGCCCGTGCCGCCGGCCACCATGATGACGATGCGGCCGGTGTCGTCGATGTGGAGGTCGCCGCCGCGGGCGGCGCCGATCTGCCACACGTCGCCCGGTTGGGTGTCGGCGACGATCGCGCCGCTCACCCAGCCACCCGGGACCGTGCGCACGTGGAACTCGAGCTTGCCGTCCAGCGACGGTGGCAGCGCGGGGGAGAGGCGACGCGGCAGCGTGGGACGCTGCGGCACGGCCACGTCGACGTACTGCCCGGGGCGGAAATCGACGATCGCGTCGTCGCATTCGAGACGCACGACGGCGAGGTCGTGCCGGAGCCGATGATGTTCGACGACGGTTGCGGTGACTGCCGTTTCGGTCTCGCTCGGTGACGGCGTGGCCGACTGCATGCGTGATCCCCCGGTGGTGTGCTGTGACGTGCCCAAGACTCTAGGCGAGAAGTCGCCGAAAAGGCAGAGTGGAACGTGTTTCAGTTTTGGTCTCGGGCGGTTATCGTGACGAACGGCAGGTGATGGTCACCACAGCGGAGAACGCCAACCGGTGACGTCACACAACGGACCGTCACAGCACACCGGAAGGACGACCATGCCCGAGGAGTACGCCGACCTCTACCGCCCCGCATTCACGCCCGATCTCCTCATCACCGCGCTCGACCGCAGCGCCGACCGGCCCGCCCTGCACCTCGGTGACGTCGTCCTCACCGGAGCCGAGATGCGCGCCGCCATCAGCCGGTTCCAGCAGGCGCTCGCGTCCGTCGGGGTCGGCCAGGGATCGGCGGTCGCGATGCTGTCCAAGAACCGGCCCGAGGTGCTCATCTCGATGGGCTCCACGATGGTCGCCGGCTGCCGCACCACGGCTTTGAACCCGATGGGCTCGCTCTCCGACCACCTGTACATCTCGACCGACGCCGAGATCGAGACCCTGATCTTCGATCCCCGCCACTTCGAGGAACGCGCAGCGGAGCTGCGCGAGCAGGTGCCGACCCTGAAGAACCTGTTCTCCCTCGGCCCGTCCTCGGTGGGCGCCGACATTCTCGCCCTGTCCGAGGAGTTCACCGAGCAGCGCCTCGTGTCCGCGCCCGTCGACATCGAGGACACCTCCTCCATCGTCTACACCGGCGGCACCACCGGGAAGCCGAAGGGCGTGATGGGCTCGTTCCGTTCGGGCGCGGCCCTGAACCAGATCCAGATGGCCGAGTGGCAGTGGCCCGAGCAGCCGCGCTTCCTCGTGTGCACCCCGCTCTCGCACGCCGGTGCGGCGTTCTTCGTCCCCACGCTCCTGCGCGGCGGATGCCTCTACGTGCTACCGCACTTCGATCCTGCGCTCGTGCTCGAAGCGATCGAGAAGCATCGCATCAACGCGACCATGCTCGTGCCGACGATGATCTACATGCTGCTCGACCATCCCGATTTCGACAGCCGCGACCTGTCGAGCATCGAGACCCTGTTCTACGGTGCGTCGGCGATGTCGCCGTCCCGCCTGCGCGAAGGGATCGAGCGGCTCGGCCCGGTCTTCTTCCAGTTCTACGGCCAGTCCGAATGCGGCATGACCATCTCGGTGCTGCGCAAGGAAGAACACCTCCCCGACGATCCGAGCCGCCTCGCGTCGTGCGGCCGCCCCGTGCCGTGGCTCGACGTCCGCCTGCTCGACGACGACCTGAACGAGGTGCCGCAGGGCGAACTCGGCGAGATCTGTGTGCGCGGCCCGCTCGTGATGAAGGGCTATCTGAACAAGCCGGAGGAGACCGCCGAGGCGCTGCGCGGCGGATGGCTGCACACCGGCGACGTCGCGCGCGCCGACAAGAACGGCTTCATGACGATCGTCGACCGCAAGAAGGACATGATCGTCACCGGCGGCTTCAACGTCTTCCCCCGCGAGATCGAGGACGTCATCTCGTCGCACCCGGCGGTCGCGTCCGTGGCCGTCGTCGGTGTGCCGGATACCAAGTGGGGCGAGGCCGTCAAGGCGTGTGTCGTGCTGCGCGACGGTCAGTCGGTGCCGGTCGAGGAACTGATCGAGAAGGTGCGTGCCGCAAAGGGTTCGGTGCACGCCCCCAAATCGGTCGACTTCCTCGACGCCCTGCCGTTGACGCCGCTGGGCAAGCTCGACAAGAAGGCGCTGCGGGCGTCCTATCGCTGACCTCGTTCGCGTGGCGGTCGGTCCCGGCAACCGGCCGTGGTTGCCGGGGCCGGCTGTTTGTCACCAGGACTCGTGGATTCGGAATGCCGCTGTCCTGCCTCACCACTGGTGCGCGACGTCCAGCACCACCCGTGAACCGCTACCGGGACCGTCGAGGGTGAACACCCGGAACGGCAGCCGGGCCCGTAGCCCGACACCGAGGGTGGTCTGGCCTTCGAAACTGTTGGCCCACGCCACCTGTTGCAGGGTGCGGTATCCGCTCACGTCGACGACCTCGCGCCGGTTCGCCGGTACGTAGTAGGCGGGCGCGAGGACGACCACCTGGAGGTAGGCGCCTCCGCGCAGCGGGACCTCGAACCCCGATCCGTCCTCGTGGACGGCGGGGACGTAGCCGACGCGGTAACCCGCGGCCGGCCCGGCGAGATCGACGACGATCCGGTCGAAGCACTCGTGCCGTCCTGCCCGCACGGCGGTGAACGGTGAGGCGACCATCGTCGGGTTCACCTTGTCCAGCGAACCCCAGTGGATGCCGCAATAGGGCGTTGCGGCCGACGCGGTCGGGCCCGTCAGCCCGATCCCCGCGATGACGACGATCATCGCGAGCCACACGTGAATCCTGCTCATGTCCGTTCCTCTGTGTGTGGCTGATGATGGATCATCGCGAGGAGTGTGATCCGCGTTGCATTTGAGGGTCGGGACGCTCCTCGACGAGGTCCTCGAAGGTCGTCTCCTTCAGCGACTCGAAGACCGGGGCGACCAGACGGTCGAGCATCGACGAGAACACTTCTGTACCGGCGAGTTCCCGCACCCCCAGCTCACCCGACGTCACCTGCTCGACGAGCTTCGCGAAGGCCGGGTCGCCCGTGGCATCGGCGATCGACCGCAATGACGTGACGATCTCGCGGGACAGGGTGGTATCGCCGCGCGCGACGTCGACGACGATCTCGGATTCGTCCATGTCTTCTCGATTCCTGTGCGGCACCGTGGTGCCTAGACTGCGGGGAGGCCGGGGATCTCGATGTTCTCGATCTTCGCGAGATTTCCGGTGAGCACACCGATGAGGCCCTGGATGGACGTCCACACTGTGGTGTGGACGTCGATCGCCGTCCTCCACTGGTCGCTGATGATCACCAGGTCCACTACGGAGGACGCTGCAATGGCCGCCGAGCCCAGAACTCCGACACCGGTTGCGGCGGCGATACTCGTCGCCGCGATCCTGATCAGAACCCTGATGGCTGCATCGGTTATGACCGAGAGGATTTCGGCGAATGCTTGGTTCAGTTCGTACATCGACACGGCGATCTTCTCCAATTGCTCAGAGATCCCGTGAACGGCCCGGGCTTGTTCGTCGAGGGCGTTCTGCAGATCGGTGAGATAACGACCGGCGGCCCCGCCCGCCGATCCGTCCCACGGGGCAACCGTGCCGTGGACGTCGTCTACGGCCGTCGCGTACGCACGGTGGAAGGTGGCCAGCCTGTTCACGCCATCGCTCGTGCGCAGCACCGACTCCCAGTCGCCACCGCAGTGCTGGGCCGCGTACACCCACGGATCCGTGCCCACCACGAACTTGCAGGGTTCGGCGACGTAGAAGCTCGGGGAGAGGTAGTACATCCCCAGGGTGCGTTCGAGCAGGTCCGGTATGGGATCGGACGCGGTGGTTTCGACGAGCGCATCGTCCGGACGAGCGCTCACCAGCCGATGTCCGGACCGGTGCGCTCGAACTGTGCCGAAGTGCCCAGTTCGGTGTCCTCGTATGTCCGTGCGGATTCGGTCATCGCCGTCGCCGCTCGGTCGATCGCCACACCCAGCTCGTCGTAGAGAGCCGTCAGCCGGGCACGGGCCGTGTGCACCCGTTCGACGACATCGAAGTAGATCAGTCCCCCGGTCTCAGGAGGCGTCAGCCAGCGATCGGCGTAACGGCGTAACGGCGTGCACCATCCGCCTGGTCGGCCAGATCGCGCAGATCATATGTTGCGGCGCGCAGGTCGTCCGGGTCCACATACAGGTTCGATCGTGTCAAGACATCCCCCAGTCGTGATCGGACGAGAGTGTAGGCCATCGCAACGGCGTTTGCGACGCCCGCTACAGTGCACGACGTGACAACCGGGGGGAACACGAAAAATGGTCTTGCGCATGTGCATTTCGAGACACAGGACCGTGACGATGCGATACCGACACGACTGGGGGCCAACCCGTCCAGCTGACGGTGAAGGATGAGCTTCCACCCTTGTGTCCTGTGCACGGGGTGCCGGAGGTCGAGCGCGTGCACACCTGGGTCACCACCTATCGCAAGATCCGGCACAGTCGCACGCAGATCCGCATCATCGGTACCGAAGCTGCGGCGAAGGCCAGTACGTGGCGTGCACGTGCGCAGCACAAGCCACACGTGATCGCGTTCGATGTACCGATGTGTGCGCGGTGCGTCCGGATCGATCGGCTGACACGGTGGGCGATGTGGCTGTGCATGCTGGGCGGACTGGTCTGCCTGCTCGTCGCGGTGCAGATGGCGGCCCTCGGCTGGGCCCGCGAGTACATGGCCCTGTGGTCGCTGCTCGTGTTCGGAACCTTCCTCGTTCCGACCCCGGCGATCTTCGTCAGACAGATGCGTCAGGGCTGGTGGGGTTTCGAGGCTCCGATCGACGGGTCGGCCCTCGTTGTCGCGTACGCCCACCCGAACTTCGTGGCCGAGACGGAGAGGCGACGCGGCCGATAGATCCTCGGCTTTCACCGGGGAGTGCGGCCTGACATACTCCCTCGCATGGTGAACGGGGACGTCCAGCGGGTCGAGGTGCGGTTGGCAGTCGAATATCCGGGCTCGGGAGTGACGAGCACGCTCGGAGACGGTTCGATGCGACCGATCGATCCCATCCCCCCGATCTGCCCGCGCCACGGAGAGCCCGAGACCGGACGTGTCCGGGTGACGGTTGCGGCCGACGCATCGGAGCCCCGCCAGGGATCGAACCGGTTCGGTTCGGCGCTCGAGGCCGCCTACACGGTGCAGGTCGCCGCGGTGGACTGGCCCGTGTGTGCTCGCTGCGTCGCCGTCCGCACGCGCTGGCAGATCGCCGCCGCCGCGACCTGCACGGTCCTCGGCGTCATCTTTCTCGCGCTGGTGTTCGCGCTCGTGCAGGGCGCTCCTGAGATCTACGGTCTGGCGCTGCTCGGTGTCTTCGGTCTGTCGTTCCTCCCGATCTACGTCGCCTTGCGGGTGCTCGAGCCGAAGCGGGCCTCTCTGGGAATGTCCGTGGCCGAGGACGGTTCGGAACTCGTCATCTCGCAGGCGCATCCGGAGTTCGCGCGGTCGGTCGCGGCGCAGCGGATGTAACCACCGTTCCCTTCTCCTGCGGCGTTGACTTCTGGACCGGCCGGTTCATACTCGAACCGGGGGTCGATCGTCTCGTTTCACAGGCGGGAGAAGTGCCGTGAAGATCGAACATTCCACTCCGGCGTCCACCCCGGAACTCGGATCCGAGGAGAAGAAATCTCTCGCCGTGCGGGCTCTGATGATGATGGCCGACGGTGATCGCAGCGTTTTCGGCGAGGTGCTGTCCGCGGACGCGGTCAATCGCGAAGCAAAGAGTGAACCGCCTCCCACCAGAGTCCATGGACCCGACGGTTTCTTCGCGACTGCACTGTGGTTGCGTGACGCCTTCGCAGATCTGAAGTTCGAGGTGAAGAACGTCGTGGAGCAGGACGATCTCGTCGTCCTCGACACCGTCATGTCGGCGCGACACGAAGGACCCTTCGCCACCTACGACGAGCAGGGCCGCGTCGATCAGGTGTTCGCGCCGACGGGAAAGAGTTTCACGGTGCGTCAGGCCCATTGGATGCGGGTGGCCGACGGCAAGATCGTCGAGCATTGGGCCGTGCGCGACGACCTCGGAATGGCAAAGCAGGCGGGATGGGTGCCACCGAACCCGATCTCGCTGACGCGGAACGTTCTCGCAGCACGGAAGCTGCGCAAGCAGATCAGAGCGGGTCGAAGCTGATGTTCTGACGCGGGGTGCCTGCCGCCGACAGCGCGTACAGCGTCGTGCGGATCATCGACGGCGACCCGGCGATCTGGATCTGACGGTCGGCCCACGTGCCGAACTGCCCGGCGACCTTACCGAGCTTGCCGTACATCGGCCGGTTGAGGCCGGTGGGCGGTTCCTTCGCGGGAACCGGGTGCCACCAAGGGTTCTCCTTCTCCTCGAGCACCGGCACCATGGTCAGCCACGGGTTGGTCGTGGCGATCTGCCACAGGGTCTCGAGGTCGTACAGGTCGCACGGATACTTGCCCCCGTAGAACAGGTGGACGCGCGGGTTGTCGCCGCGCATCGCCATCTCCATGATCTGGGCGCGCATGGGTGCGAGACCGGTGCCGGACGCGATCATCAGCACGTCCCGGCCGCTCTCGCGGTCGACGTGCAGGCCACCGAGCGGTGGGCCGATCGTCCACCGGTCGCCGACCGCGGTCTCGCCGACGAGCGCGGGGCTCACCCATCCGGTGGAGACCCGTCGAACGTGGAATTCGATCTGCCCGTACGGATTCGGCGGGATCGCTGCCGACAGGTACCGCCACATGTGCGGGCGCTGCGGGATCTGCACGCTCATGTACTGGCCCGCGTAGTAGGGGATCGAGCTGTCGGCCTCGAGCCGGATGATGGCCAGATCGGGGAGCACGCGTTCGTGGCTGACGACGGTGGCCCCCCACGAGGCAGGCAGGTCGTCGGTGGCCGCGGCGGTCGCCATCGTCTCGACGACTCGGTCGACGACCTCGGCCCAGGTGCGTTCGAGCGCGGCCGTCCACAGGATCAGGGGAGTGCATTCGCGGACCGCGGCGAGCAGTGCGTTGCCCGCGACGCGGTAGTGCAGCGGCTCGACCCCGTACTTACGGTGGTCGCGCGCGAGCTGGGCGAGGAACCTGTCGACGGTGCCCGGTTCGTGGAGGCGGGCGACGACCCAGCCGACCGCGGTCGCGAACCGCTGTCGCATCGACTCCATGCCGGCGGGGAACAGTGAGCGGATGCCGGTGGACTCGCTCCACATGGCGTTGTAGAACGCCGTCGCGAACCGTTCGGCTCCGGTGGGGGTGGCGATGATCGACGCGAAGCTGAGCTGAACCCGGGCGATGGCGAAAGCCTCCACGCCATCCTCCCTGTATCCGTGCTGCGCGAACGCCGCCACTGTAGTCGGTTGCAGGGCGCCCGGCCACTGACCGCCGGGTCCGTCACAACCTGCGAGCGGTTTGTGAGCAGAATCACTACACTCAGGAAAGTTGAGTGGAACAAACTCAACTTATGATCCGTTGAAGAATTCGACATCACCGAGACCTGCCCGAGGCAGGGAATCGGCTGCAGAATCGACATGGGGCACTCGCCTGCGCGTGGGGTGCACCGAGAAAGAAAGGGGCGCGCAGTGGACTCGTTCAATCCGACGACCAAGACCCAGGCCGCACTCACCGCTGCACTTCAGTCGGCGTCCGCTGCGGGCAACCCGGAGATCCGTCCGGCACACCTGCTCGTGGCACTGCTCGACCAGACCGACGGCATCGCCGGCCCGCTGCTCGAAGCGGTGGGCGTCGACCCGGCCGCGGTGCGCAGGGAAGCCGAGGACCTCGTCCGTCGTCTTCCGCAGACCAGCGGGGCGACCACCACACCGCAGCTCGGGCGTGAGGCGATCGCGGCCATGACCGCGGCACAGAAACTCGCCACCGAACTCACCGACGAATTCGTCTCCACCGAGCACGTCCTCGTCGGCCTCGCCGGTGGCGACTCCGATGTCGCGAAGCTCCTCGCCGGGCACGGCGCAACGCCGGCCGCCCTGCGCGACGCCTTCACGACCGTCCGCGGCAACCGCCGCGTGACCTCCGCCGATCCCGAGGCCAGCTATCAGGCCCTGGAGAAGTACTCCACCGATCTGACGGCGCGGGCGCGTGAAGGCAAGCTCGACCCGGTCATCGGTCGCGACAACGAGATCCGCCGTGTCGTCCAGGTGCTCTCCCGCAGGACCAAGAACAACCCGGTCCTCATCGGTGAGCCAGGCGTCGGTAAGACCGCCATCGTCGAGGGCCTCGCCCAGCGCATCGTCGCCGGGGACGTGCCCGAGTCGCTGCGCGGCAAGACCGTCATCTCGCTCGACCTCGGCTCGATGGTCGCGGGCGCGAAGTACCGCGGCGAGTTCGAGGAACGCCTCAAGGCCGTGCTCGACGAGATCAAGGAATCGGCCGGGCAGATCATCACCTTCATCGACGAGCTCCACACCATCGTCGGCGCCGGCGCGACCGGCGAGTCGGCGATGGACGCCGGCAACATGATCAAGCCGATGCTCGCCCGCGGTGAGCTGCGGCTGGTCGGTGCCACGACCCTCGACGAGTACCGCAAGTACATCGAGAAGGACGCGGCCCTCGAACGTCGTTTCCAGCAGGTCCTGGTGGGGGAGCCGAGTGTCGAGGACACCGTCGGCATCCTGCGCGGCCTCAAGGAGCGCTACGAGGTGCACCACGGCGTGCGCATCACCGACTCCGCGCTCGTCGCGGCGGCGACGCTGTCCGACCGGTACATCACCTCGCGCTTCCTACCCGACAAGGCGATCGACCTCGTCGACGAGGCAGCCTCGCGCCTGCGGATGGAGATCGACTCGCGTCCCGAGGAGATCGACACCGTCGAACGCGTCGTCCGTCGCCTCGAGATCGAGGAGATGGCGTTGCAGAAGGAGAGCGACGAGGCCTCGAAGGAGCGCCTCGAGAAGCTGCGCGCCGAACTCGCCGACGAGCGGGAGAAGCTCAACCAGCTCACCACGCGCTGGCAGAACGAGAAGACCGCGATCGACTCCGTGCGGGAGATCAAGGAACAGCTCGAATCCCTGCGCGGTGAGGAAGAACGCGCCGAACGCGACGGCGACCTCGGCAAGGCCGCCGAGCTGCGCTACGGCCGCATCCCCGAGCTGGAGAAGAAGCTCGAGGCGGCAGCCGCCGCGTCGGGTACCACCGCCGGTGGCGACCTGATGCTCAAGGAGGAGGTCGGCCCGGACGACGTCGCCGACGTCGTCGCGGCATGGACCGGCATCCCCGCCGGCCGCATGCTCGAGGGCGAGACCTCCAAGTTGCTGCGGATGGAGGACGAACTGCGCAAGCGGGTCGTCGGCCAGGACGCCGCGGTGCAGGCCGTCTCCGACGCGGTGCGTCGTGCACGTGCCGGTGTCGCCGACCCGAACCGTCCGACGGGGTCCTTCCTGTTCCTCGGCCCGACCGGTGTCGGCAAGACGGAGCTGGCGAAGGCGCTCGCCGACTTCCTGTTCGACGACGAACGTGCCATGGTGCGGATCGACATGTCCGAGTACAGCGAGAAGCACTCGGTGGCACGCCTCGTCGGTGCGCCTCCGGGCTACGTCGGCTATGAGGCCGGCGGTCAGCTGACCGAGGCCGTGCGGCGTCGCCCCTACACGGTGGTGCTGTTCGACGAGGTCGAGAAGGCACACCCGGACGTCTTCGACACGCTGCTGCAGGTGCTCGACGACGGTCGTCTCACCGACGGCCAGGGCCGCACGGTCGACTTCCGCAACACCATCCTGATCCTCACATCGAACCTCGGTGCGGGTGGCGATCGGGAGCACATCATGGCGGCGGTGCGGGCGGCGTTCAAGCCGGAGTTCATCAACCGGCTCGACGACGTCGTGATCTTCGACCCGCTCTCGGAGGAGCAGCTCGAGAAGATCGTCGACATCCAGCTCGACCAGTTCGCCGACCGCATGTCGGCGCGGCGACTGACACTG
Organism: Rhodococcus sp. IEGM1339; assembly: GCF_050321925.1. Lineage (NCBI taxonomy): Bacteria > Bacillati > Actinomycetota > Actinomycetes > Mycobacteriales > Nocardiaceae > Rhodococcus > Rhodococcus sp. IEGM1339. Next base: position 85,918 of record NZ_JBNQFT010000003.1, read on the forward strand.
GACGTCTCGAACACCGCGCGGTTCTGGCTGGCGGTGCGCGGCTACGACCCGCAGTACGGTGCACGTCCGTTGCGCCGCCTGATACAGCAGGCGGTCGGCGACCAGCTCGCCAAGAAGCTGCTCGCCGGTGAGATCAAGGACGGAGACACCGTCCACGTGGGCGTCAGCGAGGACGGCGACCACCTCGTGATCAGCGCCTGACGGCGCCCGTGCGCGGCCTCGGTGGCAGGAGCCGCCGGGGCCGCGCGCGCCTACTCTGGAAGGCGCTATGAAGAATCCCCAGGATCCGCGCACCCCGCAGGAACGGGCCTACGCGCTCGACGAGTCATCGAACGGGACGGACCCCGACGCGACCCGCGTGCTGCACACCGACGACGCGACCGAGGCGTACGGGCGGCCGGTCACCAATCCGACGGTCGCGTACACCCGCTACGAGCAGTGGGGCGCGCAGGGGAGCGAGTACCAGCCCACCCAGGCCTATCCCTCCCCGCAGGGTCCTCCGTCGCAACAGGGTTCTCCGTCGCAACAGCCGTATCCGCCTCAGCCGGGCTACCCGCCCCCGCACGGCTATCAGCCCACACAGGTGCTCCCCGGATACGACCCCGGTAACCCGCAGACGGCGATGAACCCGGGACCGGGAACGCGGGGGCACGGAATCCCCGGGCAGCCACCCACGGGTCCGGCGCCCGGCACGGATGCCGGGAAGCCGCGCGGCCCGCGCTGGGGACTGATCACGCTCGCCGCGGTGGTCCTCATCGCGCTCGGCGGCACCATCGGGTTCCTGCTCAGCCGGCCCGACGACTCCACCTCGCGGGTCGCGTCGGATCGCGCCCCGGCCACCGTCGCGCCCCCGCCGACGGCGACTCTCCCGCCGGCACCCGAACCGACCACACCGGGACTGCCGCTCGACCGGATCCCCGGCGGACTCGGCGAGGTCATGGGCGACGCGGGCGCGGTCGTGGGCACGATCACCGCTAACGACGGCGGCAGCATCACCCTCGGCGTCATCGGTGGTTCGGCGGTCACCGTCGTCCTCACCCCCGACACCGAGATCATCACCCTGACCGGCGACACCGCCGACAGCCTCGAGGTCGGAGCGACCGCCGTGGCGACCGGCAGTGCCGTCGAGCAGGGACGGATGACCGCCGAGACCGTCGTCAGCGCGTCCCTCCCATCCTTCGGTGGTTCGGGCCGCTGACCCGCTAGGCTGACTCGACGATGACTGCCATGTGGTTCTCTCTGGCCGCGGTCGCACTGCTGGGTGCGGTCGCGCTGCTCTACGTCGACCGGACGCGGCGAGAACAGTCGGGTCGTATCCGGGAGATCTGGGCCAAAGCGCAGGGCTACAAGTACACCTCCGCCGAGGACCACCTGCCGTCCACCTGGCACCGCGCGGCGCTCGCCAAGCAGGAATATCTCGGCGCGATCGACATCGTCCGTGGGGTTCGCCGCGGCGAGGAGTTCGTCCTGTTCGACATCGAGGAGACCGCGACGATCATCGCGGTCCGGCGCAAGGTCGGCTCCGACGTCGACATCGATCTGCGGCTCAAGTCGACGCCGCCGCCGAAGGACCCCGACATGAACCTGCTCGGTTCGATCGGCCCGCGCATCGTCTTCGCCACCGACCTCGAGATCGCGCGACGCGTGTGCGACCAGCGGATGGTCGCGTTCACCGAGTCCATCCCCGACCACGTACAGATGCTGTGGAGCGAAGGCGAGTGGACGCTCGGCTCGATCCCCGTCGGCAGCTCCGGACGCGAATGGGACTCGGCCATCGAGACCGTCGCGCGTTTGTCGGGCATCCTCCACGTGCTGCCGCCCGTCGTGGAACCCGAGGAACTGGACCGGGGTTCGCAGGATCCGGGCCGGCCCTCCGCCCGTCACTGAGGCGGAACGCCGAGGATTGTCACTGCGGCGGAACGCCGAGGATTGTCACTGCGGCGGAACGCCGAGGATTGTCACTGCGGCGGAACGCCGAGGATTGTCACTGCGGCGGAACGCCGAGAATTGTCACTGCGGCGGAACGCCGAGAATTGTCACTGAGGTAGATCCTCGGGAGGTGGTCGCGCGCGTCGCGTGTCGTTAGTGTGGCGGCCATGACTTCCGTCCGCCCCGTCGCGCTCGTGACCGGACCCACCTCGGGAATCGGTGCGGGTTTCGCCCGCACCCTCGCGAGTCGCGGTTACGACCTCGTGCTCGTCGCCCGCACCCGTCCCGCCCTCGACGAACTCGCCGCCGAGCTGAAGCAGAAGTTCGATGCGGCATCGGAGATCATCGTCGCCGATCTGGCGGCCGTCGACGGTCGCGATCTCGTCGTCGAACGCCTCGGTCGCGGTGTCGAGATGCTCGTCAACAACGCCGGCTTCGGCACGACCGGCGAGTTCTGGACCGCCGATCCGGGCCTGCTGCAGGCGCAGCTCGACGTCAACGTCACCTCGGTCGTCGCGTTCACCCGCGCCGCGCTCCCGTCGATGATCGGGGCGGGCAGGGGCGACATCGTCAACGTCGCGAGCGTGGCCGGTCTGCTGCCCGGTCGCGGTTCCACCTACTCCGGCAGCAAGGCCTATGTCGTGTCGTTCACCGAAGGGCTGGCCGGTGGCCTCGCCGGCACGGGCGTGCGGGTGCAGGCACTGTGCCCCGGCTTCGTGCGCACCGAGTTCCATCAGCGTGCCGGGATCGACATGTCGTCCACCCCGAACCTGATGTGGCTCGACGTCGACGAGGTGGTGCGCACTTCGCTCGCCGACCTCGACAAGGGCAAGGTCCGCAGCATTCCGGGGCTGCAGTACAAGGTGCTCGCCACGGCGGGACGACTGGTGCCGCAGAACCTCGTGCGGAAGCTGACCAACACCTTCGGCAACGGTCGCGGCCGGACCTGATCGGCTGCGGCCGCGACAGCACCCGATCGCCACGGACGAACTGACGGCGGGCGTTGCCAGATCACGGTACGGATACACCGCGCAGGACACGCCGGGTGCAGTCTTCGACGCGATTCGTGCGCTCGGTACATTTCTGCGCGTGACGTCTGTGGCTGTGGTGCTCTGTGTTGCTGTCGTGGTTGCGGTGGTGCTGTGGTTGCGTGCAGGCGTGCGCCGTCTTCGGACGTTGCAGCAACGCCACCGGGAGAGCCTGCGCCTGCTCCTCCACGAACTCGACGACCGCTACGATCTCGTGCCCGCGCTCATCGCGGCGTCGGCCGGCGCCGGTGTAGAACGTGAGCGCATCCGGCCCGTCGTCGGCGCCCGCTCGCTCGCCATCGGTGTGCGCGACCAGCGCCTGGGTCTCACCGAACGCGCCGGTGCGGAGAACGCGCTGTCGGCGACGCTCCACGAGCTGATCGGTGGACTCGGAGGGGTCAACCACTGGCTGTTCATCCGGGTCGCCCGGGAACTGCAGACCCGCGAGCAGCGCATCGCCGGAGCCGTCCGCGTACACAACGACCTCGGTGGCGCACTGAACACCGCGGTCGGCGGATTCCCCACCTCGCTGTTCGCGAAGCTCGCGGCCGTCGGACCTGTCGTGCTGTTCGAGGCGCCCGCGCCCGTCGCCGCATCCGAGCCGGCCCGCAGGCACGAGACCGTCGATGCGGAGGTTGTCGAGAACGACGTCCGGTCGGAGTCCGAGGCGACCTCCGACACCGTCGCTGCCTGACCTGCGACCCGCAGCGACTAGGCTCGTTCCCCGACACGAGCGCGACCGCACCGGCGTCGCGCCGCCGAACGACGGGTGAGGACGCAATGAGTGACCGCGACGAACTGGCAGCACTGGTACGCGAGCTGGCGGTGGTACACGGCCGCGTGACCCTGTCGTCCGGTAAGGAAGCCGACTATTACGTCGACCTGCGCCGCGCGACCTTGCACCACAAGGCCGGCCCGCTCATCGGCACGCTCCTGCGCGAACTCGTCTCCGACTGGGACTTCGACGCCGTCGGAGGCCTGACCATGGGTGCCGACCCCGTCGCCCTCGCCGTCATGCACGCCCCCGGCCGGCCCATCGACGCCTTCGTCGTCCGCAAGGCCGCCAAGGCCCACGGCATGCAGCGGCAGATCGAGGGACCGGACGTCACCGGCAAGCGCGTGCTCGTCGTCGAGGACACCACCACCACCGGCAACTCGCCGCTCACCGCCGTCAAGGCGCTGCGCGATGCCGGCGCGATCGTCGTGGGTGTCGCGACCGTCGTCGACCGCGCGACCGGCGCCGACGAGGTCATCGCCGCCGAGGGCGTCGAGTACCGTTCCCTGCTCGGCCTCGCCGACCTGGGTCTGGACGACAAGTAGCCGCGTGGGGGCGCGGGTCCGGCAGACCGTCACGCATCTCGCGGACGGCCGGGAACTGATCTATTTCGACGACACCGAGCCGTTCGTCTCCGGTGCCGCGACCCGCGACCTCCGCGACCGCCGCGACCTGCCGCCGGTCGCGGCGACCTCCGAGATGCGCGGCGACCCGCTGACGGGGGAGTGGGTCACCTTCGCGGCCCACCGCATGGACCGTACCTTCCTGCCGTCGGCCGTCGACTGCCCGCTGTGCCCGAGCAGGGCGGACGTGTGTACCGAGATCCCGGCCGACGACTACGACGTCGTCGTGTTCGAGAACCGTTTTCCGTCGCTCGGGGCGCCGTCGGCCGGTGAGGATCTCGTCGACGACGAAGGTCTGTGGCCGCGGCGACCGGCGACCGGCCGCTGCGAGGTCGTCGCGTTCACCCCCGACCACGACGCCCGATTCGCCGACCTCTCCGTGCCGCGGGCGCGCACCGTCATCGATGCGCTCGCCGCCCGCACCGCCGCGCTGTCGAAGCAACCGGATGTCGAGCAGGTCTTCTGCTTCGAGAATCGCGGCGTGGAAATCGGTGTGACACTGCAACATCCACACGGGCAGATCTACGCCTACCCGTTCGTCCCACCGCGCTCACGCGCCCTGCTCGACCGCGCCCGTGAGTATCGGCAGCGGACCGGCAGGTCGCTGCAGGGCGCCATCCTCGACGCCGAACGACGCGCGGGCACCCGACTGGTGGTCTCCGGCGACGCGTGGTCGGCCTATGTCCCCGCCGCGGCACGCTGGCCCGTCGAGGTGCACCTCGTCCCGCACCGCGACATCCCGGATCTCGCCGCCCTCGACGAACACGAACGCGACGAACTCGCCGCCGTCCAGCGCGACCTTCTCGGCCGCGTCGACCGGTTCTTCCCCGGCGTCGACCGCGCCCCCTACATCGCTGCCTGGCACCAGGCGCCGGTCGGTGCACCTCGCGGGGACATGCGGCTGTTCTGCCAGATCTTCTCGTTGCGGCGGGCCCCGGACAAGCTGAAATATCTCGCAGGGTCCGAATCCGCGATGGGCGCGTGGATCAGCGACACCACCCCCGAACGGATCGCCGAACGCCTGCGTGAGGTGGCGCCATGACGCTCGCAGAGACCGCCCGCGCACTGTTCGCGACCGAGTTCGGCACCGAACCCGAGGGCTGCTGGTGCGCCCCCGGGCGCGTCAATCTCATCGGCGAGCACGTCGACTACGCCGGGGGTCTGTGTCTGCCGATGGCGATCCCGCAGATCACCGTCGTCGCGGTGCGTCGGCGCTCCGATCATGTACTGCGCGTGCGCAGTTCCGGTTTCGACGGCGTCGACCTGGATCTGCGCGACCGGCACGTCGACGGCTGGGCCGCCTACGTCGCCGGCGTGATCTGGACGCTCGACCCGCCGGGATTGACCGGTGCGGACATCGCGGTCGCGTCGGACGTGCCCGTCGGAGCGGGACTCTCGTCGTCCGCGGCGCTCGAGACGTCGGTCGCGGTGGCGCTCGCCGACCTGTGCGGGCTGCCCCTCGGCGACGACGGCCGTGATCGACTCGCCGCGGCGTGTGTGCGCGCGGAGAACGATTACGCCGGTGCCCCCACCGGTGGGCTCGACCAGCGGATCGCCCTCCACGCACGTCCGGGCCACGCGCTGCTCCTCGACTTCGCCGATGGCAGCAGCGAACACATCCCGTTCGACGCGGAAGCCCGCGGGCTGACCGTGCTGGTCGTCGACACCGGGACCGGGCACGAGCTCGCCGACGGACAGTACGGACAGCGTCGCCGTGAGGTCGAAGACACCACCCGGTTCCTCGGCGTGGAGAGCTTGCGCGACGCCTCGTCGGCGGACCTGATCGACGATCCCGTCCTACGTCGCCGCGCCCGGCACGTGATCGACGAGATCGCCCGCGTTCAGAAGGCTGCGGCGTTGCTGCGGGCAGGGCGGATCCGGGATCTCGGACCATTGCTCGATGCGTCGCACCGCTCGTTGCGCGACGATTTCGAGGTCAGCTGCCTCGAACTCGACACCGCAGTCGACGCGGCCGTCGCTGCCGGTGCACTCGGCGCCCGGATGGTGGGCGGCGGTTTCGGCGGGTCGGCGATCGCGCTGTGCGAGGACGACCGCGTGGACTCGGTGCGGAAGGCCGTCGCCGACGCCGCTGTGCAGCGCGACCTGCCGGCGCCGACCTTCCTGCGCGCCACGGCGTCCGGCGGTGCGCGCCGCTGCTGAAGCTTGCGGGACGATCGATGCAGCCGGGTACTGTGCGCGCATGGGTTGGTTCAGTCGCAAGAGGTGGGGCGTCGAGCACGCGGTGTTCGCGGCGGCGTCGGCCGCCACCGTCGTCGGGGGAGTGTCGGGGAACGAGAAGTTGCAGCAGATCGCCAAACCGCTCATCGCACCCGCGCTCGCCGTGCGGGTGCTGCGCCGCTCCCGCGACACCGATCGCGCCGACACCGCCCTGCTTGTCGCAGGTCTCGCAGCCGCCACCCTCGGTGACATCGCCATGATCCGCTCCGACGAGGACCGCCGGATCCTGAGCGGTGCAGCCTGTTTCGGTGTCATGCAGACCGCCTACTCGAGCATCCTCGTCCGGCGCGGTGCGCGGGTGTCGAAGCCGGTCGCGGTGCAGCGTGCCGGTGCCCTGGCCGGTGCGGCCGGTCTGCTCGCCGTCCGCAACCGCTCGGTGGCCGCGCCGCTGACCGGATACGGCGCCCTGCTCGCCACCACTGCGATCCTTGCCGGAGACCCCGCCCTCGCACCCGGTGCGCGAGTGCGCGCAGGGCTGGCCGTGCCGGGTGCCGACAGGCGTAGTCGGCTCGGTCTCGGCGGCCTGATCTTCACGCTGTCCGACGGATCGATCGTGGTGCGCCGCACCCTCCTGAAGGACGAGAAGATGCGCGCGGCAGCGGAAGGGTTCGTGCTCGCCACCTACACCGTGGCCCAGCTGTTGCTCGTGGAAGGGCTCCTTGCTCTCACGAGCCGGAACAGTCAGGGATAGAGGGCGATCCGGTCGCGGTCGAGCGGGTCCACCCAGATGCTCACGACCTCCCCGGGCGCGTAGCGCTGCAGGTTGCGACGGTCGACCTCGTAGACGACCGTGCCGCGATAGGACTCCGAGCCGGGCACCGTGAGCTCGAGATCGAGCCGGGTCAGCTGACCGGTCGAGGTCAGATCGAGCGGGGTCGCGGAACGGATGGTCGCCCATCCCTCGTACCCTTCGCGTTCGATACGGCGCATGACCTTCGAGCGGCGACCCGCGAGCGCCATCGACAGACCGAGCACGGTGCCGTACAGGCAGACGAGGAAGACCACCTGGAAGCCCTCGGTGCCGGGTTCGGAGATCGGCAGGAACAGGTGCATCCACAACGCGAGAACGACGACATATCCCACGGTGACGAACGCGACGGTGGCAACGATACGACGATTCACAGCTCCTCCGATCCCAGCCTATCCCTGCTGTGCGCCGTCGGCTCCCGCCCGTGACTAGGGTGATGCCATGTCTGCTCCCAGCGTGGTGATCACCGGAGCCGCCGCCGGTATCGGCCGCTCCACAGCTCTGTTCTTCGCCCGTCACGGTTACCGCGTCGGCGCCTTCGACATCGACACCGCGGGGCTCGCGAGCCTCGCCGAGGAGGGCGCCTCGGTCACCGCGGGGCAGATCGCCACCGGTGCCCTCGACGTCACCGACACCTCCGCGTGGACCCGCGTACTCGAGGAGTTCTGCACCGACGGCCGGCTCGACGTCCTCGTCAACAACGCCGGGCTGCTGTCGTCCGGGCCGTTCGAGGACACCCCGGCGAGCCGGCACCGGCAGCTCGTCGACGTCAACGTCACCGGTGTCGTCCTCGGCTGCCACGCGGCCTTCCCGTATCTCCGCGACACCCCCGGCGCGCACATCGTGAACATGTGCTCGGCGTCGGCGCTCTACGGACAGCCCGAGCTCGCCACCTACAGCGCCACCAAGTTCGCGGTGCGCGGCCTGACCGAAGCACTCGAACTCGAGTGGGCCCGCCATGACATCAAGGTGCAGGCGTTGTGGCCGCTGTTCGTCGACACGAACATGGTCGACGGGATGGACATCGGCTCGCGACGCTCCCTGGGCGTGAACCTCGGCGCCGACGACGTCGCCCGCGCGGTGTTCGACGCGACTCGTCCCACGCGGCGCTCGGGACGGGTGCATCGGCCCGTGGGCCGGCAGGCGACCGTGCTCGCCACGCTCGCCCAGGTGTCGCCCGGATGGATGAATCGCCTGGTGAACCGGCGCCTGACCGGCCACTGACGCCGCTCGATAGAGTGACACCCGCACGTCGTCGGGAAGGGTGTTGCGTGAGAATTCGGATGTGGCCGGTCGCAGTCGTCGCGGGTGTGGCACTGTTCGTCGTAGGATGCGGAGGCTCCCCGGACGGGCCGGAGGCCGACTCCGGAGCGACGTCGACGACGACCTCCGCGGCTGCCTCGACGACCCCCTCCACGACGGTCGCTGCGAGCACCCCCGAGGAGGCGACCCCGTCGACGACCGAACCGGCTCCCGAGCCGGAGACCTCCCCGGAGGAACCGGCTCCGCTCGCGCAGGTCGAGTACCAGCGCAACGAGTCGTACTACTTCAGCAGCCCCGACGGCACCTTCGAATGCGGCATCGTCCGGCTGCCCACCCGCACCGAGGCGGGCTGCGAAGGACCGACCGATCCGATCCCGCCGCGCCCCGAGGACTGCATGGTCAACTGGGGACTCGGCATCCGCGTACAGGACTCCGGAGAAGGCGAGTTCGTGTGCTCGGGCGGACCGGTCTACCTCTCGCCCGACGGGGCGAGCCCCGTCCTGCCGCCGGGATCGTCGTTGTCGCAGCTCGGCTACACGTGCGCCACCACCGCAGCCGACGTGACCTGCACCAACGACGCCACCGGCCACGGTTTCCGCGTCGCAGCAGGTTCGAACGAGACGTTCTGACGGTGACCGACACGCATTCCGAACCGGCCGTCGAGGACGTGGCGGGCCCCACCGAATGGGGTGAGCACCCGCACGGCGTCGGACCGTGGATCGAGGAGTTCGGCACCGAGCCGCCCACCGACCCGCGCTACGACCCCGAGCTGCTCGCCCACGGCGACCGGCGCAACGTCGTCGACGCCTACCGCTACTGGACCCGCGAGGCGATCGTCGCGGACATCGACCGTCGCCGGCACCCGCTGCACGTCGCCATCGAGAACTTCGCCCACGACGCGAACATCGGGACGGTCGTTCGCACCGCCAACGCGTTCGCCGTGGGCACCGTGCACATCGTCGGGCGACGCCGATGGAATCGGCGCGGCGCGATGGTCACCGACCGCTACCAGCACCTGCTCCACCACTCGGATGTCGACGCGCTCGTCGCGTGGGCGGCCGAACAGGACCTCGAGATCGTCGCGGTGGACAACACCCCCGGCTCGGTCCGGTTGGAGACGGCGACCCTGCCGCGCCGCTGCCTGCTGCTGTTCGGGCAGGAGGGTCCCGGCGTCACCGAAGCGGCCCGCAACGTCGCCTCGATGACGGTCTCCATCGCCCAGTTCGGCTCCACGCGGTCCATCAACGCGGGTGTCGCCGCGGGGATCGCAATGCACGCGTGGATCCGGCAGCACGCCGATTTCTCGGACGCCTGGTAACACCTGCCCCGCAATCCGGGATGAAAGTCGCGCGGACTGTCGTCGGGGCGGCCGCCGGTCGGGCAGTGTGGAGGGTGATGAACACCGCAGCAGGACAGCGTTCGGACGGAGTCGAGGCCGCCCGGTGGTCGGAGCGGGCCGACGCCGCGGAGGGTGCGATCGTGTCGCGGCACATCCGTCGTCTCTGGGCACTGCCCGGCACCGCGCTCGGGGTGGTCGGATGGCCCGCCGTCCGACGTGAGCGACTGTTCCTCTCCTGGCACTACTGGTGGCAGGCGCACCTGATCGACGCCGCCGTCGACGCCGCCGAGCGCGACGCCACCCCGCGCCGCCGGCGCCGTGTCGTGCGGCTCGCACGCACCCACCGCATCCGCAACCTCACCGGCTGGACCAACAACTACTACGACGACATGGCGTGGCTCGGCCTGTCGCTCGAACGGGCCGAACGGCATCTCTACGTCGACCACCGCGGCGCGATCGCGACCCTCGTCGACGAGCTCGTCGACGCCTGGCAACCCGAGAGCGGCGGCGGCATCCCGTGGCGCCGGCGGGACACCTTCTTCAACGCCCCCGCGAACGGTCCGGCGGCGCTGCTGCTCGCCCGCACCGGCAAGGTCTACCGCGCCGAGGAGATGGCCGACTGGATCCACGACGTGCTGCTCGACCCCGAGACGGGTCTCGTCCTGGACGGCATCCGTGATGGCGTGCACGAACGCGCGATCTACAGCTACTGCCAGGGGGTGACGCTCGGCCTCGAGACCGAGCTCGCCCTGCAACTCGACGACTCCAGGCATCGCCGCAGGGTCCACGCGCTCGTCGCCGCGGTCGACGATCACCTCACCGAGCGCAGCGTCGTCACCGGCGGGGGAGGCGGCGACGGGGGACTGTTCAACGGGATCCTGGCCCGCTACCTCGCGATGGTCGCCACGACACTGCCCGTCGCCGACCGCGACGACATCCGCGCCCGCAACGTCGCGGCACGGATCGTGCTGGCGTCGGCGGAGGCCGCCTGGGAGAACCGGCTGCAGGTCGAGGAGCTGCCGGTCTTCGGCCGCGACTGGTCGCGGCAGGCGCGGCTACCCGGCCTGGGCACCTCGGTCGCGCGGTTCGCGGGCGGCACCGTCCGCGAGTCGGCCGTCGCCGAACGCGATCTGTCGGTGCAGCTCGGCGGGTGGATGCTCATGGAAGCTGCCTACGCCGTCGCGGCCTCGCGGTCCTGAAACGGAAGAAGGTGGATCCCGACCCGTTCGTTCGACGGGCGGAATCCACCTTCCGCGGTGTGAGGGTCGTTTCCTACGTGGACTCGATGCGGTTGATCGGCATCGTTGCGGCCTCGGCGGCCGGCGCCTCACCGTTCTTGGCCGCACGACGCGAGTTGAGCACGCGCTTGCCGACCTCCGTGATGATCGGGACCACCGAGATGAACACGATGCCCAGGAAGATGATGTCGATGTTGTCGGCGATGAAGCTGATCTGTCCCAGCAGGTAGCCGAGCAGCGTCACGCCGGCCCCCCACACGATGCCGCCGATGATGTTGTAGGTGATGAACACTCGGTAGGGCATCTTCGCGGCGCCCGCGACCAGCGGGGCGTAGGTGCGCACGATCGGCACGAAACGTGCCAGGAAGATCATCGCGGGTCCGTGGCGCAGGAAGAAGCGGTGCGCTTCGTCGATGTAGGCCTGCTTGAAGAGCTTCGAGTCCGGCTTGAACAGCCTGGTCCCGCCCTTCGCGCCGATGAGATAGCCGACCTGGTCGCCGAGGACCGCCGCGATGGGGATCGTCACCATCAGCACCCACAACGGGGCGAACGGTTCGACCTCCGCCGACTTGGCCGCCGCGATCAGGCCGGCGGTGAACAGCAGCGAGTCGCCGGGCAGCAGCGGGAACAGCAGACCGGATTCGATGAACACCACGAGCAGCAACCCGATGAGCATCCAGGTACCGAACGAATTGAGTAGATTGACAGGATCCAGAAACCCCGGTAGCAGGGCCAGATTGGTCACGGACTCCGAGGCTTCGAACACAGTCACGCGATCCAGGGTACCGGCGGCGTCCACCTCCCCCCGAATCCCGACACCCACCCCGGACGGCCCGAGTATCGAACGGACGTGTCACTTGACATACTGCAAGGACAACCGGGCACCCACCACATCCCGGTGGGGTGCCGATCGACTCTCATCTGGAGGACAGCCGCTGTGCCTATCGCGACTCCCGAGGTCTACGCCGAGATGATCGCCCGCGCGAAGGAGCACTCCTTCGCGTTCCCGGCGATCAACTGCACATCGTCCGAAACGATCAACGCCGCCATCAAGGGCTTTGCGGACGCCGGCAGCGACGGCATCATCCAGTTCTCGACCGGTGGCGCCGAGTTCGGCTCGGGCCTGGGTGTGAAGGACATGGTCACCGGCGCCGTGGCACTCGCCGAGTTCGCCCACGTCGTCGCCGAGAAGTACGACGTGACGATCGCTCTGCACACCGACCACTGCCCGAAGGACAAGCTCGACGGCTTCGTCCGCCCGCTCATCGCGATCTCGCAGGAGCGCGTGAACAACGGACAGAACCCGCTGTTCCAGTCGCACATGTGGGACGGCTCGGCCATCCCGATCGACGAGAACCTCGAGATCGCGCAGGAACTCCTCGCTGCCGCCAAGGCCGCGAAGATCATCCTCGAGATCGAGATCGGCGTCGTCGGCGGTGAAGAGGACGGCGTCGAGAACGCCATCAACGACAAGCTCTACACCACGGTCGAGGACTTCGAGAAGACCGTCGACGCGCTCGGCGCCGACAAGGGCCAGTACCTGCTCGCCGCTACCTTCGGCAACGTCCACGGCGTCTACAAGCCGGGCAACGTCAAGCTCAAGCCGTCCGTCCTCGCCGAGGGCCAGGCCGCCGCGTCGAAGAAGCTGGGTCTGCCCGAGGGGTCGAAGCCGTTCGACCTCGTCTTCCACGGCGGTTCGGGCTCGCTGAAGTCGGAGATCGACGAGGCGCTGAGCTACGGCGTCGTGAAGATGAACGTCGACACCGACACGCAGTACGCGTTCACCCGCCCGATCGCGGGACACATGTTCACCAACTACGACGGTGTGCTCAAGATCGACGGCGAGGTCGGCAACAAGAAGGCCTACGACCCGCGCAGCTACCTCAAGAAGGCCGAGGCGTCCATGACGCAGCGTGTCATCGAGGCCTGCAACGACCTCAAGTCGGCGGGACGCTCGGTCTCGGCCAAGTAAGGCCCCACCGATACCAGGAGGGCGCCGACGTTCTCGTCGGCGCCCTTCGTCGTCCCTACGGTGTGCAGAAATCCTCGCGACACGCCGAGGGCGAACGACGACTTCTGCACACTCGTGGTCGCTGTCGTCCCGTTATTCGCTGCAGACCTTCCACTGCTCACCGTCGAGCGTGAGGTCGAAGGTGCGGTCGGTGACATCGTCGGGATCGTTCACCGTGTGCGCGGTGACCTGCGCGATGGCGGTGCCCTCGGTGATCTGGATGCGATCGACGCTCGTCACCACCGGGATCTCGCCCTGTTCGACGGCGAGCCGGTGGATGTCGCGGAAGTTCTCCGGATCGACCGTCTCGTAGAAGTCGGAGAGCGCTCCGCAGGTCGACTCCCGCAGAGTCTCCAGGTCGCCCGATTCGAGTGCTCCGACGAATGTGTCGATGCCCGCGCGGATTCGGCTCTCGGGGGAGTTGTCGGCGCGGTCCTTCAGGAACACGATCACGCCGGCCGCGACGATCGCCACGACCACCAGCACGGCCGCTGCTCCGACAGCGATCAGCCGACGACCGCGGCTCTTGTCGCGGGCCGGCGGGATGCGCGTGGGCGTGGGCTGGACGGCGACGCGGACGGGCTCGGGCTGAACCGTCGGTTCCTCACGGCGCGGAGCGATGCGCTGCGGCGGCGCCTTCGGCACGTGGCTGCGGACCGGGATCTGCACCGTGGGCGCATCGGCGGAGGTGACATCGGGCGCGGGCTCGGATTCGGGGGTCGGGCGGGACTCGACGGTCTCGGGTTCGACGACGGGAAGCGCCACGGTCTCGTCCGTGGTGACGCTCTCGTCTGCAGCCTGTTCCGGCTCATCGCTGCTCGCGTCCTCACCCGAGGACGCCGCATCGGTGGTCGGCTCCTCAGGTTTCTCGGAGACCTGCTCCGCCGGCTCGTCGGCCTTCTCGGTTCCCGCGCCCACTGCATCCTCGGGCACTGCATCCTGGGGCACTGCATCCTGGGGCACTGCATCCTCGGATACCGCTTCTTCTGCGGCTGCTTCGTCGGTCGCCGCCGGCTCGACAGGGGGTTCGTTTTCCGCACTCTCGTCCGGTGTCTCGACAGAAGGGGTCGTCGAAGTCTGCTCGGGTGACTCTTCGTTCTTCGGGTCCGACAACGTGCTGCACCTCGCTCGACGGCCTGCGGTTACCCGGGGACTCTATCGAGCCTTCGCCACGGAAGGGCACAATGACCCCATGACGTCTTTCGGTGATCTTCTCGGACCGCAGCCCACCCTTCTCCCCGGCGACGACGACGCGGAGTCGGCCCTACTGAACAACGAGGACCCGGCGAAGGTCGCAGCCGACCATCCCACCGCCTCGATCGCCTGGGCGTACCTCGCCGAGGCCGCACTCGACAGTGGCGAGACGATCCAGGCATACGCCTACGCACGCACCGGATATCACCGCGGTCTCGACCAGCTGCGCCGCAACGGCTGGAAGGGTTTCGGTCCCGTGCCCTACAGCCACGAACCCAACCGCGGTTTCCTGCGTTGCGTCGCCGTCCTGGCCCGGGCAGCCCGAACCATCGGTGAGTCGGACGAGCACGCCCGCTGCCTGGACCTGCTCGAGGACTGCGACCCGCGGGCAGCGGAAGAACTCGGCGTCGAATAGACGCCCGTACATGTCTGTGTTGAACAGACTGTCCGCGGCGACCCGGCGTCGACCCACCCGTCAGGGAGCTCGTAAACGCCTGACCGACTCGTTCGAACGGCTGCGCACATCGGCGCTGCCGATCGTGCAGTGCGCGCTGGCGGCGGGCCTGGCGTGGTGGGTCGCGAAGGATCTGGTCGGGCACCAACAGCCCTTCTTCGCCCCCATCGCGGCAGTCGTCTCCCTCGGGCTCGGTCTCGGCGCCCGGTTGCGGCGTTCCGTCGAACTCGTCTGCGGTGTGACCGTCGGGATCGGCGTGGGCGACCTGCTCGTCTCGCTGATCGGCAGCGGACCGTGGCAGATCGCGCTCGTCGTGACCATCGCGATGAGTACGGCGGTCGCGTTGAACAGCGGCCCGATCTTCGCGATGCAGGCCGGGAACTCCGCGGTGCTCGTGGCGACGCTGCTGCCACCCGGTGGCACCGGTGGGCCCGATCGGATGGTCGACGCCCTGGTCGGGGGTCTCACGGGCATCGCGGTCGTCGCGATGATCCCCACCCATCCGGTGCGGCGTGCCCGGCGCAACGCCGCCGAGATCCTCGCCACGGCGAGCGAGGTCCTGAGGAAGGTCGAGACCGGGCTCGTCGAGAACAACCCGAAACCGATCGAGGACGCCCTCAAGCAGGCGCGGGCCACCCAGCCCGCGATCGACTCGATGCGCACCAACCTCAAGGGCGGTCGGGAGATCAGCCGGATCTCGCCGCTGTACTGGAACAGCCGCAAGCGTCTCGCGGTCCTGACGGCTGCCGCCGACCCGATCGATCACGCGATGCGCAACATTCGCGTGCTCGCGCGCCGGTCGCTGACCCTCGTCCGCGACGACGAGATCCTTGATCCGCGGCTCGTGCAGCGGTTCGCCGAGGTGGCCGATGCGGTGGACGTGCTCCGCGAGATGGTTCTCGCGGAGCCGGGGGAGCAGCCCGACCAGGCCGAGGCTGCACGTGTGCTGCGCAGCATCGCCAAGAAGATGGATCCCGAACTCATCGCCGGGGCAGGAGTGTCGGCCACGGTGGTGTTCGCGCAGATGAGGTCACTGATCGTCGACCTGCTGCAGATCGCCGGACTCAAGCGGATCACCGCGATCGCGACCCTTCCATCCACCGTCGAACATCCGGCCTACGACCCGGACGAGTAAGCCCTCCGAGCCCGCCGGGCACGTAGCCGTTGAAACATATGCGCATTCGTGCATACGATGGCCCGAGGTTCGGAGAGGGAGTTCGATGGGTTCGGGTCACGGGCACTCACACGGCGTCGGCCACGGTCACGGTCAGGGCGCCGGTCCCACGCGCGCCGTCATCCGGCGCATGGCCTTCGCGCTGGGCATCCTCGGAGCGTTCTTCGTACTGGAGGCGTTCGTCGGTCTCCTGATCGGTTCTCTCGCCCTGCTCGCCGACGCGGGCCACATGCTCACCGACGTCGTCGGGGTGTCCATGGGCATGGTCGCCCTCATCCTCGCCCGACGCGGGAGCAGCGCGGCCTCGCGCACCTTCGGCTGGCATCGCGCCGAAGTCCTCACCGCGATGGTCAACGCGGTGCTGCTGCTCGGCGTCGCCGGCTGGGTGTTCTACGAGGCGATCGACCGCATCGGCGACGCCCCCGAACTTCCCGGCCTGCCCATGATCGTCACCGCCCTCGCGGGACTGGCTGCCAACATCGTCGTGATGCTCATGCTGCGGGCCGACGCGAAGGACAGCATCGCGGTGCGCGGCGCCTACATGGAGGTGCTCGCCGACGCCGTCGGATCCGTCGGCGTCCTCATCGCGGGCGCACTCGTCATGATCTTCGGCTGGAGCCTGGCCGACGTCGTCGTCGGTGTGCTCATCTCCCTGTGGGTCGTGCCGCGCGCCCTGCGACTGGCCGTCGAGTCGCTGCGCATCCTCACTCAGACCTCGCCGGCGCATCTCGACGTCGACCTGCTGCGCACCGACCTGCTCGCGCTGCCCGGCGTGTGCGGCGTGCACGACCTGCACGTGTGGACGCTGACCACCGGCATGGACGTCGCGACCGTGCATCTCGTCAGCGACCACGACCCGCAGTGGATCCTCGACTCGGCGCGCACCGCGCTGTCGTCGCACGGGCTCGAGCACGCCACCGTCCAGGTGGAGTCGACAGTCGACGGCAAGCAGTGCGAGAAGGACGTCACCTGGTAGCTCACCGCGCGAATCGGTTCGGCCGCAAAGTCCACCGACCCGGCCCGCCGTAGAGCCGGACGACGTCCAGCGGTCCCACGTCGACCCTCCGGAACGACGCCGCCGGAGCGTCGAGAGCGCACACCGTCGCCGCTCGCACGACCGCCGGGTGTGTCACCACCCCGACCCGTTCGTAGCCGTCGCCCTGTGCCGCCAGCCAGGTGCCGACCCGGCGGATGAGGTCCTCGACGGACTCGCCGCCGTGCGGTGCGGCCGCCGGCTCGGTCAGCCACATCGCCAGCTCGCCCTCGGGCACATCGCCCATCGCCGACCCGCACCACCTGCCGTAGTCGAGCTCGCGCAGCGCGGAGTCGATCTCGGCGGGGACACCGAAGGCGTGGACCGTGTCGACCGCGCGTCGCTCGGGTGCACATACCCACCGGTCGACGACCGGCACCGCGAGGCGTCCGAGTTCGCGGCGGCCCCGATCGGAGATCGGTTCGTCGCACGGAAATCGGGCCTGTTCCGTCGCGCGCGTGGAAGCGTGTGCGACGACGAACAATCGGGTCACGGCAGGTACGTCCTCTCCGCTTGACATCGCACAACGCCCGGTGCGAAGGTGCGTCGGTAAAGATGTGCCGAGGTGTAGGCAATCCGGTGGAAAGCCGGAGCGGTCGCGCCACTGTAACCGGAGATGTCGAAATCTCCGGAAGCCAGAAAACTCCCGCGGCACATGACGGAATCGAATGGGGCGCGAAATCCCAGGAGGATTGTCATGGCTGTTGTCCATACCCCCGACGAGTCGCTCGGCTCCGCCGCACTCGCAGTCGCTCTCGCCGCAGTGATCGTCGCGGCTTTTCTCGTTCTCTACCTGGTCGGATTCGATCAGGGCGCGATCTCGCGCACCGGCATGTTCATGCACGAACTGATGCACGACGGCCGGCACCTCCTCGGTCTTCCGTGCCATTGAGAACGGGGACCACGATGCCCGGAACCTACCTCCACCTGCTGCTGCGGGGTCTGCTCGCCGGACTCGTCGCGGGTCTGCTCGCCGGCGGTGTCGCCTTCGTCGTCGGCGAACCCCACATCGAATCCGCGATCGCGCTCGAAGAAGCTGCCGGCGAAGCGCATTCGCATGATCACGACCACGCTGCGACCACCGGGGAATCCCACGGTCACAGTCACGGCGAGGATGCGCTCGTCGACCGTACCGGGCAGAAGGCCGGACTGTTCCTCGCGACGACTCTCGCCGGTCTCGCGTTCGGCGCCCTCTACGCGTCGGTGCTGCACTTCGCGCGTCGCCTCACCGACATGCCGGGCTGGAAGCTCGGATTGTTCGGGGCGGCCGGAGCGTGGCTCGCCGTCGAGGCCGTCCCGTTCGTGAAGTATCCGGCGAATCCGCCGGCCGTCGGTGATCCCGACACGATCGATCAACGCACCCTGCTGTGGCTCGCCTCGGTCGTTCTCGGACTCGTCGCGATCGCAGTGGCCGTCGCGGTGGCGAAGGCGCTGGCCGCCCAGGATCTGCACACCGTCCGCATCGCAGGCCCGGCGGTGGCCTTCCTCGTCGTGGTGGGTCTCGGATATCTCGCCTTGCCGAAAATCGACGAGGTGGGGGAGGGCTTCCCCGCGACGCTGCTGTGGGAGTTCCGGGTCGCGTCGTTCACCGTGCAGCTCACCCTGTGGGCGGTGCTCGGTGTGGTCTTCGCGTACCTCACCGAACGCGCGTCCCGTCGCGTGACGATCCCGGCCTGACGGCATGGGTTCGGGTCTGCTCGTCGCCGGAACGACCTCGGATGCAGGAAAATCCGTGGTCGTCACCGGGATCTGCCGATCCTTGGCGCGGCGCGGCCTGAAGGTCGCGCCGTTCAAGGCGCAGAACATGTCGAACAACTCGATGGTGACGAGCGAGGGCGCGGAGATCGGGCGCGCCCAGTGGATCCAGGCAGTGGCTGCCCGTGCGATCCCCGAGGCCGCGATGAACCCGGTGCTGCTCAAGCCCGGCGACGACCGGCGCAGCCACGTCGTGGTTCTCGGGCGGCCGGCCGGAGCGCTGGAGGCGGGTGAGTTCGCCGGTGGACGAAAGCATCTCGCCGACGCGGCATTCGGTGCCTTCGACGACCTCCGGCGTAGATTCGACGTGGTGGTGTGCGAAGGTGCCGGGAGCGCGGCCGAGATCAATCTGCGCGACCACGACTATGTGAACATGGGTCTGGCGCAACATGGTTCGATGCCGACCGTCGTGGTCGGCGACATCGACCGCGGTGGTGTGTTCGCCTCGATGTACGGGACGCTGGCCCTGCTCGACGCCGCGGATCAGCAGTTGATCCGCGGCTTCGTGATCAACAAGTTCCGCGGCGACGTCTCGCTCCTGAAGCCCGGACTCGACTCGCTCGAACGGCTCACCGGCCGCCCGGTGCTCGGCGTGCTGCCATGGCAACGCGACCTGTGGCTCGACTCGGAGGATTCACTCGCCCTCACCTCCCGTCCCGCACACGATGGTGACGGCGCACTGAGCATCGCCGTCGTGATGCTGCCGCGGGTCAGCAACTTCACCGATGTCGACGCGTTGTGCCTCGAACCGGACGTGCGGGTCCGCTTCGTCGACGACCCGCGAGCGCTCGCCGGCGCCGACGTCGTGATCGTGCCCGGAACACGCGCGACCCTCGCGGATCTCGCGTGGCTGCGCTCGCGAGGACTCGACACCGCGATCGTCGACCACGTCCGCCGAGGTGGACCGGTCCTCGGTATCTGCGGCGGCTTCCAGATGCTCGGCACGCGCATCGACGACCCGCACGGCGTCGAGGGTGTTCCCGGCGCAAGCGCGGCGGGTCTCGGGTTGCTCCCGGCCCGAACCGAGTTCGGACACGAGAAGGTCCTCCGATTGCCGAGGGGGTCAGCGTTGGATGCGGCTGCCTCCGGATACGAGATCCATCACGGACGCGTCACCGTCGACGGTGGCACCGAATTCCTCGGTGGCACCCGGGAGGGTTCGGTGTTCGGCACCATGTGGCACGGCGCCCTCGAAGGGGACGCGTTGCGCTGGGCGTGGTTACGCGAGGTCGCTGCGGTGGTGGGCCGCGAGATCCGCACCGGGGAAGTGAGTTTCCCGGCCGCACGCGAGGTCCGCATCGAGGCGCTCGCGGACCTCGTCGACGAGCATCTCGACATGGACGCTCTGCTCACCATGCTCTCCGACGAGCGAACCCTGCCCGTGCTGAGGGGAACCTTGCGGTGACGGTCCTCATCCTCGGTGGGACGGGGGAAGCCCGTTCCCTCGCCGCGGCATTGGACGACGCGGACATCGCGTTCGAATCCTCCCTGGCAGGCCGGGTCCGCAATCCACGCCTGCCCGTCGGTCCGGTGCGCATCGGAGGGTTCGGCGGAGCGGACGGTCTCGTCCGGTACCTGACCGAGCGCGGTATCCGAGCCGTCGTCGACGCCACCCATCCGTTCGCCGCGGGCATCAGCGCGAACGCCGCCGCGGCATGCGCCGCCGCGAACGTGCCACTGGTGCGCCTGCAACGACCGGGCTGGCACGACGCGCACGGCCGGTGGACGTGGGGCGACGACCACGACGGCGCCGCGCACGTCGCCGCGACCGGCCGGAGGATCTTCCTCAGCACCGGACGGCAGACACTCGACCGCTTCGTCGGACCGCTCGCCACGCACGACGTGCTCGTCCGCGTCGTCGATCCACTGACGACCGAACTGCCACCGAGCTGGTCGGTGCTGCTCGGACGCGGCCCCTACACGGCGAGTGACGAACGGAAGCTGCTGCTCGACAACGGGATCGATACTCTCGTCACGAAGGATTCGGGTGGTTCGCTCACCCGAGGCAAACTCGACGCCGCCGATGAACTGGGCGTGCGCGTGATCGTCATACGCCGCCCGCCCACACCCCGCGGTGTCGCCACGGTGGAGACCGTGACGGTAGCGCGGGAATGGGTCCTCCGGGTGGCGGAGGTCAGACCTGCGGACCTTCGGAACGCAGATCGTCGACCTTCTCCATCGCTTCGCGCAGTTCCCGGAGCCACTGCTCCGAGTGCTGCCCCACGAGCCTGACGGTCCACTTCAGTGCGTCCGAACGGGACCGCGCGACACCGGCGTCGACGAGGGTGTCGAGCACCTTCCGTTCGGGTTGGCGCAGTCGCGTCATGACCGGGACGGCGAGGTGGGTGAACAGGTCGGTCCGGTCGCCGACCGTCACGCCCCAGGCCACCTTGCGGCCGTAGCGGGCCTCGGCCTCGTCGGCGATGCGCGTCCGGTCGGCGCGCGTGGTCTCGCGGAATCGAGCGATGCGTCCGTCGATCTCGGTGTCGCTCGTGCCGTCGGGTACCCCGAGGGGGCCGACGACGAAGATCTCTTCTCTGTCGATCTCGATGTCGGGCGGTCCGGTGAACCAGTCGTCGGGGAGCCTGCCGGCGAACCACTCGGCGGCATCGCTCGCGTCGGGGACGTCTGCCTGTTGCCAGCCGCCCGGTCGTCCGAATCCGTGGATGTGTGAATGTCGCATGATGTCCTCCTCGGGACGCGACCCGGTGCGTGTCGCACCGATCAACCTGTGCGCGTTGCACTGATTACGGTGTTGCACCGCAAGCGTGTCGTGCACCACTGTCGAGCGGCGAACGGTGCGGTCAGCGACCGTTCCGGGGAGTCAGAACTCCGGAGGTGACCGGAGGGGCGCTGCGCAGGGGAGCGGTGGAGAGCACGACGGGTAACCACACCGCGGTGGATGCCATCACCGCGCCCCAGCACAGATACAGGCCGACGTGCGGTGCGTGAGGGGTGTGGGCGACCATCCCGGCCTGCGACCAGACGGCGAACAGTCCGACCATCGACGCCGCCCCCGAACCGAGCATCGCGAGCATTGCGGCACCCCACCGGCGGCGGAGCAATGCGACGAGCGGTACGAGGATGCCGAACACCACCACGAAGACGTCGAAGACACGGAGGGGAAGGGTTGCGGCCTCGGAGTCCCAGCGCAGAAGGGTCGTCAGGGACGTCACTGAAGTGGCCTGGGGAAGCAGCAGACCCATGACCAGCAGCGCGACGCACCCGGCCAGGATCCGGACCCGCGAGCGGCCGACGACCACCTCACCGGCGACGCGGTGTTCGATGCGATCGAGATCGTGACGGAGTTCCGCCAGGTCGTCCATGGTGCACCCCCGGAGCGCGGCGACGCTTCGGTCCCAGTATGCGACGCGGGTCACATCGGCGTGCGGGTTCGGAAAAGCAGTTTCGGGCAGGCGCGATCGGGCATGCTCCAAGGCGTGAGCCGATATGACGCGTACATCTTCGACGTGCAGGGCACGCTGATGGACTTCTACAGCCCGGTCACCCGGGCGGTGGCCCATGCGCTCGGACCCGACGCCGATCCGGCGACCGTGGGCGACCTGGTGCGGGCCTGGAGGAGCGACTACTACGAACGCATCCTCCGTCTCGACCAGTCGGTGGAGAAGTGGTATCGCGTGCAGGACTCCTACGTCGACGGACTCGGCGACGTGTGCGAGCAGTTCGGGATCGACCTTCCCAAGGACGTACGCGTCGAGACGGCGCGGGCCTGGCAACGCCTCGAGGCATGGCCGGACGTGCGGCCCGGGCTGAACGAACTCCGTTCGCAGGCAGTGGTGGCGACACTGTCCAATACGGACATGGCCACGATGATCGCGCTCTTCCGCGACCAGCAGCTCGAGGCCGATGCCATCCTCACGGCCGAACTGTTCGGCGCCTTCAAACCCGAACGTTTCCTGTACGAGCGCACCTGCCGGTATCTGGGCGTCGATCCCTTCCGGGCCGCGATGGTCGCGTCGCATCCCTACGATCTGCGGGCCGCCCGCGAAGTCGGACTGAACACCGTCTTCGTGTACCGGCCGCTCGAGAACGGCCGCGTCGAGGACTCGGTCGACGACACCGAGGGGGAGTTCGACCACCGCATCGAGGACCTGCGGGACATTCCGTGACAGGTTGTCGGCCGTGGACGCCGACGTGTTGTCGGAGTTGACGCGACCGACTCGGCGTGGCGCAGTGCGCCATGTTCGTCGCGTACAGCAACCGGAGTTACGTTTCGGGCAGAACGAACACGAATTCACCCCGGAATTTCACCCTCGGCCGGAATTCCCGTCGTGGCTGGGTAGTATCGGGGAGGCTATCGACGGACGAGGGCGACCGCGATGGCGGTCGCCACGGCTCCGAGTCCGACCTTGGAGGCGAGTCGCGCGGTACGGCCGATATCTTCCGGGGCCGGCGCGGGTCCGTCGCCGAGCGTGCCGCGATCCTCGACCACACCGTGATAGACGTTCGAGCCGCCGAGCCGGATCCCGAGAGCACCGGCGAACACCGCTTCGACCGGACCGGCATTCGGACTCGGATGCCGACGGGCGTCCCGGCGCCACGCCCGGACCGCGCCCCGGCCGTCGTCACCGAGTGCGACAGCCAGCAGGGCGGTGAGGCGAGCGGGGACGAGATTGAGCAGGTCGTCGAACCGGGCCGAGGCCCAGCCGAACCGTTCGAGCCGCGGCGTGCGGTGACCGACGCGCGCGTCCAGGGTGTTCGCGGCGCGGTACCCGAGCAGGCCGGCCGGACCGAGGACCGCACCCCACCACAGCGGGGCGACGACGGCGTCGGAGGTGTTCTCGGCGACCGACTCGATCGTGGCGCGCGCGATCCCGTTCTCGTCGAGCCGAGACGGGTCGCGGCCCACCAGGTGGGTCACCTGTTGCCGCGCCGCGGCGAGATCGCCGTCGCGGAGTTGGGCGTCGATCGTCCGGGCCTCGAATCCGAGGGAGCGGCCGCCGAGCACGGTCCAGGTGGTCAGCGCCGTGACCGCCACCGCCGGCACCGGACGACCGCGGGTCGCGTGGTCGGCGACGTATCCCAGCGCTCCGGCAGAGCCGACCAGCAGCGAGGTGAACACCACCCCGGCAACGCGGTGGTCGGCATACAGCCGGCCCTCGGCGGCGCGCGCCAACTTCCCGAAGCCGCTCACGGGATGCCACCGCTGCGGGTCGCCGACGAGTTGGTCGGCGGCGTAGCCGAGCGCCAGTCCGAGTGCCCTGTGCTTCACAGGATCGTTCTCCACGCCTCGACGAGCGTTGCCGTGGTCGCCGCGTCGCGCACCGCGATCCGTACCCAGTCGTCACCGAGGCCGGGGAAGGTGTCGCCGCGACGCAGCGCGAAGCCCTTCTCCCGCAATCTCTCCCGCGTTCCCTCTGGCGTTTCCGCCAGCACGAACGGGGCTGTCGCGGGGGAGACCACGTGGATTCCGAGTCCGGTGAGGGCGTCGACGAGAACCTTCCTGTCGCCGGCGATCTCCTGTGCGATCACCTCGGTCTCGCGTACTGCGTCACCGGATGCGCACGCGATCATCGCGGCCCCTGCGGGAGTGGACACCGACCAGGGTGGTTGCTGCGCGGCGAAATCCGCGAGCACTGCGGCGTCGCCGACCACGTATCCGGCGCGCAGACCCGGGATCGCCCACGTCTTGGTGAGCGACCTCAGCACCACGAGTCCCGGAACGAGCTGTCCCGTCAACGATTCGGTTTCGCCGGGAACGGCGTCCATGAACGCCTCGTCGACCACGACCACCCGTCCCGGTCGGGTCAGTGCCAGGAGCGTGTCGGCCGGGTGCAGGACCGAGGTGGGATTCGTCGGATTGCCGACGATGACCAGGTCGGCATCCTCCGGGACCGCACCCGGATCGAGGACGAACCCGTCATCGCAGCGCAACACGACCCGCGTGACACGATGTCCGGCGGCCAACAGTGCGGCCTCCGGTTCGGTGAACTGCGGGTGCACCACCACCGGCTTCCGCCACGCCCGTGCCCGAGCGATCAATGTGAACGCCTCGGCACCTCCGGCGGTCGGGAGGACCTCGTCGACGCTGCGGCCGTGACGATCGGCGAGGGCGGTGCGTGCATCGCTCGGGTCGGGATACCGGGCGAGATCGTCCAGCGATGCACGCAGGGCGTCGTCGAGCCATGCCGGTCGCGGGCGGCGCGAGACGTTGACGGCGAGGTCGACCAGCCCCTCGGTCGCGTCGCGGTCGCCGTGATGGTGCAGGTCGGGTTCGGGTGTTCGACGACGCGCAGGTGCCGAGGTGGGTTCGGGGGCGGGATCCGCCGACCGTGCGGCGTCTGCGAAACGTCGCGCGAGATCGGGATGTCCGGCCCAGTGCGTGTGCAGGTACGACGCGTGCACGCTCGCGGTGGCGATGCCGTCCGGCCGGCCGTCGAGCAGCCACGCGGGAGACGAGCCGGAATCGATCACGGTGCGGTGGAACTCGTGACCGGTGACGCGGGTGCCGGCGGGGGCGAGCAGGGTGTCCTGCGGTGCGATCGCGGTGCGGTAACCGAGGGTCAGGCGCGGGGTCATCCGTGCCACCGTGTCGAAGGCGCCGACCATCTCGTGCCCGTCGACCTCGCGCCCCAGATAGAGCAGACCGGCGCACTCGGCGACGGTCGGAACTCCCGCCGCGATCGCCGCACGCAGATGCGCGCGCAGGGGGAGGTTTGCGGCGAGGTCGGCGGCATGTACCTCGGGGAACCCGCCGCCGAGGTAGATGCCCGCGGTGCCGGTGGGCAGTCGTTCGTCGCGCAGGGGATCGAAGGTCACCGATCGGCATCCGTGTGCGCGCAGCAGTTCCTCGGTCTCGGTGTAGCGGAAGGTGAAAGCGCGGCCTCCGGCGACGGCGATCACCGGTCCGTCCTCGGTGGGCGTGCCCGGTGACCACGGCGTCGCCGACAGAGCGGGCGCTGCCGAGGCGATACCGAGGATCTCGGTGAGATCGATGCGCTCGGCGATCCGCGCGGCGAGACGATCCACCTGCGCGGTCGCCTCGTCGCGCTCCTCGGCGGGCACCAGGCCGAGATGGCGCGAGGGGACGGTGACGCCGTCGTCGCGACCGAGCACACCGAGCACCGGGATACCGGTCGGTTCGAGTGCGCGGATCACCTCGTCCGAATGTCGCTGCGATCCGGTCTTGTTCAGGATCACGCCGGCGATCCGCGTGCCGCGGTCGTAGGACGCCATGCCGTGCACGATCGCCGCGATCGACCGGGAGGCGTGCGAGACGTCGACGACGAGGACCACCGGTGCGGACAGCAGGGCCGCGGTGTGGGCGGTAGACGCGTACCCGTCGGTGCCGATCATCCCGTCGTACAACCCCATGACCCCTTCGATCACGGCGATGTCCGCACCGGCGGCGCCGTGCAGGAAGAGAGGAGCGACGAGGTCCTCGCCGACGAGGTGCGGGTCGAGGTTGCGGCCCGGTCGGCCGGTGGCGAGCGAGTGGTAGCCGGGATCGATGTAGTCGGGACCGATCTTGTGCCCCGACACGATGTGGCCGGCGCGACGCAGTGCCGCCATGAGGCCCGTGGCGACGGTGGTCTTCCCGTGCCCGGATGCCGGTGCGGCGACGACGACGCGTGGAACCCTCACCACTCGATTCCTCGCTGGCCCTTCTGTCCCGCATCCATCGGATGTTTGACCTTCGTCATCTCCGTCACCAGGTCGGCGACCTCGACGAGTTTCGGGTGCGCACGCCGCCCCGTGATCATGACGTGCTGGTGTCCCGGCCGTGAGGTCAGCGTATCGACGACCTCGTCGATGTCGACCCAGCCCCAGGCGATCGGATAGGTGAACTCGTCCAGTACGTACAGGCCGTGCTGCTCCGCGGTGAGACGTCGCTGGATCTCACGCCACCCGGCGAGCGCATCGGCGGCATGGTCCTCCTCGGTGCCTTCCTTGCGCGACCACGACCAGCCGGAACCCATCTTGTGCCACTCGATCGGCCCCCCGGTGCCGCGCTCGGCGTGCAGATCGGCGAGGGTTTCGAAGGCGGTCTGCTCGCCGAGTCGCCACTTGGCGGACTTGACGAACTGGAAGACGGCGACCGACCAGCCCTGGTTCCAGCCACGCAGTGCGAGGCCGAATGCGGCTGTGGACTTTCCTTTTCCGTCGCCGGTGTTGATCATCAACAGCGGCCGGTTGCGGCGCTGCCGGGTGGTGAGACCGTCGGCGGGGACGACGGTGGGTTGTCCCTTCGGCATCAGGCGGCCCTCTCCCGGACGATTCCGGTCAAAGCGTCGGCATCGACCTCACCGACCGGCACATACTCGGCGCCGAGGCGTTCGGCGAGACGGGCCGCGAGACCCATCCGGAATCGGCCCGTCTCGGAATCGACCACCACGGAGGAGATTCCCTGTGCAGCGATGACGTCCGCGGCGTCGAGCGAGCGCTGCACAGCGTCCGGTCCGGCGGTGGCGCGACCGTCGGTGACCACGACGAGCAGGGCGCGTCGACGCGGATCCCGCAGGGAATGACGCCGAAGGGTGGTGGCCGCTTCGATCAACCCCTCCGCCAGCGGGGTCCGCCCACCCGCGGGAAGTTCTCGCAGCCGTGCGGCAGCCACGTCCACCGAATTCGTCGGCGGGAGTGCGACGGTCGCGCCGGTGCCGCGGAAGGTCACGAGTCCGACGGTGTCGCGACGGCGGTAGGCGTCGAGCAGCAGCGACAGGACAGCGGTCTTGACCTGCACCATCCGGTTGCGTGCTGCCATCGACCCGGATGCGTCGACGCAGAGCAGGACGAGATTGGTCTCGCGGCCTTCGATGATCTTGCGGCGCACCTGCAGACCCCGATCGGTGAAGGCGGACGCGCGGATCGTGGCGGGCAGATGAACCGGGCCGGTGTCGCCGCGGCGACTACCCACGGTACGGCCGATTGTGGTGACCGCCCGCGACCGGCGACCGGCCGCCCCGCGCCCGACCCGATCGACGGAGAACACCCTGGCGCGAAAAGGATCCGTCGCCGACGCCAGGCTGGTGGACGACCGATCACCCGAACCGGAGGACGTCTCCGCCGCCGAGTCGTCGGGTGCGCTCTCGCCACCACCGGGATCGTCGTCGGGGCCAGGATCCGGATCGTCTCCACCGAGAAGTTCGTCGAGCAGATCGTCGCTGCTGGTGGGGGCGTCGAAGGGGTTGCGGCGCCGACGGTGTGGCAGGGCGAGTCGGGCCGCTGCCGCGATGTCCTCGCGTGTCACCTCGAGCCGGTCGTGCCAGGCCGCGTGTGCGATCGCCGTGCGGGCGGTGACCAGGTCGGCGCGCATGCCGTCCACGTCGAACGCCGCGCACACCTCGGCGATCGAGACCAATGCGTCGTCGCTCAGTGCGACCTGCGGGACGAGTTCGCGGGCGGAGGCGACTCGCCGCGACCACTCTGCGTCCCGAGCCGCCCATCGCGCGGTGAACCCGGCCGGGTCGGCGTCGAAGGCCATCCGCCGCCGCACGATCTCGGCGCGCATGTGCGGGTCGCGGGGCGCGGTCACGTCCACGGCGAGTCCGAAGCGGTCGAGCAACTGCGGGCGAAGCTCACCCTCCTCGGGATTCATCGTTCCGACCAGTACGAATCGGGAGGCGTGCTCGACGGAGACCCCGTCGCGTTCGACGGTCGAGCGGCCCATCGCCGCGGCGTCGAGCAGCAGGTCGACCAGGTGGTCGTGCAGGAGGTTGACCTCGTCGACGTACAGCACGCCGCGATGGGCCAGTGCCAGAAGACCGGGTTCGTATTCGGCCGTGCGGTCGGCCAGTGCCTTGCCGAGATGCAACGCTCCGGTGACGCGATCCTCCGCCGCGCCGACGGGTAGTTCCACCAGCCGGACCGGCCGGACATGCGAGGCCGCACCGGGCGGATGGGGGCCGTCCGGGCAGGACGGATCGGGGGCGTCCGGATCGCACGAGAACCGGCACCCGTCCACGACGGTGACCGGGGGCAACAGTGCGGCGTGGGCACGCACCGTCGTCGATTTCGCGGTGCCCTTCTCGCCACGCACCAGCACACCGCCGATCGTCGGCGACACCGCACACAGGGTCAGGGCCAGCGCGAGGTCGTCGGAACCGACCACCGCACCGAACGGATACACGTGCACTTCGACCTCCACAGGCTCCCGCTGGGATGTTTTTCGCGGCAAGCTGTTCGAAGGCCGGTATTCGGACTTCCCGGTCGGACGCCGTGCGATCGCCTTCCCGGACCGGACGGTCCAGTGGCTGCGCGGATGCGCGTGATCGACGACTCCCGGGTCACCGCAGCGGGCCTGTGCCGGATTCTCACCGGCTTCCCGATTATCCCCGTGAGGGGCACCTTCGATTGCCTTGCCACGGCCGAGTCTAGGCCATGGCGCGTGGGCTATGGTTCACCGCCATGGGACCGATACGACAGACGACAGGCATCACCGTTGTCGGAATCGGGGCGGACGGATGGTCCGGTGTGCCGTCCACCGTCCGGGAGCGGATTCTCGCGGCCGAGGTCCTGCTCGGCGGCCGGCGCCACCTCGACCTGGTTCCCGCCGGCACAGCGGTGCGCGAGGAGTGGCCGTCGCCGCTCCTGTCCGGGCTCGACGACCTCCTCGACCGGCACGCCGGCAAGGACGTCGTCGCGCTCGCATCCGGTGATCCGCTGGTCTCCGGGATCGGCACCACGCTGATCCGACGCCTCGGAGGCGACGCCGTGGAGGTGATCCCGGCGATCTCGTCGGTGGCACTTGCCCGTGCACGCATGGGCTGGTCCGCGGAGGAGTGCGAGACGATCACCGTCGTGGGTCGCGAGATCGATGCTCTGCGCAGAGTTCTGACGCGCGGACGCAAACTCGTCGTCCTCGTCGACGGTGCACGTGTCGCGGATGTTGCGACGCTCCTGGAGGCCGCCGGTTTCGGGAACTCACGGGTCGCGGTGTTGTCGCATCTCGGTGCTGCGGACGAGTCCCGGATCGATGCGAAGGCGGCCCATCTGACCGATACGGGCGTCCGGTCTCTGAGTCTGATGTGCGTCGAGGTCGACGGCCCCGCCGGGTTGTCGGTGCTGCCCGGTCTCGACGACTCCCTGTTCGAGCACGACGGGCAGCTCAGCAAGCGGACCGTACGCCTCGCGGCGGTGTGCGCACTCGCACCGCGACCGGGCGAGTTGCTGTGGGACGTCGGTGCGGGAGCCGGGTCCGTCGGAATCGAATGGGCGCGAACCGATCCGCGCTGTCGTACTCTCGCGATCGAGAAGGACGAACGGCGCGCCGGCGCGATCGAACGCAATGCCGCCGCGTTGGGTGTGCCGTCGATCGTGCGCATCGTCCGAGGTGCTGCACCTGCCGCGCTCGTCGGACTCCCGGTGCCCGACGCGATCTTCGTCGGCGGAGGAGGAAGTCGCGAGGGTGTGCTCGACACGTGTTGGGACGCATTGCCTCCCGGCGGTCGGCTCGTCGCGCACGCGGTGACGCTGGAGACCGAGGCCGTCCTGGTGCAGTGGTGGAAGACGCACGGCGGTGAACTCACCCGTCTGTCCGTCGAACACGCAGATCCCATAGGAACATTCACCGGCTGGCGTGCGCAGCGACCGGTCGTGCAATGGAGCGCAGTGAAAGGCGAACGATGACCGTCCATTTCGTAGGATCCGGACCCGGAGCGGCCGACCTGCTCACACTGCGAGCGGTGAATCTGCTGAGCGAGGTCCCGGTCGTGCTGTACGCCGGTACCTATCTCGATGCCGACACGCTCTCGCACTGCCGTGACGACGCCGAACTGGTCGACACGCAACACCTGGACCTCGACGAGATCACCGCGCATCTCGTCGACGCGCACCGGCGCGGGCTCGACGCCGTGCGGCTGTGCTCCGGCGACCCGTCGCTGTACTCGGCGCTCACTGAGCAGACGCGACGGCTCGACGCCGCGGGCGTGCCGTGGGACGTCACACCCGGTGTGCCCGCCTACGCCGCGGCCGCGGCGGCACTCGGTACCGAGCTGACGGTCCCCGAACTCGTGCAGACGGTCGTGCTGACCCGCACGCAGGCCCGATCGACGGCGATGCCCGACAGCGAGGCTCTGGCGCGGGTCGCAGGAATCCGGGCGAGTCTCGTCCTGCACCTGGCGATCACCCGCATCCGCGTCCTTGCCGAAGAACTCACTGCCGAATACGGCGCCGATTGCCCCGTCGCGGTGGTCGCGTTCGCGTCGCGACCGAACCAGGTCGTGCTGCGCGGCACCCTCGCCGACATCGCCGACGGTGTCGAGGCGACGGGACTGAAGCACACTGCGGTGATCGTCGTCGGACACGCTCTCGGCGTGCGTGAACGGCCGGATGTGGCCTGTTCACACCTCTACGACCCTTCCCGCGAGCGCGCCGGTCTCGGATAGCTCCATCCTCGCGCGCCGAACCGGGGTTCGCCCCGGTTGCAACAGTGGCGAACCCCGGTTCACCGCGCGAACCTGTTGACAACCCGCGGGTGAACACCGCAGTCAAACGGTTGTCGAGGATCCCGAATGGCGACCGTCGACCGACCGTTTCGTCCACACCGCACCCGAAGGCATCACGAAGGTGCCCGCAGCGCCGACGATGAGCAGGCACTTCATGTCGATGCTCGCCGGATCGAGCTTCTCGAGCGTCGTGACCTCGAGCGACTCGCCGGACCGTCCCACATCGCGCCCGATCACGACGACGGTGTCGGCCGGACGATGCTTCAGCAGTACCGTTTTCGCGTCTGCGACCTGCGTCGTCCGAGACCGCGACGCCGGGTTGTAGATGCCCAGGACGAGATCGGCCTCGGACACCGCTGCCAGCCGCTTCTCGATCACGTCCCACGGCTTGAGTCGATGCGACAGGCTCATCACCGCGAAGTCACCACCGATCGGGGCGCCGGCCCGCGCTGCCACGGCCTGCACCGCGGAGACACCCGGCAGGACGCGAATGGGTACGGACGCGTACTTCTCGTCCTGCGCGGCCTCGAAAACCGCCGACGCCATGCCGAACACTCCGGCGTCACCACCGGAGACCACGGCGACCTTCTCGCCGGACAGGGCGAGATCGAGCGCGAATCGCGCGCGGTCCACCTCCACGGTGTTGCCACTCGAATGCCGGTGCAGCCCGGTGCGAACCGGAACGCGGTCGACGTACGGTCCGTAGCCGACGACGTGATCGACCTGTGTGAGCGCGTCCGCCGCTTCGGGTGTCAGCCACTTCTCGTCGGCCGGTCCCAACCCGACGACGAGCAGTTCGTTCGCCTCCGGATGTGTCGTCTCGGCCGAGACGGACGGCCGCGAGCGGTCGGCGACCGCCCGATTCCTCGGGGAGCGGTCACCGGCGGTGAGAATCACCGAGAAGTACGGCACCGCGTCGGCGTCGACCTCGGCGACCGGCAGGATGCGTTGCCGATCCATCGACGCGCGTTCGACATAGACGGCGTCGTCGAGGCGACCGGATTGGGCGAGAGCCTCGCGCACAGCGGGAAACGTCCTGCCCAGCTTCATGATTGCCGCACCGTCGGTGTCGGCGAGCCGTCGTGCGAGCTCCGGGGCGGGGAGTGTGCCGGGCAGGATGGTGAGGACGTCGGTGCGGCGCACCATCGGCTCGGCGGCCGCGGCAGAGGCGGCGGACACCGAGGTCACGCCCGGCACCACTTCCGTCGGGTATCGCGGAGCGAGCCGATCGTGCAGGTACATGTACGAGCCGTAGAACAGAGGGTCGCCCTCGCAGAGCACGACGACGGTGCGTCCCGCGTCGAGGTGGACGGCCAACCGGGCGGCGGACTCGTCATAGAAATCGGCGATCGCACCGTCGTAACCACCCGGGTGCTCGGTGGTGCCCGTCGTCACCGGGTACACCAGCAGTTCCTCGATCACGCCGTCCGGGATCAGGTCGGCGGCGATCGACCGGGCGATGGATCGGCCGTGCGTGCCGGAGTAGTAGGCGAGGACGTCGGCCTCGGCGATCAGCCGCGCGGCCTTGCGTGTGATGAGTTCGGGATCGCCGGGGCCGAGACCCACGCCGTAGAACCTGCCGGACACCATCTCGCTCATTCCTTCTCCTGCGCAAGTGCGTTGATCGCGGACGACGCCATCGCCGACCCGCCGCGGCGTCCCCGGACCACCAGATGGGGTATCTGCAGCCGATGGTCGAGCAGCGCCTCCTTCGACTCCGCGGCGCCGATGAAGCCGACGGGAACACCGACGATAGCCGCCGGTCGCGGGGCGCCGTCGTCGAGCATCTCGAGCAGGTGGAACAGGGCGGTCGGGGCATTGCCGATCGCAACGACAGCCCCCTCGAGGCGGTCGGCCCACAGTGACACCGCCGCCGCGGAGCGGGTCGTGCCCCAACGTTCGGCGAGTTCGGGGACACGCGGGTCGGCGAGCAGACACATCACGTCGTTGTCGGCAGGCAGGCGCGTGCGGGTGACCCCGGAGGCCACCATGTTCGCATCCGTGAGGATCGGAGCACCTGAGTTCAGTGCAGTGCGCGCGGCCGGAACAAGATCGGGATGGATGACGAGGTCCCGTGCCAGATCGGTCTGTCCGCTTGCATGGATCATCCGGACCGCGACCTTCTCCGCACTCGCAGGAATCGCGGACAGATCCGACTCGCTGCGGATCGTCGCGAACGACCGGACGTAGATCGCGGTGCCGTCGGTGACGTAGTCGTACCGACGCGGGGGAGGTCGAAGGGTCACGGGGTGCTCCTGGCAAGAACGACGCGGTGAGGCGAGTGTGGTGCGCCGCAGACGCGCTCGCATCCGGCGACGTGAATTCGGGAATCGGTGGTATTTCCGGCGACGATCCGGCGAGCCAGCGCTCGGGTGTCACCTTCGGCGAGGCTACACCCGGGCGCTCCCGTGCACGCTGTCACCCGCTGCCACGCCGAATCCGGGGCCGTCTCGAAGCCGGTCTCGCGAAGCGCGAGGAGATCCGACCCGGACGGGAGTATCAGGCCGCGCCAGGGCGTGACGACCACACCTCGATCGGGCAGCGCAGCAACCATGGCGGGGGTGAGGATTCCCAGGGGGACCAGCACCGACACCGCATCGCCGAGCACGCCGTACGGCATCGTGAAGGCCGGTGGCTGCGGAGCGGGATCGGTGCCACCGAGTTCCGCTCCCGTACGCGGGAGTTGACGCACGTGCCACACCGACTCGCGAATCTCGACGAACCGGCGGGCCTGGCGCAGGAGCATCTCGGGAACCTTAGTGAGCCGCACCGTCGGCCCGTCGAGTCCACCCACGACGATCCGTGCCGTCCCGCCGCCGAGCGCGACCGCGGTGAGATCGCACCGCAGCGTCACCACGTCGCCGCGGCCGTCGTCGAGGCCGAACAGGAACCGGCCGGGCAGATCGGCGAGGACCGGATCGGCGCACAGTCCGGCGTCGAGATCGCGGACGAGAGGTCGGACGTCGGTGAGTCCACCCACGAGTCCCGACAGCGGCGACGCGACGATGTTCCGCACCCGTTCGTGGCTCGCCGAGGGCAGCAGCCCGGCCGCCGTGACGGCGTCGGCCAGTCCCGTGGGGACGGCACCGCACTCGTCGAGGTCGATACCTCTGAGCTGCAGGTTCCCTCGCGACGTCAGGTGGACGTCGCCGTCGGCGTAGGTGATCGACGTGTCCGACAGTGCTCGGAGCGCCCTGTCGGGCACCTGCCCTCCGGGCACGCGCAGCCGCACCAGTGCGCCGTCCGCCGCGACATGTGGGCGAAGGATTCCGGGGCACCGATCGGGACGGAAAGGGGGTGGCAGAGCATCCACAGACGCACATGGTTGCACACCTTTCCGGCCGGGTGCGCTACTCTCGGCTTGCCGTGGTGCTCGGGAAGCCGGTGGGAAACCGGCGCGGCCCTCGCCACTGTGAGCGGATAGTTGCTCGCCCTCGTCCGTACCGGTCCGCCGGTGTGGAGGCCACTGGATCTCATCCGGGAAGGTCGGCGCAGCAGCGGTGACCCGTCAGCCAGGAGACCGGCCACGGCACGTGAGGTCCACGAGGGTTTTGGAGACTGAACATGGCTGTACGCCTGTGTTTTCGGGTTGCGTCGTGACGCGCCTGACTTTGTTGTCGACGTCCGACACCGACCTGCTGTCGGCACGGTCGAGCGGTGCCGACTGGGTGCTCGGCAACCCGTCGCGCCTCGACGTGCCCACCGAACTTCCCGCGCTGCTCGACGGTTCCGGCCTGGTCGTCGTGCGGATACTGGGTTCCGCACGCAGCTGGCGGGACGGACTCGACACCGTGCTGGCCACCGGGGTGCCGGTCGTCGTCCTGGGCGGTGAACAAACACCCGACGCCGAACTCATGGAGTATTCGACGGTTCCGATCGGCGTTGCGGCCGAGGCACATCGCTATCTCGCGCACGGCGGACCTACCAATCTCGACCAGTTGCACGCCTTCCTGACCGACACCGTGCTGCTCGGCGGTGAAGGCTTCGAACCGCCCGCCGAACTGCCCGAATGGGGCGTGCTCGACCGGCCTGCGAGGCCGGCGGGCGAAGAGTTGCCCCGCGTGGGCGTGTTGTTCTACCGCGCCCACCACACCAGCGGAAACGTGCAGTTCGCGCACGATCTCGCCGACGCGATCGACGCGACCGGCAGGGCCCGCGGCGTCGTGATCCACTGCGCCTCGTTGCGGGGAGCGTCCGAGGATCTGCTCGCCGAACTCGGCACCCTGGATGCGCTCGTCGTGACGGTGCTCGCGGCCGGCGGAACGAAGCCCGCCACCGTGAGCGCGGGAGGTGAGGACGAGGCGTGGGACGTCGGGGCGCTCGCTGCGCTCGACATCCCGATCCTGCAGGCGCTCTGCCTGACCTGGAGCCGCGATGCCTGGGCGGAGTCCGACGACGGTGTTTCACCGCTGGATTCGGCCACCCAGATCGCAGTGCCCGAATTCGACGGCCGCATCATCACGGTGCCGTTCTCGTTCAAGGAACTCGACGCCGACGGACTGCCCCGCTACGTCACCGACCCGGAACGATGCCGCCGTGTGGCCGGTATCGCGGTCGCGCACGCACGACTGCGACACGTACCGCCGCCGCAGCGCCGGATAGCCATCATGCTGTCCGCCTACCCCACCAAGCATTCTCGCGTCGGCAACGCCGTCGGTCTCGACACCCCGGTGTCGGCGATCCACATGCTGCGCGCCCTGCGCGATGCCGGATACGACCTCGGCGACGGCTTCCCCGGCATGGACGTCGAGGACGACACCGAAGCCGGTAACACCCTCATCCACGCCCTGATCGATGCGGGCGGTCAGGACGAGGAGTGGCTCACCGCCGATCAGGTCGCCGGAAACCCGGTGCGGGTGAGCACATCCGACTATCTGGCATGGACGAAGGACCTGCCTGCCGAGCTCACCGACGCGATGAGCGAGGCGTGGGGCCCGGCGCCCGGGTCGCTGTTCGTCGACGGCAGCGGTGGCGACAAGGCGATCGTGCTGGCGACCCTGCAGGCCGGCAACGTGGTGCTGATGATCCAGCCGCCCCGGGGATTCGGCGAGAATCCGGTGGCAATCTACCACGATCCCGACATGGCGCCGTCGCACCATTACCTCGCCGCGTACAAGTGGATCGAACACGGCTTCGGTGCCGATGCCGTGGTTCACCTGGGCAAACACGGTTCGATGGAATGGCTGCCCGGAAAGAACGCGGGCCTGTCCGCGGCGTGCGCGACCGACGCGGCCATCGGCAATCTGCCGCTGATCTATCCGTTCCTCGTCAACGATCCGGGTGAAGGTGCGCAGGCCAAGCGCCGTGCCCATGCGATCATCGTCGATCACCTGATCCCGCCGATGGCGCGCGCCGAATCGTACGGCGACATCGCTCGTTTGGAGCAACTGCTCGACGAGTACTCCAACATCGCCGCGATGGACCCGGCGAAACTGCCCGCGATCCGCGCGCAGATCTGGACGTTGATCCAGGCGGCGAAACTCGATCACGATCTCGGGCTCGACGACCGCCCGCACGACGCCGAGTTCGACGACTTCCTGCTGCACGTCGATGGATGGTTGTGCGAGGTCAAGGACGCGCAGATCCGCGACGGCCTGCACGTTCTCGGTGCCGCACCGGTCGGGGAGGCACGGGTGAATCTGGTGCTGTCGATCCTGCGTGCCGCCCAGATATGGGGTGGCAAGAGTAACGCCGTCCCTGGATTGCGCACCGCGCTGGGACTGAAGCCCGACGCCCCGCTGACCGAGGTCGACGGAATCGAGAACATCGCACGGGCGCTCGTGCAGGCCATGGAGGACGACGACTGGAACACCGGGTCGGCCGCGCGCGTTGTCGAATCCGTTCTCGGCCATATCGATTCCGAGGTCGCGCGGGTGCTCACCTTCGCTGCCGACGAAGTGGTTCCCCGGCTCGCGGGCACGACTGCCGAGCTCGACGCCGTGCTCCACGCGCTCGACGGCGGGTACGTCCCGGCCGGCCCGTCCGGTTCACCCTTGCGTGGACTGGTCAACGTGCTGCCGACCGGGCGCAACTTCTACACCGTCGACCCGAAGGCCGTCCCGAGCCGCCTCGCATACGACACCGGTGTCGCGTTGGCGGACAACCTGATCGAGCGATATCTCGCCGACACGGGCGAGTACCCGCAGTCGGTCGGTCTGTCGGTGTGGGGGACCTCGGCGATGCGCACCGCCGGCGACGACATCGCCGAGGTGCTCGCGCTCATCGGCGTGCGTCCGGAATGGGACGCCGAGTCGCGTCGGGTTCGCGAACTGACCGTGCTCCCGCTCGAGGAACTCGGCCGGCCCCGCATCGACGTCACGGTCCGCATCTCGGGTTTCTTCCGCGATGCGTTCCCGCACGTCATCGGGATGCTCGACGACGCGATCCGCATGGTCGCCGCCCTCGACGAACCCGACGAGCAGAACTTCGTGCGAGCCCATGCTCGGCGGGACGAAGCCGAACACGGCGACGCCGACCGTGCGGTGCGGCGCATCTTCGGATCGAAGCCCGGCTCGTACGGTGCCGGCATCCTGCAGCTCATCGACTCCGGGAACTGGCGCACCGACGCCGATCTCGCCGAGGTCTACACCGCGTGGGGTGGCTTCGCCTACGGGCGTGGGTTGCACGGTGTTCCGGCCGCCGACGACATGCGTGCGAACTACCGGCGGATCGCGGTGGCGGCGAAGAACACCGACACTCGCGAACACGACATCGCCGATTCGGACGACTACTTCCAGTACCACGGCGGCATGGTCGCAACGGTGCGAGCGCTGACGGGCACCGACCCGAAGGCGTACATCGGCGACTCCACCACCCCCGATGCGGTGCGCACCCGATCACTGGCGGAGGAGACTGCACGGGTGTTCCGCGCCCGGGTCGTCAACCCGCGGTGGATCGGTGCGATGCGGCGGCACGGCTACAAGGGCGCCTTCGAACTCGCCGCCACCGTCGACTACCTGTTCGGCTACGACGCCACCGCAGGTGTCGTCGAGGACTGGATGTACGAGTCGCTTGCCCAGAACTACGCGCTCGACCCCGCGAACCAGCAGTTCCTCCGCGAAGCGAATCCGTGGGCGTTGCGCGGCATCGTCGAACGACTCACAGAGGCGGCCGATCGTGGGTTGTGGTCCGAGCCCGATCCGGAGACGGTGAACAGGCTGCAGCAGGCCTATCTCGACGTCGAGGGCGATCTCGAGGACCGGGGGTGAGAGTTCGGCTCATCGGGATCGGCCCCGGCGGATCGGACGATCTCACGGTCGCGGCGGTGCACGCCCTCGAGAGCGTCGACGTCTTCCTCGTACCCGACAAGAAGCGGGGCGTGGACGATCTCGTGGCGGTCCGCGAGGAGGTCCTGCGCCGCCACACCTCCGGTGCGCATCGGGTGATCGTGGTGCCCGACCCGCCCCGGGACCGTAACCCGGCGCACTACGGCGACGAGGTACGCGACTGGCACGCCGCCCGCGCCGAGGCCTACGAGACCGTTCTGCTCGACCGGATCGGAGACGACGAGACCGTCGGCTTCCTGGTCTGGGGCGATCCGAGCCTGTACGACAGCACGATCCGTGTCGTCGAACGCATCCTCGAACGCGGGAGGGTGCGGTTCGACTACGACATCGTCCCCGGGGTCAGCAGCGTGCAACTGCTCGCGGCCCGACATCGTCTCGTGCTCAACACCATCGGCGGGCCGATCACCGTCACGACCGGTCGCAGGCTGGTGCAGGACGTCGCAGCGGGTGCGTCGAACATCGTGGTGATGCTCGACGGCGGCCTCGCCTGCGCGGACCTCGACGGGGCCTGGAACATCTGGTGGGGTGCGAATCTGGGGACCGACGACGAAGAACTCGTCGCCGGCCCGCTCGCCGAGGTGCTCCCGGCGATCCGGGAGGCTCGTGCCCGGGCCAAGGGGGTCCGAGGCTGGGTGATGGACACCTATCTACTCCGACGAGGATGAGTTCGGGTCGCCCGGAACCGTTCCCCGCGCGTACCAGGCGCGGGCGTCGAGCGAGAACGGTCCCGACGGAAGAGCATCACGACAGGCGTCACGTACTGCAGCGCGGTGCCTTTCGGGCATCGACACCAGGTGCCGCCCGGCCGGTCCTACGCCGAACGTGAAGGGCTCCCAGAAGTCGGAGAAATCGGCGTAGTCCACGCGTGCGGACAGGGCGCCACCGATCACGTCGTCCAGACCGGCACGGCGGAACCGCTCGGCGATGTCGCCCTCGGTGGTACCGGCCAACCTCGTCTCACCCGGAGACCCGGGCTCGACCGTTCCCACCGCGGCCCAGAAGATGCGGAGCATCGTCATCCCGCCGGCCGTGGTGTCCCACATGCATGCGGCGACGGTGCCGCCCGGGCGGGTCACCCGCACCATCTCGCGCACGCCCACTTCGGGATCGTTCATGAATCCGAGGACCAGCGACGCCAGGGTGACGTCGAACGTTCCGTCCGGCCACGGCAGATTCTCGGCCACCCCGACGCGAACGTCGATCTCCGGTGCTATCTGCCGGCACGCCGCTGCGAACTGGGGAGCCGGGTCGATCGCCGCGACGTTCGCTGCGCCGACCCGGCCGACCAGTTCACGGGTCAGCCCACCCGGCCCGCAGCCCACGTCGCAGACCCGATGCCCGGCCCTCACCTCGCTCGCGTCCGCCAAGGCGGGCGCGAGCGTCGCTGCGTAACGGCCCATGAAACGGTTGTACTGTTCGGCCGGTCCGGCGAACTGCATATGCCCAACATATCGGCCCGATCGGTGGCCTCGTGGCGGTTCACATCGTCCTGATCGAGATCACTTCTCGTCGTCGTCCGAGCGCTCGACCACCTCGGGAGCGTTCTCCCGCGTTGCCATGCCGCCGTTGCGACCGTGATCGACCGGCCC
Source organism: Rhodococcus sp. IEGM1339 (assembly GCF_050321925.1). Taxonomy (NCBI): domain Bacteria; kingdom Bacillati; phylum Actinomycetota; class Actinomycetes; order Mycobacteriales; family Nocardiaceae; genus Rhodococcus; species Rhodococcus sp. IEGM1339. The sequence goes on from NZ_JBNQFT010000003.1 coordinate 126,002, forward strand.
CGGTGGGTCCTTGCGCACCTCGTCGTCCTTCTTCGACGTCGTCACTTCTACCTCCGTACGCTGGGCCGACTCGTGTCCGGACGGATACCCGCAGACGTGCACGCGCACACTTCGGGGTGGCGTCGGTGCTCCGGACCGGATTGACTGGACCCAACGACACAAGGAGGCAGCATGCAGATCCGTGACAGGGTTTTCGTCGTCACCGGTGGAGGCAACGGGATCGGACGCGATGTCGTCCTCGAACTCCTCGTGCGTGGCGCGCGGGTCGCGGCGATCGACTTCCGCACCGAGGCTCTCGACGGCACCCGTGCTCTGGCGGACGCCTATGTCGACCGTCTCACCACCCACACGGTCGACGTCTCCGACCGCGCTGCCGTCGAAGCGCTGGTGACCGAGGTGACCACTGCGCACGGACGGGTCGACGGCGTCGCCAACGTCGCCGGCATCATCCAGAAGTTCGTCCCGTTCGCGGAGCTGCCATACGACGAGATGAACAAGGTCCTCGACGTCAACTACTGGGGTGTCGTGCACATGTGCAAGGCGTTCCTGCCCGCACTGCTCACCCGGCCCGAAGCGAGCCTGCTCAATGTCTCGAGCATGGGAGCCTTCGTGCCCGTGCCGGGCCAGTCCGTCTACGGCGCGAGCAAGGCGGCGGTCAAACTGCTCACCGAAGGTCTGTACGCCGAACTGCGCATGACGAAGGTCGCGGTGACGCTGGTGTTCCCAGGCGCCGTCCGCACCGGCATCGCCGAGAACTCCGGTGCCGCCATCCCGGGACGCAGCACTGACGCCTCCGTCAAGATCACCTCGTCCGCCGAGGCAGCCCGCAGGATCGTCGACGCGATCGAGAAGGGCACCTTCCGGGTGTGCATCGGCAAGGACGCGACGATGCTCGACCTGCTCGCCAGGCTCATGCCGCGTCGCAGCATCGAGTTCCTGGCGAAGAAGATGGGCTCGCTCGTCGAGCGCTGACCTACCGGCCACCGGTCCGCAGCGGATGCGGCCGGGGCGGGACGTCCGTCGGCGACCGGCTCAGCACGATCGGCAACCACTGCGAGGTCATCACGATCATCACCAGCCATTCGGCGACCAACGCCACGGTCGGGTGATGCGGAGCGTTCGTGATCATTCCCGCCTGCGACCAGTACGCCAACAGCCCGAAGAACGACGACAGCCCCGAGCCGAGCATCGCGAGCGACGCCAGCTTCCATCGTCGCAGCCACAACGCCAGCGTCGAGATCACCACCCCGAACACGAGGGCCAGGGCCGCGAAGATCCGCAGCGGCACCGCCACGGGTGCGGTGTCGCCGAACCAACTACCGAAGACCGTCCACGACCACGCCGACGACGTCTGCGGAAGCACCATGCACACCGTCAGGACGACGACGCAGATCGCCAGGACCCGTCCGCGGCGACCGGCGTCGAACTCCCCGGCGACCTTCATCTCGATCCGGGCGAAGTCGTTCCGATAGGCCGACAGGTCCGCGCTCGTACCGTCCGCGCTCATGCCTCGACCTCTCCGTTCCGACACATGGGTGGCCATTATGCGCCGCACACCGATGTGACCTCGCTCATGTCGTCCACCTGCGATTATGCTCCGACACATGCGTCCGGAGCGGTGCCGGTGTGGCGCCATGGTGCACCGGGTATCGCCCCTTACGAACCCGATCGAGGGAGGGCGAGAATGCCGGACCAGGACCAGTACCGCATGCAGCACCCGGGAGAGCAGCACCCCGTTCCGCCGCTCGAGGAGCAACCGGAGATCGCCTACCCCGGCCAGCCCGCCGAACTCGCTCCGGCCTATGTCTTCCTCGCCTCCCAGGAGTCGAGCTACATCACCGGGGAGACCATCGCCGTCACCGGCGGAGTCCCGTTCACCTGAGAATCAGAGCGCGAAATGGTCATCGGAGCGCGTAACAGCGCGCATCGATGACCATTTCGCGCCCCGGAGTTCACGAGGTCTGCATGTCGAGCAATTCCGACACCGTCACGAACCGGTAGCCCTCGGCGCGCAGGCCGTCGACGATCCCGGGAATCGCCTCCAGCGACGCTGTCCGGGAGGGGTACATGACGTGCAGCAGGATGATCGAGCCGGGACGGGTCTCGTCGAGTGCGGTCTGCACGATCGTCTCGGTGTCGGACGCATCGGAATCCGGTTCGACGTCCCACATCACGGTGGTCCGGTCGTGCTGGTCGAGATAGCGGGGGAGCGCGACGAGCTTCTTGCCGTAGGGCGGGCGAAAGGTGATCTCCCCGTCGAACCCGGTCTTGCGGATCGCGGCGTCGGTGCGCTCGATCTCCTCGGCCACCGTGCCGCTGCCGACGAGCATCATCCTGCGGTGCGTCGCGGTGTGATTACCGAGTTCGTGCCCGGCCTCGACGATGGCCCGGCCCAGCTCCGGTCGTTGTTCGAGTTCCGAGCCGGTGACGTAGAAGGTGGCGGGGACGTCGGCGTCCTCGAGGGTCTGCAGGACCTGCGGGGTGAGGACGCTCGGGCCGTCGTCGAGGGTCAGCGAGACCACCTTCTCGGGTGTCTCCACCCTATGGACGAGCGCCCCGAACAGCTGGAAGGTGCGGGAGTTCGAAAGCTGGAAGATCGCGACGGCGACGACGACCAGCACCACGAGCACGGCGGATACGACGACGAGGGTTCTTCGGCGGGATGCCATTCGGACATGGTGCCTCATCCGGTGTCGATGGGTGGAGGACGCCCGGTTGCGCCGTTCCGGGACCGACGCCGGGTCTTGCGAGATTCGCGAAACGTTCGATGCGGTCGGCCACGAGTTCGGGATGTTCGACGACGTTCGTCGCGTGGCTGATGACGCCGGGCACGATCTGCTTCCCGTCGGGAAGCTTCACGTCCTCCCACACCCGCCACTCGTGTTCGTGACGGACGTTGGCGGCCTCGAACGAGTACGACCCGGCGTCGATGTCGAGCATGGTTTCGACGAGGTACTCGAACTCGAGATCGGTGGTGTGCGGGCCATGCCAACTGCCCCAGCACAGATGGAAGCGGATCCGGTCCTGGGGCAGACCCCGCAGGGCGTAGTTCAGCGCTTCCACCCGGATGCGGGTGAAAGCCAGGTAGTCCTCGACGGTCGGCTCGGGGTTGATCTGGTCCCAGTTCTCGGCGACGGACGGGTCGTCGATCTGCAGGATCAGACCGGCGTCGATGATCGCTTTGTACTCCTCGCGCATGGCATCCGCGCATGCCCAGATGAATTCTTCCTCGGTTGCGTAGTGCTCGTTGCCGATCCGCGAGGCGCTACCCGGTGACAAGGAAGTCATGAAACCGTTCTCGACCCCTGCGGCCGCCAGCGCGGACTTCAGATTCGCGATGTCCGACGCGATGGCGTCGTGGCCGATATAGGTGACCGGTCCGGTCGCAGTAGGGAAGAGGGGTGCCTCCTTCCCGATCGACACCCCGCTGTCGGGATCGCCGTAGGCCTCAGCGAACAGCGTCCAGTCGCGCCGGTCGGGGAAGGTGGTCAGACGCACGTTGCCGGGTGTCGACCGGATCGGTGTACTGCCGAACGGTCCTCCGTCGGTCAACTGGAGAACGGACAGGCGCTGGAACGAGTACGACCACCAGGCACCGTAATCGACGGTCGAGGACAGGGTCTTGCCGTACTCGCCGTCGCCGGGAGTGCAGATGCCGAGGTCGACCTGGCGCCGAACCAGCGCGGTCACCTCGTTGCCGAGCAACTGTGCGAACTCCTCGGAGGTATCGAGGCGAAAGCCGTCTGCCGCTTCTCGTCGTGCTCGGTTGGCTTCGACGACGGCCGTGGTGCGCGGGAGACTTCCCGCACGGGTGGTGCGAATATGGGTGGACATTGTCGACGACCTTCTTCGTAGTGCGGTAGTTATCGGTTCAGCTCGGCACGCACGGTGGCGGCAGCGGTGACGAGATTCGCCAGTGAGGCCGTGACCTCCGTCGTGCCGCGGGTCTTGAGCCCGCAGTCCGGGTTGACCCACAGTCGCTCGGCTGGCACCGCCTGCAGAGCCTTGCGCAACAGTGCTGTGATCTCGTCCTCGCTCGGGACCCGCGGCGAATGGATGTCGTACACGCCGGGGCCCACGCCGAGGTCGAATCCCGCGGCGTCGAGATCGTCGAGGACCTCCATGCGCGAGCGGGCCGCTTCGATGGACGTGACGTCGGCGTCGAGTTCGACGATCGCCTCGATCACCTCTCCGAACTCCGAATAGCACAGGTGGGTGCGGATCTGCGTGGAGTCGGCGACACCGGATGTCGCCAACCGGAACGCACCGACCGCCCACTTCAGGTAGTCGGGTTGTTCCGACGCGCGCAGCGGCAGGAGTTCACGAAGCGCAGGCTCGTCGACCTGGATGATGCGCACCCCGGCGGCCTGCAGGTCCACCGTCTCGTCGCGGATCGCGAGCGCGATCTGGTCGGCGGTCTCGGCGAGCGGTTGATCGTCGCGGACGAACGACCACGCCAGGATCGTGACAAGGCCCGTGAGCATGCCTTTGACCGGCTTGTCCGTGAGAGACTGGGCGTGGACGATCCACTCGACGGTCATCGGTGCACGGCGTGCGACGTCACCGTAGAGGATCGGCGGCCGCACACACCGCGTGCCGTAGGACTGCACCCAACCGTTGGTGGTGGCGAAGAACCCGTCGAGCTGCTCGGCGAAGTACTGCACCATGTCGTTGCGTTCGGGCTCGCCGTGCACCAGCACATCGAGTCCCAGCTTCTCCTGCAGCGCAACCACGTCGGCGATCTCGTCGCGCATCCGACGCACGTACTCGCCGTGGTCGATCTCACCCGTGCGCAACGCTGCACGGGCCACGCGGATGCGGGCCGTCTGTGGGAACGAGCCGATCGTGGTCGTCGGCAACAGTGGCAGATCGAGATGGCGACGCTGGATCTCACGCCGTCGATCGGCAGGGGTGCGGGTGCGGTCGGTGCAGATCGAGGCAAGGACACCTCGCACCCGATCGTTGCGTAGACGTGGATCCGAGGCCCGCATCTGCGCGGCGGTACGGGCAGCGGCGAGTTCGTCGGTGACGGCGTCGCATCCCGTACGCAGAGCGGTCGCGAGAGTGACGATCTCCGAGACCTTCTCGCTGCCGAAGGCCAACCACGTGCGCAGCGATGCGTCGAGATCCGGTTCGGCATCGATCGTGTACGGCACGTGCAACAGTGAGCACGACGACGACACCGCAACGGCGGCGGCGGAACCGAGCAGGGTGGCCAGCGTCGACAAGGCCTGTTCGAGGTCGGTGCGCCAGACGTTGCGGCCGTCGACGACGCCGGCGACGATGAGCTTGTCGGCGAGCTCGGGCAGGCCTGCGATTCCGGTGGTGCTACCGGCTACCAGGTCGACGGCGAGACCTTCGACTCCGGTGCGTGCGAGCCGCTCGAGCGCCGGCCCGAGGCTGCCGAAGTACGACGCGACGAGAATCGACGGCCGCTTCGGTGCCTGCACCAGGGCGTTGTACACCCGTCCGATCGCATCGAGGGCAGGTGAGTCGAGGTCGCGGACCAACGCCGGTTCGTCGAGCTGTACCCAGTCGACCCCGGTGTCGGCGAGCTGCGCCAACAGGTCCAGATAGAGGGGAACGAGCTCGTCGACGCGGCCGAGCAGCGGTCCTTGCCCGTCGACGGGCTTCGACAGCAGCAGGAAGGTCAGTGGACCCAGGACGACGGGGCGAGCGGGCACACTGAGCTCGCGTGCCTCCACGATCTCACCCAGAATCTTTGTGGCATCGAGTTCGAAGACGGTGTCGGGTCCGATCTCGGGGACGAGGTAGTGGTAGTTGGTGTCGAACCACTTGGTCATCTCGAGTGGGGCGATATCGTCGGTGCCGCGTGCTGCGGCGAAATAGCGGTCGAGGTCGTCGGCGATATCCGCGACCCGGGCAGGCAACGCCCCGAGCATGACTGCTGTGTCGAGGACGTGGTCGTAGAACGAGAACGTTCCGACCGGGATCGAGTCCAGCCCGGCTGTGTGTTGACGTGACCACGTGTCGGCGCGCAGTTGTGCGGCAACCGATTCCAGGCCACTGCGGTCGAGGCGCCCGGCCCAGTAGGCTTCGGTGGCCTTCTTCAGTTCGCGGTTCGGTCCGATGCGTGCGGGGCCGAGCACGGTGGCGGTGAATGAGGATGCTGTCGGAGCAGACATCAGGTTTTCTCCGGTGTTCGTCGCTGGGTGGTCTACCGCCCGATGAACGCGCATCCCGATACGAGCCCCGTGTTCTCGACCTGTGGTCGAGGTGTTGCCGATCGGCGCGCGCCCATTCCACGAGGCGGCATACCGTCGGGCACGGCGTGCCCGACACGATCGGCAGGTCTTCGGACTCGCAGGCACCCATTCCCGATTCCGTCGGGATGGACCTAGTGGCCGTCGCTTCCCAGACCTGGTGGTCCAGTGCTTGGTGACGGCGGTCGTTCCTGCATACCGCTGCGGGACAGTCCCGGATTCCCACCGGGTTCCCTCTCACACCCGATACCTGTCGGCATCGGGTGCTTCGGCGCGCACATGAGGTCTTCGGGGCTCCTCACGACGACATGCGGCGAACCGATCGCAGCGCCGACTATACAAGGATCGCCTCCTTCCTCGGCGTCCGTGGGCTGGACGACGCTCTACCAAGTCCGGAATGCGTTCCTCTGTATACGAACTCGGGAGTGTGAGGATTGCCCGGTCGGCTCGGATCCGGTGGCAGGATCCGAGCCGCCGGGCCGGAGACAGCGAGACTCAGCCGGTCGCGGAGGTCCCCTCGGGGGAGTGCTCGGGCGAACGCCGGCGCCGCAGCAGACCGACCGCGACGTCGACGAGCAGGAATGCGAGCAGGCTCAGTCCCAGCAGCGGAGCGAACCACCCGACGGTCACCGCAGCAGCGACCACCGCGACGACGGTGACCGGGTGCAGGCGTCGCCACGTCCCACGCAGCGGTGGGCGCGCCACCCGGCGCGATCCGCGGGTGGGGCGACGCTGCCACCACAGCTGGTAGCCGCGCACGATGACCGTGCCCAACGCGACCGCGAGAGCGAGCAATACCAGCTGGTTGAGCAGCCCGAACAAGATGCCCATGTGCAGGGCGATGCCCCAGGTGGTGAGCTGGGCGGCCAGCGGCCAGTCCGCGAACGTGTTGGTGGCGGTCACCGCCCCGGTGGCCGGGTCGATCGCGACCGCGTCGGTGACGAACTGCCAGGGCTGGCGGGTTTCGGTGACGGTGACGGCAGTGTGGCCGTCGGCCGGGATGCTCATCTCGACGTGTTCGGTCACTCGATGCTCGGCAGCGGCGGCAAGGACGCGGTCCAGAGCGCCGATGTTGCGATCGAGTGCGCCCGTATCGGCAACAGCGGCAGTATGGCCGTCGTGGCCGTCGTGTCCACCGGCTGCAGGCGCGGTGTCCGAGACGCCGAGGGTGGTATCGAGCGTCGGGGTGGTCCAGCTCAACGCGGTACGCAACTCGCCCACATTCGCCCCGGCATATGTGGACCAGGTCAACCCGGTGGCCGACAGGAAGATCGAGCCGACCGCGATCCACAGGCCGGTGGTGCCGTGCCAGCCGAGGGTGCGGTTGCGGCCCCGCGCGCCGCGGTCGAAGGTCAGCAGTCGCGCCGACTGCCGGGTGCGGGTGCGCTGGGTGCGGTAGCGCTGCACCCACAGGTACACCCCGCCCAGAGCGATGACCCACAACCAGGAGGCGGCCAGTTCGCTGTAGATCCGGCCGGGCTCACCCAGATGCAGGTGCCGGTGCAGCTGGGAAATCCAGGTGCGTACCGGCAGCGCGCTGCTACTGCCGTAGACCACCGACTGACCGGTCGACGAGGCGGTCGCGGGATCGATGAACACGGCAGTGCGCTCGGATTCACCGAGGGACGGATCGGTGAACAGCACCCGGGTGGTCTCACCGACCTCGGATGCGGGGCGTACCGCTGAGACGGTCAGGTCCGGGCGTAGCTGCTGGGCGGCGCGGACCTGCTCGGCGACCGGCAGTGCCGGACCGGTGGAATCGACGTGCAGCAGGTCGCGGTAGAGCACCTGTTCGAGGGTCGGGGCGATCGCGTAGAGGCCCCCGCTGATCGTCGCGATCAGCAGGAACGGGGCCACCAGGATCCCGGCGTAGAAGTGCAGCCGCATGATCAGCGGTCGCATGCTGCGCGGCGGGGAAGAATCCTGCGCCGCAGCCCGGGCGGGCTCGGCGGCGGAATTGTCCGCGGCGGTGGTGCCGCGGTCGAGTTCGGGAACGGACATGAGTGTGTCTCGATTCGGCTGTCGTGAGGTGCTCACCGTGTGCGCGTTTTTCGGCGGTGTCCGTGCAGGAGCACGGGCACCGCTGGAGATGCGGTCGGTGAGGCGACCGTCAGGAAAGGCGGGCATCGAGGGGACTTGGCAGATCGAATCCGGTCGATGCCGCTGAGGGCACGCACGCCATACACTCGGCATCCCAGCACGGGGCGAAGGCAGGACGGCGGAAGAAGAATGTCGGACACCCGTCGGCGATCGCGTGCTCTCCCGCGCCGGGGACGGCGCAGCAGGCGGATCGGGTAGGGAGGCCGACTACGCCGCGGTCGGCGGTCCGCGGGTACCGGCGGCGGCGCCGGCCAGCAACCACAACGACAGCGTCGCCCGATAGAGCGGGGTCGCCGACCAGACCACGGTCTGCGCAGGCGGGACAGAAACGAGCACCAGCATCACGCGGGTGAACGCCCCCAACACGTGCAGGCACGCACCTTCGACGGCGCGCACCGCAGCGGCGGAGACCGCAACAGCGGCAAGGTGGGCGGCGATCATCGCGGGCGACAGTTCCAGCCCGTGCGCGTGGTCGTCGACCACCGAGAGGGTGGTGTGCCCGACCACCTGTCCGGCAGTCAGTGCCGCGAGGAGAAACACCCAGTTCCGATCGCGCACGGTGACGGCGGCGACCGCGGCACCGACGCCGGCGCACGCCGCCAGCAGCAACACCACCGCCGACTGGCTCGGCGGCATCCCGCCACCGGCCACACCATGGGCGGCGATACTCACCGCCCCCGACACCGACCCCACGGCAGCACCGCGCACCTGCGCAAGCACCGGCATCCGTGAGTCCACGCCGCGAGGATAGCGTTGATTCCCCTCGGGTCTCTTCTCCGGTGCCGGGACAGGGCCGGGCGATGACGTCGGTCTCCCGCACAGCGGTGGTACCGGCGTCGAACAGGACACAACCGCTACGCCGTTCGAGTGGCGTTGCGCCATCACCGACCTGCACCGCCCCCGGCTCCTACGTCGGCCGAGCCGGGAATTCGGGCATGGTCGGCTCCTGCTAGCCTCAGTTCGTCCATCACGATGGGATCCGAGGAAGCCGGTGTGAATCCGGCGCGGTACCGCCACTGTGAGCGGCGCTTCGACAAGCGTCTGCGAGCCAGATACTCACCCCATTCGTACCTTTCAGCATCGGGGCGGCCTACCCCGAGAAAGGCTGCGCGAAGCCGTGCACCCATCTCTCTCCCATTCTGTCTCCGCTGTACCTCTTCGGCGTCCGGATCCTGTCGAAGGGCGCGCCATCGCGATCGCCCACGCACCGGGAATCAGTGATCAGGTCGCTGCGACCCGCACCTTCCATGCCTTGATCCGGCCCGAGTGCCGATTCCCCCAGCGCATCGAAAGGACGGCCGTCGCATGACTCCGCTGAACCGTCGGACGCTGAGCGTCGCCGCCGCATGTCTGACGCTGATCCGCGCGAGCGCATGTGGCGCAGACGAGGAGAACGCCGCGTCGGCCGACTCCATGACCGTCGAGAACTGCGGGATCGACGTCACCGTGGAAGCGCCACCGGAACGCGTGTATGCCGCCTACCAGCCGGCCATCGAGATTGCGCATGCGCTGGGCATCAGCGACCGCCTGATCGAGACCGCCTTCCTCGATGCTCAGGTGTTGCCCGAGTACGCAGATGCCCAGGAGCAGGTGCCGTACGTCGAGAAGCTCCCCAGTCGTGAGGCGCTTCTGGCCACCGGTCCCGACTTCATCCTGTCGGGGTACAACAACGTGTTCACCGAGGACGGCGCCGGCGACGAGAGCTTCGGCACGCGGGCGAGTCTGACCCGGCTCGGCATACAGAGCTGGATCCTCAGCCCGCTGTGCCCCAGCGCGGACGGACTGTCGGACGAGGCGATCGACCCCGCCACCGTGAGCGTCGAGACGATCTATGACGACCTGCGCGACCTCGGGGCCCTGTTCGACGTCGAGGAGCGCGCCGAGGAGGTCATTGCCGATCAACAGCAGCGCATCGCGGCGGTCGACCAGGTGCTGGCCGGGGCGGACCGCCCGAGCGTCGCGATCGTCCTACTCGATGAGGGCGGTGGCATCCGCGTCGCCGGTGGCATCGACTTCGGTACCCGGATCATCGCGCAGGCCGGGGGCGTGAACGCCTTCGCCGACCTCGTCGAGCGACGCCACGTCGCGATCGACCTCGAAGAGCTGATCCGTCGCGACCCCGATGTCATCTTGACCAGCACCTGCTGCGACGCCTCCTATACCCGCCAGGACGGCGCCGAGGAGGCGCAGACGATCGTGCAGAACCCGGCGCTCGCGGGCCTGTCGGCGGTGCAGAACGGTGCCGTGCATCCCTTCCTGTTCGCTGACCGCGCCGCCGGAGTCCGCATCGCCCATGCAATCGAGCTGCTGGCTTCGCTGCTGCACCCCGACCTGGCCATCCAGGACGAGACCGGACAAGACGGGGGCGAGTGAGGTAGGCGGTGACGACGGCGGCAACGACCCCGGAGCGGTCTGCGGACGGTCCGGCCCCGGCTGCCGGCGCGCCTGTCGTGCGTTCCGGCCTGCTGAGCGGCAACCGTACTCGCCTACTCGGGCTCGCGGTGGCCACGATTGTTCTGGTGGCCGTGACCCTCGGCTCGGTCCTGCTCGGCACCCTGCCGGTCGGCTTCTCCGACGTGGTCGGGGCCGTTACAGGTTCGGCGGACAGTGACGTCGAGCGTGCGGTGCGATATATCCGCATCCCGCGGACCGTGACCGGATTGCTGGCCGGGATGGCGCTCGGCCTCGCCGGCGTGGTGATGCAAGGTCTGACCCGCAACCCCCTGGCGGGACCCGGACTGTTGGGCATCAACGCCGGCGCGGCGCTGGCGGTGGTTTCGGCGATGGTCGGTCTCGGCATCACGAGCGCTGCCGGTTACGTGTGGTTCGCCTTCGCAGGAGCTGCGGTGGCCGCCGTCTTCGTCTACATGCTCGGCTCGCTCGGTCCGGGTGGTGCCACGCCGGTGAAGCTCGCTCTGGCCGGGTCGGCGTTGACCGCGCTCCTGGGCGCGGTCACCACGATGATCACCCTCCAGGACGCCTCCACGATGGAGGACTTCCGCTATTGGGTCGTGGGATCGTTGACCCGTTCGGACAGTGACGCTTTGGCCGCGGTAGCGCCGTTCATCGCCGTCGGTGTCGTCCTGGCTGTTGGCCTGACCCGCGCGTTGAATGCTCTGGCTCTGGGTGAGGATCTCGCCCGCAGCCTCGGTGCCCGTGTGTGGGTCGACCGCATCGCGGGGGCTCTCGCTGTGGTTCTGCTTGCGGGTGGCGCCACCGCTATCGCAGGTCCGGTCGGGTTCATCGGGCTCGTGGTACCCCACATCGCACGGATGATCACGGGCTCGGACTACCGCTGGGTGCTCGCCTGGACCATCGTGCTCGCGCCCATGCTGCTGCTGATCGCCGACATCCTCGGACGACTCCTGGTCCAACCCGAACAGCTGCAGGTCGGGATCATCACCGGCCTGGTCGGCGCCCCGTTCTTCCTCTACCTGGTCCGCAACCGCAAGGTGGTCGGCACATGAGTTCGCCGGTGCGCCGCGGTCCAACCCGCGACACGCTCCTGGTGGCCCCGCGAGGTACCCCGGTCTCCTTTCGGATCAGCCGCTCCTCGGTGCTGCTCACCGTCCTCGCCGGCGTGGCCGCCGTTGCGGTCGCCACGGCTTCCTTGGTCCTCGGGGTGTACCCGATCTCGGTTTCCGACGCCGTCACCATCGTGGGAGGCGGAGGCACCCTCATCGAGCGCGAGGTCGTGCTGGGCGACCGCCTGCCCCGGGCACTGACCGGGCTCGGTGTCGGCGCGGCTTTTGCGCTCTCGGGGGCCATATTGCAGCGCATCGCCGCCAATCCGCTCGTCAGCCCCGACATCATCGGCATCAATTCCGGGGCGGCGATGGGCGCATTGACCGTGCTGCTTGTCGTGGGGGGCAGCGGTCTGCAGCTCGTGTTCGGTGCGCTGGCCGGCGCGGTCCTCGCTGCGCTGATGATCGTGCTCATCGCTTACCGGCGCGGTCTGCACGGCTTCCGGCTGGTGCTGGTCGGGATCGGTGTCGCGGCGATGCTTTCCTCCGCTATCTCCTATCTGCTCACCCGTTCCGACATCCACCGAACCATGAGTGCCGCTGCCTGGCTGACCGGCAGCCTGGCCAATCGGAGCGGGCTGCACGTGACCATCATTGTCATCGCGCTGGCGGCGACGGTCCCGGTCCTGATCGTGGAGTCGCGGCACCTGCGGCTGCTCGAGCTCGGCGACGATCTCACCCGCACCCTGACCGGAGCCGGTCAAGGCCGCAAGGTGTTGTTGCTGCTGATTGCAGTGGTCCTCGCCGCGATGGCGACCGCAGCTGCCGGACCCATCGGTTTCATCGCGCTGGTGGCGCCGCAGATCACTCGCCGCATCCTCGCCGAGCGGCAGATCGGCCTTGCGCCCTCTGCCGCCGTCGGCGCCCTTCTGGTGGTCGGCGCCGATCTGGCGGGCCGTTCGATTTTCGCGCCGTCGGAGATGCCCGTCGGAGTCCTCACGGCGATCCTCGGAGCGCCGGTCCTGCTCTATCTCCTCGCCCGCGCCCACCGCATCGGAGCCGCCGGATGACACCACAGCCAGCACACGCGATCCGGTCGGTCTCGTTGACGACCGAGCAGCTCAGCCTGGGCTACGGATCCTCGCTGATCGTCGACCAGGTGAGCACGAGCCTGCCTGCCGGCCGTATCACGGCGATCGTCGGACCCAACGGGTGCGGCAAGTCGACGCTGTTGCGGGGCCTGGCCCGCCTGTTGTCGCCGCAGCACGGCCGAGTCCTTCTGGACGGTACCGAGCTCACCGAGATGCCGGCGCGCACACTGGCCCGCGCCCTCGGTCTGCTGCCGCAGCAGCCCCTTGCCCCGGACGGCATCACCGTCGCCGATCTCGTCGGCCGGGGCCGGCATCCCCATCAACGGTGGTTCCGACAGTGGAGTGCCGAAGACGAGCGGGCGGTGGCTGCCGCACTGGCGGCGACCGGCGTCGACCAGCTGGCCGAGAGCCCGATCGAAGAACTGTCCGGTGGCCAACGCCAACGCGTGTGGATCGCGCTGGCGTTGGCCCAGGATCCCGACATCATGCTGCTCGACGAGCCCACGACCTTCCTCGACCTGGCCCATCAAATCGAGGTGCTCGATCTGCTCGCTTCCCTCAACCACCGGCTCGGACGCACCATCGTCCTGGTGTTGCACGATCTCAACATGGCCAGTCGCTATGCCCATCACCTTGTGGCGATGCGAGCGGGGACGCTGGTGACCGCCGGACCGCCCAGCGAAGTCATCACTTCCGAGATGGTGCGCGACGTCTTCGGTGTGGAGGCCACCGTGATCACCGATCCCGTCGCAGGCACACCGCTGGTCCTGCCCCACCGGTCGGTCGACATCGAGGCCGCCCGGTGACCGGGCGCGTTCTGCCTTCGCGGACGGACCGCTCCGCGCCGGACCTCGGTCGGCGCCCGGCTTCACACTCATGTGTGCCGGAAGCCCCTACCTGTGCGATCGCGTGGATCGGGTTCCAGCCCCAGAAATTCCGCGGATGCGGTCCCACGCCTCGAGGTGCTCCCAGACCGGTTCCTCCGTCAGTCGCTGGGTGTTGATGAGAAACGGGGTGGGCAGCATGATCGTGAGCATCTGCTCGTCCCGGCCGTTGAACATGCGCAGACCCCAGGAGGTGACGGTGTCGTCCCTGCCGATCCTGCGGTACAACTCGGCGCGACCGCAGCGGCGGATCCGGCCGAGTTCCGGCCCACTCGCGGTGTGTTCGCCGATGCAGAGATGGAAGTGCCACCGACCGAAGTCGACGGTGACGTACCCGTCGTACATCCCGATCTTCTTCGGTGCGTTCGGGGCCGCGACCTCCAGTGCCGAGCCTTCGATGAGCAGACCGAACCACATGTCGTTCCAATAGTTCTCGGGATCGAACACGACGGTCACGGCATCTCCTTCGAGCGGTCGTCCGGCGGGGTGGGGAAGACGCAGTCGCCGCAGACCCCGCCGGTGGGTGTGCGGTAGTAAAGACAGCAACTACGGCGACGGCCGGTCGCCGGGTCCACAGTGTCCGCCAGACGCGGATCGGACAGAAGGTCATCGACGAGAGGCTGTGCATCGGAACCGATCACCCGACCGGCACCGATCAGAGCGGATGCCGCGTTGCCCCACAACAGGCCGGCCGCGACCACGTCGCGCCACGCATGGACGAGAGGTTCGATCTGCCGGTCGAGGACTTCCGTCACGATGTCGTCGCCGAATCCGGGTTCGGTGATGTGCAGGTGCAGTCCGGCGTCGTTCCGCCACAGGAGTTGCTCGGGATCGAGCCGGATGCATCGTCCGGAGTCGACGACGGAACCGATCGCCACCGACCACACGCGTGCGACGTATCCGAAGAAGAGGGTCGATGCCGCCACGCGCGGTTCGTCGGTGTCCATCCGCGCGGCAGTATCGGCCACCAGAGCGTCGCGGGTCGCGGGGTCGGCCAGATCTGCGGTGGGACACCATCTGTCGTCGGCAGGTCCGGTACTCACGCGGAAGTACGGGCTCCATACGGCGATTCGCTCGAGAACCCCGATCGCATCAGACACGGCTGTCCTCCGCTTCCAGGTCGAACACCATCCTACGAGGATCGAACCGCATGCGTCCGCGATCGAACGCCGCTCCGATACGGCCGGATTCGGCGAGAGCAGCGGGAGTGTCGCATGTCAGTGTGCGGTCTGCTTCGAGCAGCCACATCCGGTCGGACACCCGTAGTGCGAGTTCGAGTTCGTGGGTGGACATGACGACCGCCAGATTCTGCTCGCGCGCCAGGCGTCCGAGCACGTCGACGAGTTCACCCCGTCGAGCAACGTTCACCTTCGAAGCGATCTCCGTGACCGTCCTGCCACGGAAGGCACGACGACGGGCGTGGCCGATGGTCAGATCGCGTAGTTCCACGCCGGTGGAGGTCACAGTGCCGCTCCCAGTGTTCCACGCCGTGAACGAATCAGGACGGCGATGACCACGGGCGCCCCCACGATGGCCGTGACGGCGTTGAGGGGGAACACGGTGGCCCCGAGCGCCGCGGCGATCACCACACCGGCGCGGCCGAGTCCGGCCAGCCCCGCGGTGAACCCGCCGACGCCGCCACCCACGAGCCAGGTCGGGGCGTCGGCCGCCTGCGCGACCACGGCTTCGAAATCGGCGTCGACTATCTCGGACTTGTCGGGAAAGTAGTCGACCGAGGCATCGAAGTCGGTGATGCACTCGTCCGAGGCGTCGTTCTCGGTGTCGGAACCCGCCGTCGAACATCCGGCGAGCAGAAGGCTCGAGGAGGTCAACGCGACAAGGAGCTTCGGGAAGGCTGCGCGTACACGCACGGCGATTACACCCTCTCTCGGGGAAGTCCGCCCCGGGCAAGGAGGTACGGCGACGTGAGTATCTGGCTCCCGGAGATCGCTCTACCGGTCACAGTGGCGGGACCGCGCCGGAATCACACCGACTTCCTCGTGCGTCGTCGCAATGACGGTGCCGAAATTAGCACACGGAACGAAAAGTCTTCACGGGCCGGTCGTCCGCACCTTCGTCCACCGCTGCGCGTCGGGGTCGAAGGAGACGAGTCCCGTCCGCTCGAACTCGTCGAGCCACCCCCGCATCGGCCACCACCCCCAACGCTGGTGGAACAGCGCGGCATTGGTGAGGATGTCGTCGAGATGCTCGACCGGCGGGCTCGACACCGGGTGGTACTGGTGGAAGGCATGGGCGCCGCCGACCCAGGCCATCGGGACTCCGGCACGGGCGGCCTTCTGTCCGAAATCGGTGTCCTCGCCGCCGTATCCGCTGTATGCGGTGCAGAACCCGCCGATCCGGTCCCACACGAGCGACCGGGACGCGAACGACAGCGACCAGAACAATTCGTGCCTATCGTCCAGCACGATCTCACCCGAGGAGGGGAACGGACGGGCCGGATGCGGATCGATCGCGTCGCCCAGCCGGTCGAGGTCGTAGCCGTCGGCGCCCGGTTCGGACAGATAGGTGACCGGACCGTTGAGCAGCGCAGCCGGGTGCCGGCCGGCCGCCTCGGCGTACCGTTCGATCAGGTCGGGAGCCGGAATGCAGTCGACGTCGAGGAAGACGAGCAGATCCGACGACGCCGTCCGCGCGCCCAGATTCCGTGCCTCTCCGACCGGCAGTTTCGCGGAGTCGACGTCCATCTCCACCACTCGCGCCGACGAGCCGGCCGTGGCGACGACCTCCGTGACCTCCGGGTCACCCATCGCGACAACGATGTGCTCGTCGGGTGTCCGGGTGCTGCGTGCGAGGCCGTCGAGTTGGCGTCGCAGATGCGTGCCGCGACCTGCGGCGACCGTGACGACCGAGACGGTCACGATCGCTCCGCTAGGTCGTCCAGGATCGCCGCCGCGCGCGCCGCGGCACCGTCGACCTGCCAGCGTTTCCATTCGACGGGGTCGAGGCCGCGTGCTCGCTCGATCAGTTCGGGCCAGCGGTCCGGGTCGGGCCACCCGTCGAGACCCACCGCCAGTCCGGACTTCTCCAAAGCCGTTGCGGTGGAACGCTGTTCGTCGAACGGACGGGGTTCGGCGATCACGACCGCAGGTCGCGCGGCGGCCGCGATGTCGGCGACGGTGTTCTGGCCCGCATGCCCGATCACGACGTCGGCGCCGGTGAGGACGGGCCACGGATCGTCGACCCACGGGCCGCCCGCGACACTGAGACCCTCCCACACGTACTGGGGGTAGCGTGACGAGAACCGGTGCAGATCGTCGACGGTGATCGACGATCCGCCGCTGCCGCTCATGACGAGGACCCTCGGCTTCTCACCGGCTGTGCGGGTGGGAGACGGGCGTCCGTCGAAACGGCTGATCCCGCCGACGTACGAGGTGGTGTACGAGCGCAGCCAGTGCGGATCGTAGACGTCCTGCGACCACGGTGCGATGAGATGGTCGGCGACGCGGTAGGCCAGCGTGTGGGCGGTATCGGTGCGCTCGCCCGGCATCGCGAGCACCACGACGGGGATCCCGTACAAGCGGGCGAGGAGCGTCACCTCCACCGACACATCCACTACCAGCAGGCTCGGGCGGGTCGCGGCGATCCACGACCCCAGCGCGTGCATGCGTTCGCGGAGACCGTCGTCGTGGGTGGGAACCCAGTGGAGGACGTCGTGGGCCGTCGTGTCCTGCGCGGTGTCGACGGCGAGGTCGTCGCGGGGGAGCAGCACGACGTCGTCGAAGACGTCGGCGGCAGTGCCGAGCGGCGCCGACGACAATGCCGTCACCGGCGTCCGCAGATCCGCGCAGATGCTGCTCGCGCGGGTGCGGTGTCCGTGCCCGTGGTGATGGATGTAGTAGCCGATCATGCCGCTCCCGCGAGTTCCCGATACAGCGAGACGTAGGCATCGACCATCGTGCGTTCCGAACAACGCTCCTCTGCGCGGGCTCGGGCGGAGGCACGGGACAGACCGACAGCGCGGGGTACCGCCTCGGCCAGGCCGTTGATGTCGTCCGGCGCGACCAGGCATCCGCTGCTCTCGTCGACGACCTCCGGGATGCCGCCGCGCGCGAAGGCCACCACGGGTGTCCCGCATGCCAGGGACTCGGCGACGACGAGCCCGTACGGTTCGTCCCATTGCGGGGTGATGAGTGCTGCTGCCGAACGTCCCACCGCGGCAGCGAGATCCGGCTGGGAAAGATGACCGAGATAGATCACGTCGGGACCGAGGAACGGTTCGACGTGTTCCGCGAAGTACCCCCGGTTGCTGATCGGGCCCGCGATCCGCAGCCGGTAACCGACCCGGCGCGCGGCCTCGATCGCGAGATGCGCGCCCTTCTCCGGCACGAGGCGGCCGAACCAGATCAGATCCTCACCTCCCGAACCGACCGGCCACGCTCCGAGATCGACACCGTTGGGCACGACCGCCACCGGACCGGGCGTGACGTGTTCCCAGGCCGTCGCGGTGTGCCGGCTGACCGCGACGAACGTGCCCGGGCACCCACCCGGAGTCGCCATCGCCGATTCGAGCCACGGCGTCGGCGGCGTGTGCAGCGTGCAGAGCAGCGGGGTGTGCAACATGCGGGCCATCGCTATCGGCAGGTAGTGCAGGCTGTGGTTGTGCACGACGTCGAAGGCATCGGCGGACGGTCCGGCGAGATCGAGCATCAGCGACAGGTAGGCGTGGTGGTCGCCGAGGAAGCCGTTCGCCGGGGGCATCGACACGTCGCTGCGTGCGAGTTCGCTGACCTCGAAGGACGGCACCTCGAGGAACGAGGCCGGAAGTTCCGGATCGGATCCCGGTGCGGCGAAGAGCGTCACCTCGTGGCCGTCCTTGCCGAGCGCGTGGGCGAGATGCCACACGTGCGCTTCGAGTCCGCCGGCGAAGGGCTGGCGGATCGGATATCTGTTCGACGCGACGAGTGCGATGCGCAACGGCGTCATGATCTGCTCCGGCTGCTCATCGCGCGCAGGTAGATATCGCGATGGGCGCGGGCCAGCGCGCGACGTTCGTCCATACGTTGCGACCAGTCGGCTCGCGGAAGATCCCTGCTCTCGTACAGTTCTCGCACGCAACGATCGAGCGAGTCGGCTTCGAAGGTGTCCTCGTCGTAGGTGTACACCCCGCACCGACGCTGCTCGCCGTAGAAGCCGCAACTCGGCGCGATCACAGCGGTGCCGAGGTCGAAACACGCCTCGAGCCAACCCGAATGGGTTCCGAAACGGTAGGGCAGTACCGACACCGACAGATCCGAGAGGTACTGCCACAGTTCGTCGTCGGAGAAGTACGGATGCACCCGCACGTCCACCTGGGGTTGCTCGCCGTACTGCAGGATGCGGGAACCGGCTTCCGGGTTGTACCAGTACGCATTGTCGGGATCGAAGATCTCGTCGTGCACGTTGATCTGCAACACCGCATCGGGTAGCGAGCGCACGGTCTCGGCCAGCGTGTCGAGCACCGGGAACAGATCCATGTTCGCGCGCAGGCTCTTCGCGTGGACTCCCACGACGAACGGACTTTCGTCGCGACGCGGTCGCTCGAGCCAGTGCTGTTCGACGACGTGCGGATGCGGCACGACCGTCGCCTCCCGGCCCCAGCGCAGACGGATCCGCTCGGCGGCGCCCGGCGTGAGGGTGATCAGTTCGTCCGCGGCCGGAATCAGCACGTCGAGTTGCTTGTGGTGCTCACCGGGGGTGGGATGGTGCGGGTTCCGCAGGTCGTGCACCGTGTACACGAGAGGCTTGTCGCGCTCGGCGAGTTCGGCGACGACGTCCTGCAGCTGCTCCGCGCCGATCGCGTCGAATCCGAAATGGATGTGGAAGACGTCGAATTCCTCGTGGTGGTCGCTCACCCAGCCCGGTTCGAGCATCAACGGCGGCCACCAGCCCCCGGGAACCTTGCGGCCGTCGGCGGGAACCGGATCCGTCAACCGGATCACGTCGTCGCCCTCCGGGCAGGCGAGGTGCCGGACGTAGACGTGCGACGCAGGCACCGACGCGACTCGAATCACCACAACCGACCCTCTTCTCCCTCGCGCGACATTCGCCGTACACACCGAAAGGCCGGGAACGCCGTCCCCGGCCATCGTCCGGTGCCCTGCGGCTACCCCCGCGGGACGGCCTTCACACGTCCTGCCCGACTCGTCCGGTCTTCACTAGGGTGGCGGTAGGCAACGATCATCGAGCGAGAGGATTCGGTATGGGTGTGAGCTTGGCCAAGGGCGGCAACGTTTCGCTGTCGAAGGAGGCTCCGAACCTGACGGCGGTGACGGTGGGTCTCGGCTGGGACGTGCGCGCGACGACCGGCGCGGACTTCGATCTCGACGCCAGTGCACTGCTGACGAGCGAGAACGGCAAGGTCCTGTCCGACCAGCATTTCGTCTTCTACAACAACCTGCGTTCGCCGGACGGCTCCGTCGAGCACACCGGCGACAACCTCACCGGTGAGGGCGAGGGCGACGACGAGAGCGTGAACGTCGACCTCGTCGCCGTTCCCGCGGAGGTCAAGTCGATCGTCTTCCCGGTGTCGATCCACGACGCCGACGCGCGGGGCCAGTCGTTCGGTCAGGTGCGCAACGCGTTCATCCGCGTCGTCGACCGCGCCGACGGCCGGGAACTCGCCCGCTACGACCTCACCGAGGATGCGTCCACCGAGACCGCGATGGTCTTCGGTGAGCTGTACCGCCACGGTGGCGAGTGGAAGTTCCGCGCCATCGGCCAGGGCTACGCCTCCGGTCTGGCGGGCATCGCACGGGACTACGGCGTCAACGTCGGCTGAGCCGACAGGGGTCAACGTCGGCTGAGCCGACAGGGGTCAACGTCGGCTGAGCCGACAGGGGTCAACGTCGGCTGAGCCGACAGGGGTCAACGTCGGCTGAAGATGGGTTTCAGCGGACGAGCTTCCACTTCTTGTCGTGCCGGTAGAAGGTCGACCGCTTGAGAGCCCGGGGGTTCGCGACCCCGTCGCGGGTGACGACTGCGGCAGGGGAACCCAACTGCATGGCCCGGCCCGTCAGCCACTTGTAGCCGCCGAACCAGCGCGGCCGGTCGATCGCGGCCCGCAGACCGGGCATCGCGGGTGTGGGTTCGACGCGGATGCCGGGCACCGTGCCGGAGAACAGGCGGGTGTCATCGACGTAGGCCTCCCCGACGAGCGCATCGCCGTTCTCACCGTACAGCAGCGCACGGCCGACGAGGGCGATACCGGCGTCGTCGCGGATGAGCGGCAACGGCTTCGCGACCCCCTGCAGGGCGACGGTGGCGGCCTTCGACCCCGTCCGCAACCCGTACGCCTCCGTGGCCGGGGTTCGTGTCTCCGGGACGTACGCGACCTCCAGGTCGAGGCGTTCGGTGCGCATCAGCCGGGTGACGGTCGCGGCGAACGCCGCGTCGTTGCCTACGACGATCAGACGAGGGTCCTCTACTGACTCGAGATGCGCGAAGACGTCCTCGAAGTCGTCCTTCTCGGGGAGGGCAGGCGCAGACAGTGCGGTCACGGGGGTCAGCGCCAACGGCAATGGCACGTCACCGCATCTGAGCACTACCGGGGTCAACGGGTCTCCTCGAGGGGTCGGGTTCGTCGGGCTCTCGGCTGCGTCCACTGTAATGGGAGGGCGGCGGCGACCCGCCACCGCGCGCCGCAGCTCCGGCGCTTCTGCAGTCCCGTCATTCGCGCTCGTCGGAGGGTGGACTACACTGTGGTCCCGGCTGCTGCCCGGTTGGGCAGGACCCTGCAGGCGAGACCGCCCGCACGTAGACACCTGCCTGAGGAGAGCGCGACATGCCGGCAATCGTCCTGATCGGAGCCCAGTGGGGCGACGAGGGCAAGGGCAAAGCTACCGATCTACTCGGCGGACGTCTGCAGTGGGTCGTGCGCTACCAGGGCGGCAACAACGCCGGTCACACGGTCGTGCTGCCCAACGGCGACAAGTTCGCCCTGCACCTGATCCCGTCGGGCATCCTGACGCCCGGCGTCAACAACGTCATCGGCAACGGTGTCGTGGTGGATCCGGGTGTGCTGCTCACCGAGCTCGAAGGCCTCGAGAAGCGCGACGTCGACACGTCCCGTCTGCTGCTCTCGGCCGATGCGCACCTGATCATGCCGTACCACGTGGCCATCGACAAGGTCACCGAACGCTTCCTCGGCAAGAAGAAGATCGGCACCACCGGACGCGGTATCGGCCCCTGCTACCAGGACAAGATCGCCCGCGTGGGCGTGCGGGTCGCCGACGTGCTCGACGAGAAGATCCTCACCCAGAAGGTCGAGGCCGCACTGGAATTCAAGAACCAGGTGCTCGTCAAGATCTACAACCGCAAGGCGCTCGACCCGCAGCAGGTGGTCGACGAGGTCCTCACCCAGGCCGAGGGTTTCAAGCACCGCATCACCGATACGCGCCTCGAACTGAACAAGGCGCTCGAGCGCGGCGACACGATCCTCCTCGAGGGTTCGCAGGGCACGCTGCTCGATGTCGACCACGGCACCTATCCGTACGTGACGTCGTCCAACCCCACTGCCGGCGGCGCCGCTGTCGGTTCGGGTATCGGCCCGGCGAAGATCTCGACGGTGCTGGGCATCCTCAAGGCCTACACCACCCGCGTCGGCTCGGGTCCGTTCCCGACCGAGCTGTTCGACGACCACGGCGCCTACCTCGCCAAGCAGGGTGGAGAGGTCGGTGTCACCACCGGTCGCGCCCGCCGCACGGGATGGTTCGACGCCGTCATCGCCCGCTACGCGACCCGCGTCAACGGCATCACCGACTACTTCCTCACCAAGCTCGACGTGCTGTCGGGTCTCGACACCGTGCCGATCTGCGTCGGCTACGAGGTCGACGGTGTGCGTATCGACGAGATGCCGATGACGCAGACCGACGTGCACCACGCCAAGCCGATCTACGAGGAGATGCCGGGCTGGTGGGAGGACATCACCCACGCCCGCACCTTCGAGGAGCTGCCGAAGAACGCGCAGAACTACGTGCTGCGTCTCGAGGAGCTCTCCGGCGCCTACATCTCCTGCATCGGTGTGGGGCCGGGCCGCGACGAGACGATCGTCCGGCGCGACGTCATCCGCTGACGGGGTAGCTCCCGGCCCGCGCCGATTCGTCGTCGGACGGGCGCCGATCCCTCACTGCATGTTCACCGACGGTTCGCACGGACTGTGCACGCTCGTCCCGCACAGTCCGTCGGACCCCGGGGAGAACCATGTACGTGTCCCGTCGAACCCTGCTGCGCACCGTCGCGCTCGGAGCCCTCGCGGCTCCGGCGGTGGCGTGCTCGTCGGGAAGTTCCGTTGCAACGCCGAGCCTCGTCCGTGAGCGGCCGATCCTCACCCACGGTGTGGCCACCGGCGACGTGCGGGCCGACGGGGCGCTCGTGTGGGCGCGCTCGGATCGACCGGCGCGGCTCGTCGTGGAGACGGCGGCCACCGAATCCTTCACCGATCCCGTCCGACACGTGGGTGGTCTGCTGACGCCCGAGACGGACGGAACCGGCCGACTGCGGCTGACGGGACTGCCGGCCGGCGAGCAGGTGCACTACCGTGTCGTCCTCGAAGGCGAGGACGGCGCCACGTCCGAGCCGGTGACGGGTCTGTTCCGCACCGCCCCGACCGCACCCGGCGACATCAGGCTGCAGTGGTCCGGCGACACCGCCGGTCAGGGCTTCGGTATCAACCCCGACATCGGTGGGATGACGATCTTCGACACGATGGCCCGTCGCGACCCGCACCTGTTCGTGCATTCCGGCGACGTCGTGTACGCCGACAATCCGCTGAAGGAGACCGTCGAGCTGCCGGACGGCCGGATCTGGCGCAACATCGTCACCGAGGCCAAGAGTGCTGTGGCGCAGACCCTCGACGAGTACCGCGGCCAGTACGCCTACAACCTGATGGACGAGAACTATCGGCGGTTCAACTCCTCCGTCGCGCAGATCGTGCAGTGGGACGACCACGAGACCGTCAACAACTGGTACGCGGGTGAGATCCTGGATCTCGAGCAGTACACCGAGAAGAACGTGGACGTCCTGGCGGAACGAGCTTTTCGTGCCTTCCACGAGTGGCTCCCGCTCGATCCGGCGGAGGCCGTCGACGGACGCATCCACCGGGTCGTGCGGTACGGACCGCTGCTCGACGTCTTCGTACTCGACATGCGGACCTACAAGGACGCCAACGGCACCAACGTCGGCGCGGCGGGGCAGGTGCTCGGCAGCGCGCAGACGCAGTGGCTCATCGACGAACTCACCCGTTCGACCGCCACCTGGAAGATCATCGCCGCCGACCTGCCGATCGGCCTGGTCGTACCCGACGGCGATACGGCCTTCGAAGGAATCGCGAACGGGGACAACGGCGCTCCCTCGGGCCGGGAATCGGAGATCGCGCGGGTCCTGTCGGCGGTCGAGGCGCGCAGGATCACCGGCACCGTGTGGTTGACCGCCGACGTGCACTACACGGCCGCGCATCACTATTCGCCGGACCGCGCCTCGTTCACCGACTTCGACGAGTTCTGGGAGTTCGTCTCGGGACCGCTCAACGCCGGTGCTTTCGGACCCAACGAGCTGGACGGGACGTTCGGTCCCGAGGCCGTCTTCGTGCACGCGCCCCCGGCGGCGAACACCTCGCCGATGGACGGATATCAGCACTTCGGGGAGGTGTTCATCGACGGCGCGACGAAGCAGATGCGGGTGGAGTTGCTCGACTCGCGAGGGACGGTGCTGTTCCGTCAGGTGCTCGATCCACCGGCCTGATCCCGCCCGCGCGATGCGGGGCATACTGGATCGGTGATCACTCGAGCGATCGGAGCCGTGTCGCTCGTCCGCGACCTCGGGAACTGGCAGGATTCGGGGCAGTCGCATTCCCGTCGCTCCGCTCGCCCCGATCCCAGACCCGCCTACCGGGCGCTCGCGGACAGCATCCGCCTGCTCGTGCACGACGGCCGCGTCCCGCTCGGGGTCGCCCTGCCCAGCGAGCGGGAACTCGCCGCGGCGCTGTCGGTGAGCCGCACCACCGTCGCGTCCGCCTATGCGGCGCTGCGGGAAGAAGGCTATCTGCGCAGTCGGCAGGGTGCCCGCAGCACGGTCGCCGTGCCCGCTCGCCGGGGCGCGGAGAACACCGGGTCCCGGATGCCGATCGGCCCGGCGATCGATCTGAGCAACGCCTCGCTGCCCGCGCCGGCAGCGGAGATCGAAGCGGCGTATGCCGCGGCGCTGCGGTCGATGTCGACCTATCTGGACTCGCACGGCATGGAACCGATAGGGGTGTCGGTGCTGCGCGAGGTCATCGCCCGCCGCTACCGCGAGCGTGGACTGCCCACCTCGCCCGACCAGATCATGGTCACCTCCGGGGCGCAGCACGCGATGCGCCTGCTGCTCGGTGTGCTCGACGACCCCGGCGACCGGGTGGTCGTCGACCACCCCACCTATCCCAATGCGCTCGAAGCGATCCGCCGCTACGGCGCGCGCCCGGTGCCGGTTCCGGTGCGCCCGGAGAACGGCCCGCACGGCGGCTGGGATCTCGACGGTGTCGCCAGTGCCGTCCGGCAGACCGCGGCGCGCACCGCCTTCCTCGTCCCCGACTTCCACAACCCCACTGGCCTGTGCCTCGACGAGGACGGCCGCGCCGAACTGGCCCGCATCATGCGCGACACGCGGACCACGCTCGTCGTCGACGAGTCGATGGTCGATCTCTGGCTCGACGCCCCGCCGCCGCCTCCCGTCGCAGCCATGCCTGCCGGCGCGTCGGTGGTGACGGTGGGTTCGACGGCGAAGTCGCTGTGGGGTGGCCTGCGGGTGGGATGGATCCGCGCCGACCGCGACACGATCGTCCGGCTGGCCGGGGCACGGACCGCGGTCGACCTGGGTACGCCTGTCATGGAACAGCTCGCGGCCGCGCATCTGCTCTCCGAAGTCGACGAACTGCTCGAACGTCGCCGCGCCGCGTTGAGGGAACGACGCCGTGCGCTGTGCGCAGCTTTGGACCGGCGGTTGCCCGACTGGGAGTACACGCCGGGCCAGGGCGGGATGTCGTTGTGGGCGCGGATGCCCGAGCCGGTGTCGACCTCGCTGGCTGCCGCCGCGCCGTCCCACGGTGTGCTGCTCTCCGCCGGTCCGCGCTTCGGTGTGCAGGGTGCGTTCGAACATTTCGTGCGCCTGCCGTACACGCAGGATGTCGAGGTCCTCGACGACGCCGTCGAGGCGATGGCCGCCGCCTACGAGCAGGTCGCCTCCGGGCGCACACCCGACGAGGCGCGGCTCGTCGTCTGATCCTGTGCGCCAGGACGATCGTCGGAGCGTCGGCGGGCTCGGGCTGCCGGATCAGACCCAGAGGGTGTCGATGTCGGTGGCCTCGGCCGCCGGACCGACCGGCTCGCCGGCGGGGGTGCGGGAGAAGCGCGGCGCCGGTGCGTGCTGCACGACGCCGTCGATCTCGATCAGCGACCCGCGTGCGACGAGATGCTCGTTCTTCTCCGCCTCGGCCCAGGTGAGGACCGGGGAGACGCAGGCATCGGTACCGAGGAAGATCTCGGTCCACTCGTCGCGGGTCTTCGACAGGAACTTGTCGGTGAAGATCTTCTTCATCTCCGCCCAGCGGGAAGTGTCGAGCTGGTGCGGCAGGTCGGCCGGATCGAGCTCGAGGCCCTGCAGCAGCAGCGCGTAGAACTGCGGCTCGATGGAACCGACGGCCATGTACTTGCCGTCCTTGGTCTCGTAGACCTCGTAGAACGGGGCGCCGGTATCGAGCATGTTGACGCCGCGCTCGTCCGACCACGCGCCGCGACCGCGGAACGCCCACATCATGTGCGAGAGAGCGAGGGCGCCGTCGACCATCGCCGCGTCCACGACCTGGCCCTTGCCGGAGGTCTGACGCTCGACGAGGGCGGACAGGATGCCGAAGACGAGGAACATCGAACCGCCACCGAAGTCGCCGACCATGTTCAGCGGCGGCACCGGACGCTCGCCCTGGCGGCCGATGGCGTGCAGGACGCCGGTGAGGGAGATGTAGTTGATGTCGTGGCCGGCGGCGTTGGCGAGCGGGCCCTCCTGGCCCCAGCCGGTCATGCGGCCGTAGACGATGCGCGGGTTGCGCTCGAGGACCACGTCCGGTCCGAGGCCGAGTCGTTCGGTGACGCCGGGACGGAAGCCTTCGATGAGGACGTCGGCGCGCTCGAGCAGGGTCAGGACCTTCTCGATGTCGGCGGAATCCTTGAGGTTGGCCTCGACGATGCGACGGTTGCGCTGAATCGGATCGCGCTGTCCCTCCGGCGGGATCTCGCCGGGGCGCTGCACGATGACGACATCGGCGCCGAGATCGGCGAGCAGGGTCGCGGCGTGCGGGCCGGGACCGAGACCCTTGAACTCGACGACGCGGACACCCGCGAGCGGACCCTTCTTCTCAACAGCTTCAGCGGACACTCGACGAACCTCGCTCCGATGTGTAGGGACTGTCGCAACGGAGAGTACCTTAGCGAACGTTCAGAATATGGCTCCGGTTGCTGGGGTTCCGGTCGTCGGGAGTGGATCACTCCTCGTAGAGGTCGGCCTCGCTCAGTCCGGTCGCCTCGAAGGCCTCGCCGAGATCGGTGTGGCGGACGACGGTGACCACCTGGTCGTCGACCACCCGGAAGGCGATCGCCTCGTCGCGAGGACCCGGATCGGACGCCCAGGTCACCGTCTCCTCGACCACCACGATTCCGTGGTGGACGAACAGGCGGCCCGGTTGCAGCGTGACCCCTGCCGTCGTCGCCCACTCGCGCAGTTCGTCGAGTCCTTGGTCGGGATCGTCGTCGGGGGTGGGGAGCACGATGTCGTCGCTCGACAACTGCACGAGCGTGTCGATGTCGTTGCTGTTCACAGCGTCGTGCCAGGCCAGGACCGTAGCGATCTCCGAAGTACTCATGATCGAGAGCCTAGTCGCCGGATCGCCGAGGTGGGGGCGTGAATCCGCCGAATCCGCTGTCGCACTCGGGCGCTCCGGAGCACAGTGGACGTATGACGATCACCGGCCAACTCGTGAGCTTCGTCCCGAGCACCGACCTCGACGTCTCGGAGATGTTCTACGTCGACACCCTGCGCTTCCGGAAGCTCTCCCGCGACCCCTTCGCGCTCGTCCTCGACGGAGGCGGCGGCGCACCGGTCCGGGTGACCCTCGTGCAGTCGCGCGAGGAGACCGGCTACACCGTGCTGGGCTGGCGGGTATCCGATCTGGACGGCACCGTCGAACAACTGCGCGAGCACGGCGTGGAGTTCATCCGGTACAACGGCATGGATCAGGACGACCACGACGCGTGGACCGCACCCGACGGTATGCGGGTCGCATGGTTCCGCGACCCGCACGGCAACGTCCTGTCGTTGCTCGAACACCGCACCTGACGCGGCCTCAGCTTGCGAAGGCACCCCACAGGAAGCCGGCGAACAGCACCGCGAAGCCACCCATCTCACCGACGATCAGCGCGGCCATCGCCAGACCCGTCCCGCGCACCGGATGCGCGAACTGATTCGTGGTGTCGCGCAGCGCACCGTGCACGACATAGCTCGCGATCGCGCCGACGAAGAACACCACGATCACCGCGGCCGCGGCGAGGTTCACTGCGGTGGGCCACGCGCTGAGCTCGACGAACACCGCGACCAGCAGCGTCGCGAAGGAATACATCAGGGCCGATCGGTGGGCGATGTCGACGTACGGGTGCGCGAGGTGGTCGTCGGACGTCGCCATCTGCCGGTACTTCCACACGCCGAGAGCGAGCGCAAGAAGGAAGATCGCACCCGCGGCCGTCAGTGTCAGTTCGGTGTCGACTCCCAGGACCATCCCGCCAGTATGGACGCATCACCTCAACTGCAGCCGCTGGTGTTCCCACAGGACGGGCAGGCGTGGCACGACCCGGCCCGTTGCATCTTCACTCCGCACTGCATGCAGTACGGCGCGTCCGGATTCGACGGTGACGGAGCAGCGAGACCACCCGGGGAGGACGTGCTCGCGCTGCTCGTGCTGTGCGTGCCCCGCGGCGCGGTCGCCGGCGGATCGGGCTCACGCACCGGCGGCGTGCTCGTGTACGGCGTGAGCGTGGGGGTGTCGGGCACCGAACGCTCGGCGCCGGTGAGGATGCCCAGTTCGGCGCGCTCGTCGGGTTCGAGATAGTCGATCGCCAGTCGCCGGAAGATGTAGTCGAGGATCGACGTGGCGATCCGCAGATCCGGATCGTCGGTGATCCCGGCCGGCTCGAAACGCGTACTCGTGAAGGCCCGGACGAAGGTGCGCAACGGGACCCCGTACTGCAGACCGTAACTGACCGACATCGAGAAGGCGTCCATGATGCCGGCGAGCGTCGAGCCTTGTTTGGACACGCGCAGGAACATCTCGCCGGGACGCCCGTCGTCGTACTCACCGATCGTGACGAAGCCCTTGCAGTCCGCCACCCGGAACTCGAACGTCCGAGAAGTGCGGGTGCGCGGGAGCCGCTCGCGGCGAGGCGCCGTGGACGGAGCCGCTTCTGCGACAGCAGGGCGCGACGCCGTCGACAACGGTTGTCCCAGTTTGCAGTTGTCACGGTAGATCGCAAGGGCCTTCACGCCCAGGCGCCACGCGTCGACATACATGTCGGCGATGTCGTCGACGGTCGCGGACTCGGGCAGGTTCACCGTCTTGGAGATCGCACCCGACAGGAAGGGCTGCACCGCGGCCATCATCGCGACGTGGCCGCGCGGCGAGATGACGTTGTCGCCCATGGACGTCGCGAACACCGGTGCGTGCTCGTCGCGCACGTGCGGCGCACCGGCGAGATCGTGATGCAGATCGAGGTGCGCCACGATATCGGCGACCTCCGACGGGCTGTAACCCAGACGCGACAGTGCGCGCGGCACACTGCGATTGACGATCGTGAGGCTACCGCCGCCGACGAGCTTCTTGGTCTTCACCAACGCCAGATCCGGTTCGATCCCGGTGGTGTCGCAATCCATCGCGAGCCCGATCGTGCCGGTCGGTGCGAGCACGCTGACCTGGCTGTTGCGCACACCGTGGGCAGAGCCGTCGGCCACGGCGCGGTCCCACGCCTGTCGTGCCGCATCGAGCACGTCGGCCGGTGCGAGATCGGCGTCGATGTCATCGAGTGCGCCACGATGCTTGCCCAGCACGTCGAGCATCGGCGCGCGGTTCTCGTCGAAACCGTCGAACGGTCCGAGGCGCCTCGCCATGTCCGCCGACACGGCGTAGGCGTGACCGGTCATCAGGGCGGTGATCGCCGCAGCCGTCGCGCGTCCGGCCTCGCTGTCGTAGGGCAGGCCCGAAGCCATGAGCAGCGCACCGAGGTTGGCGTAACCGAGCCCGAGCTGCCGGAACCGCCGCGACGTCTCACCGATCCGCTCGGTGGGGTAGTCGGCGCGGCCGACGAGGATTTCCTGCGCGGTGAGCATCACCGCCACGGAGTGACGGAAACCGTCGACGTCGAAGGTGCCGTCCTCGCGCAGGAAGGTCAGCAGATTCAGGCTCGCGAGGTTGCAGGCCGAATCGTCGAGATGCATATACTCCGAGCAGGGATTCGACGCGTTGATCCGGCCGGTCGCGGAGGCGGTGTGCCAGGCATTGATCGTCGTGTCGTACTGGATGCCCGGGTCGGCGCACTCCCAGGTGGCGGCGGCGATGCGCTGCAACAACTCTCGCGCGCGGACAGTCCGGACCGTCTCGCCGGTCGTCACGGTACGCAGCGGCCACTCGGCGTCGGCCACCACCGCGTGCATGAACTCGTCGGTCACGCGCACCGAGTTGTTCGCGTTCTGGTACTGCACCGAATGGATGTCGGTGCCGTCGAGACCCATGTCGAAACCGGCCTCGGCGAGCACCCGCGCCTTGCGTTCCTCGATCGCCTTGCAGTCGACGAACTCCTCGATGTCGGGATGGTCGACGTCGAGGATCACCATCTTCGCGGCCCGCCGGGTCTTGCCGCCGGACTTGATGGTGCCGGCGGAGGCGTCGGCGCCGCGCATGAAGCTGACCGGCCCCGATGCGCTTCCGCCACCGGTCAGCGGTTCGGCCGACGAGCGGATCCGGGAGAGGTTCACCCCGGCGCCCGACCCGCCCTTGAAGATCACCGCTTCCTGCCGGTACCACTCGAGGATCGAGTCGATGCTGTCGTCGACCGACAGAATGAAACACGCGCTGGCCTGCTGCGGAGTGTTCGGCACCCCGATGTTGAACCAGACGGGACTGTTGAACGAGGCCCGCTGGTGGATCAGCAGATAGGTCAGCTCGGCGGCGAACGCCTCCGGATCGTCGAGATGACCGTCGGTGTGCCCCCACGCCGTGATCGTGTCGACGATGCGCGCGATCACGTCGCGCAACGAGTGCTCACGATCCGGGTGTCCGAGCTGCCCGCGGAAGTACTTCTGCGTGACGATGTCGGTGGCGTTCTGCGACCAGAAGGCAGGAAACTCCACATCGGTTTGCTCGAAGACGACACGACCGGTGCCGTGGTGGACGATCCGCGCGTCGCGGCGCTGCCACTCCACCGCCTCGGCGGGATCGACACCGGGCGTCGTGAAGTACCGGACGTCGCCGCGCACCGCGGCGGCTGCGGCGTCCGATGCACTCTTCGGGCTGCTGTGAGGCCTGGTACTGCTCATCGCGTCCTCCCGGGGGCGTGGACCGGTGGCACATATAGTCCCACCATGCTGCCACCGCGTCCCGGTACTCCGCTGTCTTCCGCCCGCTCGACCCGCCCGGTGGCGCCGTGAGTGCCGGCGGCGAACTGCTCGTCGGGCTGGCGATCCTCGTCGGCCTGCTCGGGATCGTGCTGCCGGTCCTGCCCGGCGTCCTGCTGATCTTCGGCGCGATCGCCGTATGGGCGTTCCTCACGGGAGGCACCACCGCATGGATCGTGCTGGGCGTCGCGGCGGTGGCGCTGCTGGTCACCGGCATCGTGAAGTACACCTGGCCCGGCAAGCGACTGCAGCAGGCCGGGGTGCCGAACCGCTCGTTGATCCTCGCCGGTCTGCTCGGCATCGTCGGGTTCTTCGTCGTCCCCGTCGTCGGGCTGTTCCTGGGCTTCCTGCTCGGCATGTACCTGTCGGAGGTGCAGCGGCATCGCACCCACCGCGACGCGTGGGTCTCGACGGTCGCGGCGACCAAGGCGGTCGCGTTGTCGATCCTCGTCGAACTGTTCGGCGGACTCGTCGCGGCGTCGGTGTGGCTGGGCGCCGTCCTGTTCACCTGAGCGCACCCGGAAAGCCGAGCAGACCCGAAAGCGAGGAGGGACCCATCCGCGCGGATGGGTCCCTCCTCGTTCGTGCAGTTCAGGCTGCTGTCACGCCTTGTGCGGCTCGCTCGCGCGGAACATGTCCTCGCGCTCGACGACCTTCACGCGCTCGCGGCCCTCGGCCTCACCGAGGCTGCGCTCGTGCGCGTCGAGGCGGTACCAGCCCTGCCAGGTGGTGTACGGCAGCTGCTTGTCCTCGAGGAACTTCACGATCGCGTCCTCGGACGGATCCTCGGGGGTGTTCAGCCGGCCGGCGGCCCGGTCCTCGAGCAGGTTCGCGACGGTCTCGTTCGCGTCGCCCTTGGTGTGGCCGATCAGGCCGACGGGGCCGCGCTTGATCCAGCCGGTGACGTAGGTGTGCGGCATGAACCGGTCGGGACCCTCGGCGTTCTCGTCGGCGAGCACACGTCCGGCCTCGTTCGGCACGGTGCCGGCCTGCTCGTCGAAGGGCAGCTTGGCGATGTTCTGCGACAGGTAGCCGACCGCGCGGTAGACGGCCTGGACCTCCCAGTCGTTGAACTTGCCGGTGCCGCGCACGTTGCCGGTGCCGTCGAGCTCGGTGCGCTCGGTGCGCAGACCGACGACCTTGCCGTCCTCACCTAGGATCTCGTGCGGGGACTCGAAGAAGTGCAGGAACAGCTTGTGCGGGCGGTTGCCCACATCGCGGATCGCCCAGTCCTGCAGAGTGTTGGCGACCATGTCGACCTGCTTGGAGTTACGCCGCGCCTGCTCGGAGCCCTCGTCGTAGTCGATGTCCTCGGGGTCGACGATGACCTCGATGGTCGGGGAGTGGTCGAGTTCGCGCAGCTCGAGCGGCGTGAACTTGGCCTGCGCCGGACCACGGCGACCGAAGACGTGCACCTCGACGGCCTTGTTGTTCTTCAGACCCTCGTAGACGTTCGGCGGAATCTCCGTCGGCAGCAGCTCGTCGCCGGTCTTGGCGAGCACGCGGGCGACGTCGAGCGCGACGTTGCCGACACCGAGGACGGCGACCTTCTCCGCCTCGAGCGGCCAGGTGCGCGGCACGTCGGGGTGACCGTCGTACCAGGACACGAAGTCGGCGGCGCCGTAGCTGCCGTCGAGATCGATGCCGGGGATGTTCAGCGCGCGGTCCGCGTTCGCGCCGGTCGAGAAGATCACCGCATCGTAGAAACGCTGCAGGTCGTCGAGGTTGAAGTCGCTGCCGTAGTCGAGATTGCCGAGCAGGCGGATCTGCGGCTTGTCGAGCACCTTGTGCAGGGCGGTGATGATGCCCTTGATGCGCGGGTGGTCGGGCGCGACACCGTAGCGGATCAGACCGAACGGCGCCGGCATGCGCTCGAACAGGTCGATGCTGACCCCGGGATCCTGCGCAGTGTCGGACTTCATTAGTGCGTCGGCGGCGTAGATACCGGCAGGGCCGGCACCGACGATCGCGACGCGAAGGGGACGAGTCTGATCGGTCATCAGGGGATCAACTACCTCTTCGGTGTGCGGACGGACATATCCAGCTTAAATTAAGGCTGCCCTCAGTGGGCTCGGCGCAGGTCGCGCGGGGATGACGGCGAAGGAGGACGAATCGAGCCGTCGAGCGAATCGCTTCAGCGACAACACATGTGGGCACCCATACGACACAGGTCGACGGCGAGGCGTCGAACGAGCTGCGTGGTGGCCATGCGACAATTCCTACCTCGAGAGGGTTTTCAGGGCAAATGCGGTCGTGACGGGCCGCGACCTCGCGCCCACTAGGATCGGGCGCATGGCCAAGCGCGGAGCCCCCGAACCCGAACCCGATCCCGGCCCGGATCCCGACGGTCCCACCAGTAGCAGCATAGGGCCTTTCCTCGGAGCCCTCGCGGTCCTGGTGGTGCTCGTCCTCGTCGTCTTCGGCGCCCAGCTCTTCTCCCCGGCGGGCGACGACCTCACCGAGGACGAGATGGTGCGCCGCGCCGTCACCGACTACGTCTCCGCGCACAACGAGAACGACGGACCGATCCTCGACCGGCTGCGGTGCAGCGATCTGCCCGCCGAGGAAGCACCGCTCGCGGACGTCGAGGGACGCGTGGAGCTGCAGGCCACGCAGAACATCGCCGTGGACGGCGATCGGGCCACCGTCGACGTCCGGACCGGCCTCGACGGGGAGACGCAGACCGAGACGTGGCAGGTCGTCCGCATCGACGACGTGTGGCGGATCTGCCGGTTCTGACGTGTCGCCGTGCGTATACGAAGCGGTGCCCGCGTGTACGTCACAGTCCGACCTGTGAAAATATGTTCCGGTGAGCTACGCAGGTGATATAACGCCGCAGCAGGCATGGGACCTGCTGCAAGGTGATCCGGATGCCGTGCTCGTCGATGTGCGTACCGAAGCCGAGTGGAAATACGTCGGGGTCCCCGAGACCTCGTCGCTCGGTCGCCGGACCGTGTTCGTCGAGTGGGTTCGTTACCCCGACGGCGCCCCCAACCCGAACTTCGTCGAGGATCTGAGGGCGGCGGGTATCGGCAGCGGACCGGTGATCTTCCTGTGTCGCTCGGGGCAGCGCTCCATCGGAGCGGCCACGGCCGCCACCGCTGCGGGCCTGACCCCCGCCTACAACGTTCTCGAAGGATTCGAAGGCGCTCTCGACGGCGAAAGCCATCGCGGTGCCGAGGGCTGGCGGGCCGCGGGCCTGCCGTGGAGGCAGTCGTGAGTTCCATCCCCCAGGGCGGCGCGTTCGACAAGGCGCTGCCCGCCACCGCTCGCCCCGCCACGCTCGGCGTGCGCGGCGGCACCCTCCGATCCGGTTTCGAGGAGACCTCCGAGGCCCTTTACCTCAACTCCGGGTTCGTCTACGAGTCGGCCGAGGCCGCCGAGGCCGCTTTCACCGGCGACGTCGACCACTTCGTCTACTCCCGCTACGGCAACCCCACGGTGAAGATGTTCGAGGAGCGCCTGCGCCTGCTCGACGGTGCCGAGGGGGCGTACGCCACCGCGTCCGGCATGTCCGCGGTGTTCACCGCGCTCGCCGCGTTGCTCGGCAAGGGCGACCGTCTCGTCGCGGCACGCAGCCTCTTCGGTTCGTGCTTCGTCGTGTGCAACGAGATTCTGCCCCGCTGGGGCGTGGAGACGGTGTTCGTCGACGGCGAGGATCTCGACCAGTGGGAGAAGGCACTGTCGGTGCCCACCACCGCGGTCTTCTTCGAGACCCCCTCGAACCCCATGCAGACCCTCGTCGACGTGCGTCGCGTCTCCGAGATGGCGCATGCGGCGGGCGCGAAGGTGGTGCTGGACAACGTCTTCGCCACCCCGCTGCTGCAGCGCAGCCTCGATCTCGGTGCCGACATCGTCGTCTACTCCGGCACCAAACACATCGACGGTCAGGGCCGCGTGCTCGGCGGAGCGATCCTCGGACCCGCCGACTACATCGACGGGCCGGTGCAGAAGCTCATCCGCCACACCGGGCCGTCGCTGAGCCCGTTCAACGCGTGGACGCTGCTCAAGGGTCTCGAGACCATGCCGGTGCGGTTGCGCGCCTCGGTCGATTCGGCGCTGCGCATCGCGCAGTTCCTCGAATCGCAGGATGCGGTGCGCTGGGTCAAGTACCCGTATCTCGAGTCGCACCCGCAGTACGAACTCGCGAAGTCGCAGATGAGTGGCGGTGGCACGATCATCACGTTGGAGCTCGACGCCCCCGAGGGCGAGGGCAAGAAGCGTGCCTTCGAGCTGCTGAACAAGCTGCGCATCGTCGACATCTCGAACAATCTCGGCGACTCCAAGTCGCTCATCACCCACCCGGCGACCACCACCCACCGGGCGATGGGACCGGAGGGCCGGGCCGCGATCGGCTTGTCCGACGGCGTGGTGCGACTGTCCGTGGGCCTCGAGGATCCCGAGGATCTGCTCGAGGATCTCCAGCAGGCGCTGTCCTGACCTGGGACGCCGTGAGCTACGCTGCGGGTGTCCTGCCGATCCGGTAGGGCACCCGCTGCGTTTTCGGTGAAGCCGGTGAGATTCCGGCGCTGTCCCGCAACTGTAAGTCCCGATACGGGGTGAGCCAGGTCGGCCGGCGCGGAGGGTCCGTACGTACTGGTCCTCGGACGAAGGACGGTGGCGTGCCGCAACCGCCTGTTGCAGCCGTGCTGTTTTCGTCCTCCGAACAACGGAGGATGGCTGTGCCACTCGACAACCACCGACGGCTGCTCGCCGCCGGACTGACCGCTTTCGCGCTCCTCGCCGCAGGGTGCTCGAGCAGCGACGATTCGTCACCGTCCGGTGACACCGACACCACCTCCGCGGACGTCCCGCAGGCCATCGTGTCGCTGAGCCCCACCAGCACGGAGATGCTCTACGCCGTCGGTGCCGGCGACCAGGTGGTCGCGGTCGACGACCGATCCGATTATCCGGCCGACGCGCCCGTCACCGATCTGTCGGGGTACACCCCCAACGTCGAGGCGATCCTCGGTTACGAACCCGACCTGGTCGTCGCCAACGCCGATACCGCCGATCTCGTTGCGGGACTCGAACAGGCCGGTGTCGAGACGCTGATCCTTCCCGCGGCCGAGAACCTGGACGACACCTACGCCCAGATCGAGCAGCTGGGAGCCGTCACCGGACATGTCGGCGACGCCGCCGAACTCGTGGCGCAGATGAAGACGGACATCGACGAGATTCTCGCCGGCCTCCCCGAACGGGAGACCCCGCTGACCTACTACCACGAGCTCGACAACACCTTCTACACCGTCACCGACGACACCTACATCGGCGAGATCTACTCGATGCTGGGGCTGACCTCGATCGCGACCGGCGGCGACGGCTACCCGCAGCTGTCCGCCGAGTACGTCCTCGAACAGAACCCCGACGTGATCTTCCTGGCCGACGGCCAGTGCTGCGGCGTCACGCCCGAGGTCGTCGCGGAACGTGCCGGATGGGGCGAGCTCACCGCTGTCCGGGACGGCCAGGTCTACGTCCTCGACGAGGACATCGCCAGTCGCTGGGGGCCGCGCGTCGTGGACCTGATGCGTGAGGTCGCCCGGATCGTCGGCACCATCCCCGCGGCCCAGCCCACGCCTTGATCTCCGTGTCGCGAGGCAACACCCGCGCACTGCCACCCGGTGGTGCGCGGGTACTGCCGCGCAACGTGCTCGTGCTGACCGGCGCCGTGCTCGCCCTGTTCGCCGCGATGCTGGTCGGGATCCTCGTCGGGCCCGCCGGTCTCACCCCGGGCGGGGTGCTGCTCGACATCGCCGACCGCCTGCCGCTCGTCGACGTCGACTCCGGGTTGAGCACGCGTCAGCAGGCGATCCTGTGGAACATCCGGATGCCGCGCGTCGTGCTCGGGGTGCTGGTCGGTGCGATGCTGGCCATCGCCGGTGCGGCCTACCAAGGGGTCTTCCGCAATCCGCTCGCCGATCCCTATCTGCTCGGGGTCTCCAGCGGCGCCGGTCTCGGTGCCACCCTCGCCATCGTCGTGGGCGGCGCGGCCGGGTTCGCCGGTGTCCCGATCGCGGCCTTCGCCGGGGGCCTGCTCGCCGTCGGCGCGACGTATTCGCTCGGCCGCACCGTCGGCGGCAGCCGCTCGGAAGTCGTCATCATCCTCGCCGGTGTCGCCGTCGCGGCCTTCGCCAACGCGATCCAGACGTTCTTCATGCAGCTGCACGACGACACCCTGCGGCAGGTGTACTCGTGGATGCTCGGCCGCCTGTCCACCGACGGTTGGTCCGACGTCGTCGTGGTCCTGCCGTACGTCGTGGTCACCGTCGCGATCATCGCGCTGCATCGGCGCACACTCGATGTCATGGCGGTCGGCGACGTCGAAGCCGCGAGCCTCGGGATCAACCCGGCGCGCGTGCGGGTGCTGCTCGTCTGCGTCGCGACCCTCGGAACCGCGGCCGTCGTCTCGGCGAGCGGTCTCATCGGGTTCGTCGGCATCGTCGTCCCCCACGCGGTCCGGCTGCTCGCCGGACCCGGCCACCGTCTCCTGCTGCCGCTGTCGCTGCTGGTGGGTGCGTCCTTCCTCGTCCTCGCGGACGTCCTGGCCCGCACCGTCATGTCGCCCGCCGAACTGCCGATCGGTGTCGTCACCGCGGCGATCGGGGCGCCCTTCTTCCTCGTCGTGCTCAGACGGAGCCGAGGTGTCCGATGAAGAGCGATGTTCTCACCACCCCGACCATGACGGTGTCGTGCCGGCAGCTCAGCGCCGAACGCGGTGGCGTCGAGGTGCTGCACGGGATCGACCTGAACGTCACCGCCGGCTCCTGGCTATCGCTGGTCGGGCCCAACGGGTCGGGCAAGACCACCCTGCTGCACGTCCTCGCCGGTCTCGTGCCGGCCACCGGTCACCTGCAGGTCGCCGACATCGTGCCGGGGCGCGCCGGACGTCGGGGCATGGCACGCGCGGTCGCGCTGATGCCGCAACGCCCCGTGGTGCCGGAAGGTGTCACCGTCAGGGAACTGATCCATCTCGGCCGCACCCCGCACATCCCGCGCTTCGGATCCGAGACCGCGCACGACCGCGAGGTGGTGGACCGGATCGTAGAACGGCTCGAGCTCGAAGCGTTCGCACCGCGACTCGCGACCGAACTGTCCGGCGGTGAGCTGCAGCGCGTCGTGCTCGCACGCGCTCTCGCCCAGCAACCGCGGGTGCTGCTCCTCGACGAACCCACCAGCGCACTCGACATCGGACACCAGCAGCAGGTACTCGAACTCGTCGATTCGATGCGCACCGAAGGCGACCTCACCGTCATCGCCGCGATGCACGACCTGACCTCCGCCGCCCAATACGGGGAACGGCTCGTACTGCTCGATCGCGGGCACGTCGTCGCCGACGGAGCGCCCGACGACGTCCTCACCGCCGAACGCATCGCGCAGGTCTACGGCGCCCGCGTCGAGATCCTCGACCGCCCGGCGGGTCGCGCCGTCCTCCCGCTCCGCGACAGCACGAAGGACCGCTGATGGAGGTCGTGCTCCTGGGAACCGGCGCGGCGGACGGGTGGCCGAACCCGTTCTGCACGTGTGCATCCTGCGCGGATGCCGCGCGTCGCGGCGAGATCCGCGGGCAGACCGCGGCACTCGTCGACGATGTGCTGATGCTCGACTGCGGTCCTGAGGCGCCCCGCGCGGCCGTGCGGCACGGCAGGTCGCTGGCGCAGGTGCGGCATATCCTCCTGACCCACGCCCATGCAGATCATCTGGGCCCGCAGGCATTGTTGTTCCGGTCGTGGGTGGCCGCCGGCGTCGAACTCGATGTGATAGGTCCCGCCGACGCGCTCGACACCTGTAGACCCTGGGTGGCTCCCGACGCGCCGGTGCGTTTCGTTCCGGTCGAGCCGGGGGACTCGCTCACCGTCGGCGACTACTCGGTGCGCGTTCTTCCCGCACGGCACAAGGTCTTCCGCGCCGGCGACGCGGTGCTGTACGACCTGTCGGGCCCGGGCGGGTCGCGGTTGCTGTGGGCGTGCGACACCGGGATGTGGCTCGCCGAGTGGTTCGAGGCCGTGCGCGACGCCCGGTTCGACGCGGTATTCCTCGAGGAAACCTTCGGCGACCGTTCCGAACTGTCCGAGGGTCACCTCGGCCTGCCCGAGTTCGGCGCGATGGTGGATGGTCTGCGCGGTGTCGGTGCCGTCACCGAGAACACCGAGGTGGTCGCAGTGCATCTGGGCCACCACAATCCGCCCATCGACGAACTGCGGAATCGTCTGCAGCAGGTGGATGCTCGTCCCGGTCGTGATGGTGAGGTGGTCCACGTGGGTGAAGGGACTCCGGTCGTGCCGCATCGGACGCTGGTTCTCGGGGGAGTGCGGTCGGGCAAGTCGCGGCACGCCGAGGAACTACTCGCGTCCTGCCCGTCCGTCACCTACGTCGCCACCGGCGGGACACGAGAGGGTGACGCGGAGTGGGCGGAACGTGTTGCACTGCACCGGGAAAGACGTCCCGGTTCATGGTCGACGGTGGAGACGGTCGATGTCGCCGAGGTGCTGTGCACCGCTACGGAACCGCTGCTGATCGATTGTCTCGGAACGTGGTTGACGGCACGGCTCGACATCCACGGTGTCTGGGATGGTGGCGACCTCGACCCTGTCCACTCCGATGTGGACGAGTTGATCGCGGCGTGGCGGAAGTGTGCGGTGCCGGTGGTCGCCGTGAGCAACGAGGTCGGTAGCGGAGTGGTGCCCGCGACCTCTTCGGGCCGATTGTTCCGCGACATGCTCGGCCGGCTCAATGCGCGGGTCGCGGAGGCCAGTGAGTCGGCAACTCTCGTGGTGGCGGGGATTCCCATTTCTCTGAAATCGGATTGATACCTGTTCTGCTCGTAACGCTGCGGACAACCCCGGCAGAGGTGAATTCCGGAAAGTGGTGCGTCAGGCGAGCAGTCGGTAAAGACCGATCAGCCCCACCACGACGATCACCGCCCGCAGCGCGACCGGCGACAGGCGTCGGCCGTAGTGCGAGCCGAGATAGCCACCGATCAAAGAACCCACCGCGATCAGTGCGGCCACGGTCCAGTCGATCCGGTCGAACGCCACCAGGATGTACGCGCACGCTGCCACGACGTTCACCACCAGCGACAGCAGATTCTTCACCGCGTTCTGTCGCTGGATGTGGTCGTGCAGCAACGCTCCGAACAAACCCATGAGCAGAATGCCCTGCGCCGCCGTGAAATAGCCGCCGTAGATGCCGACGGCGAAAGTGCCGACGACGAGCAGTGTCATCCGCACCGGTCCGAGGTGGCCGTCGGCGTCGCCGCCGGTTCTGCGGGCCACCCACGCCTGGATCTTCGGCTGGAACACGACGAGGATAAGGGCCAGGAGGAGCAGGATGGGTACGACCGTCTCGAAGACGGTCTCAGGCAGGTGGAGCAGGAGCCACGCTCCTACCAGTGCCCCGCAGAACGACGCCGGGATCTGCCATCGCAGCCGCTCCCATTGCCCGCGCAGCTCGCGCCGATACCCCCAGGTGCCTGACACACCTCCAGCGACCAGGCCGATCGCGTTGGACATCGTCGCGGTCACCGGGGGCACACCGAACGCGACGAGCGTCGGGAAGGTGATGAGAGTGCCGGATCCGACGAGGGAGTTGATCGCTCCGGCGCCGAGCCCGGCCAATGCGACGAGGAAGAGTTCGAGCGGGGTCACCGAGGCGAGTCTACGGCGTGCCGAAACCGACCTTGTTGTCGATGTCGGGGCACCACGTCGACATCGACATCGGTCTCGACGAGGAACGGATTTCCGCCACGGTGAGAGAAAGCCTTTCCGCGGCGTGCCGCACTCCGTAGCTTGAGCCGCGACCATCCAGAGCGACCGAGAGACCTGGCTCTACGACGTCGCAGCAACCCCCCGTACGCGGGTGCGGGTGCTACCGCCGGGATCGATGGAGGAACGAGCATGACCCGCTGGACCGAGCGCGCCTCGTGGTGCCGCCTGCACATCGACCTGTGCCGCGGTACTTCGCAGCGGTGTCACGGCGGTACTTCGCACCGGTGTCATCATAGCGGTACTTCGAAAGGCCCATTCCGATGGCTCCCGCCCACAGGACGTCGCCGTGAGCACGTCCACCCGGGCACGACAGTCGAAGCGGTCGAGGCGTACCGGTCGGCGTTCCGTCCGTCGCCGATCCTGAGGAAGCCCTACGTGGTGGTCTCGGCCGACGCGGTGGTCGCCGACGACGACGCCACCACACGCGAGTTGGCGCCGACCTACGG
The DNA here is from genome assembly GCF_050321925.1 of Rhodococcus sp. IEGM1339. NCBI lineage: Bacteria > Bacillati > Actinomycetota > Actinomycetes > Mycobacteriales > Nocardiaceae > Rhodococcus > Rhodococcus sp. IEGM1339. Next base: position 167,654 of record NZ_JBNQFT010000003.1, read on the forward strand.
GCATTGGACGCACAGCATCCGCTCGGGCCACGGCGCGATCCCGTACCCGGACCCAGAGACCACCCCGCCGCTGACCGACGAGGAGCGAGCCCTCGTCGACGACCGCATCGTCACCCAGTTCGTGGGGGCGCCGAGCACGGTGGCGGAGCGTCTCGACACCCTCCGCCGAGTAACGGACGCCGACGAACTCGTCGTCACCTCGGTCACCCACGGCCACGAGGACCGCCTGCGTTCCTATGAACTCCTGGCCCGCGAATGGGGATTGGCGCGGGTCCGCGCCGCGTGATCGTTGGTCGAGACCGGTGTTGTTGTCGATAACTCGCGAGAAATCGACAACAACACCGGTCTCGATTCGGCGCGTCTGGGGATAACGTCGAAAGTTCTCCACAGACGGCGGATTCGGGGTACCGGGAACGCAGGAGACCGGGCACGCTCGCGCTCATGGTCGACTTCCACGAACCGTTCGCCGGCACCGATGCACTGGCGGCCGGATCGGTGACGCGGTATCAACTTCGGCACCACTTCGTGAAGCTTCATCGCAATGTGTACGTCGCTCCGGGAGTCGAAGCGACCGCGCTGCTACGCGCGAAGGCCGCCTGGTTGTGGACCGGAGGCGCCGGGGTACTGGCCGGACCATCCGCAGCCGCCGTGCACGGGACCCGTTGGCTCGACGCGTCGTTGCCGGCGGAGATGGTGCGACCCGGAAAACTGCACTCGACGCCGGGCATCATCGTTCGCAGCGTCGACGACATCGAATCCTGCGTCGTCGACGGAATGACGGTGACGATACCGGCCCGAACGGCCTTCGACCTCGCGCGCGGTGCGGACCTCGATCGGTGCGTCGAAATGGTGGACGCGCTCTGCAATGCGACCGGAACGAAGGTCCACGAGATCGAAGCGGTGGCCGCTCGGAACAAGGGCGCTCGGCACCTCGCGTCCGTACGGAAGGTTCTCGAGCTCGTCGACGGAGGTGCCGCGTCACCACCGGAGACGCACACGCGGCTGCTGATCGTCCGATCCGGTCTGCCCGTGCCGGAGACGCAGATCGAGATCTACGACGGTGGGCGGTTCGTGGCACGCGCGGACATGGGCTGGAAGCAGTGGAGGGTCCTCGTCGAGTACGACGGTGCGCAGCACTGGACCGATCGAGTACAGCGGACCATCGACATCGACCGCTATGCGTTGCTGTCGGAGCTCGGTTGGACCGTGGTGCGTGTCGGCGCCGACCTGCTGTATCGGCGACCTCGAGTCCTCGTCGAAAGGGTGCGACGCGCGTTGCACCGCGCCGGTGCCCTCGGGTGACCTGTCGAGACCGGTGTTGTGTGCGATTCTTCGGTGAATTTCGAACACAACGTCGGTCTCGACCGACGACGAGCGTCCGGTGGGCATACTCGGGGACATCGGAACGCGAACGGTCGGAGGAATCTGTGGCTCAGGGTTTGAAGTTGGGATACAAGGCGTCGGCAGAGCAGTTCGGGCCGCGCGAGCTGGTGGAGTTGGGTGTGTTGGCCGAGGCGCACGGGATGGATTCGGCGACGGTGTCGGATCATTTCCAGCCGTGGCGGCACAACGGTGGGCATGCGCCGTTCTCGTTGGCGTGGATGACCGCTGTGGGGGAGCGCACCGAAAGGTTGCAGCTGGGCACGAGTGTGCTCACGCCGACGTTCCGGTACAACCCGGCGGTGATCGCGCAGGCCTTCGCGACGATGGGGTGTCTGTATCCGGGACGGATCTTCCTCGGGGTCGGCACCGGTGAAGCACTCAACGAGATCGCCACCGGCTACGCCGGCCAGTGGCCGGAGTTCAAGGAACGCTTCGCCCGGCTGCGTGAATCGGTGCGGTTGATGCGCGAGTTGTGGCGCGGAGACCGGGTCGATTTCGAGGGCGAGTACTACACCACCAAGGGCGCGTCGATCTACGACGTGCCCGAAGGCGGCATCCCGGTCTACGTCGCCGCCGGCGGTCCGGTCGTGGCTCGCTATGCCGGACGCGCGGGGGACGGGTTCATCTGCACCTCCGGCAAGGGCATGGAGCTCTACACCGACAAGCTGTTGCCGGCCGTCGCCGAGGGGGCGGAGAAGGCGGAGCGGGATGTGGCGGGGATCGACAAGATGATCGAGATCAAGATCTCGTACGACACCGATCCGGACAAGGCGTTGGAGAACACCCGGTTCTGGGCGCCGTTGTCGCTCACGCCGGAGCAGAAGCATTCGATCGATGATCCGATGGAGATGGAGGCGGCGGCGGATGCGTTGCCGATCGAGCAGGTCGCCAAGCGGTGGATCGTGGCGTCGGATCCGGACGAGGCGGTCGAGCAGGTCAGGGCGTATGTCGATGCGGGGTTGAATCATCTGGTGTTCCATGCGCCGGGTCATGATCAGAAGCGGTTCCTGGAGTTGTTCGAGCGCGACCTCGCCCCGCGCCTGCGCGCACTCACCTGACGTCCGACCCGCAAGGTGCCGCTTCTCCGCTGAGTAGGAGCGGCACCGAGCAGCCCGACACCCCGCGCGTGCTGCAGACCCAGTCCTGACATCCCGCGACTCCCATGCCCGGCCGGACACCGCCGGCCGGGCGTGTGCGCGGGTACGCGGGACGGAGCAAAGTTTGCAGTTAGGGTGGAATCCATGAGTGCTGCTGCAGGGTCCGTCTCGAGCATCTACATCGCAGCTCCGGAAGGGGACACCGGGAAGTCGACGGTCGCCCTGGGCGTGCTGCAGACGCTGTGCGCGTCCACCGCCCGCGTCGGTGTCTTCCGTCCCATCGCGCGCTCCGACAGCGACATCGACTACATCCTCGAACTGTTGCTCGAACACACCACCGTCGACCTCGCCTACGAGGACTGCATCGGCGTCACGTACGACGACGTCCACGACGACCCGGACGCCGCGCTCAGCGACATCGTCGGCAAGTACCACGCGGTGGCGGACCGCTGCGACGCCGTCGTCATCGTCGGCAGCGACTACACCGAGATCGCCAACCCCAGCGAACTGTCGTACAACGCCCGCATCGCGGCGAACCTCGACGCCCCGGTACTGCTCGTCCTGCGCGGCTCCCGCCGCACGCCCTCGGAGATCGCCCAGCTCGCCGGTGTGTGTGCGAACGAGCTCGCGGGACAGCACGCGCATCTCGGCGCGGTGGTAGTGAACCGCTGCGACCCCCATGCACTCGACGAGATCGCCCGGGCTCTCGGCGACCGCACCGAACCGGTGTGGACGCTCCCGGAGGTGCCCGCACTGGTCGCGCCGACGATGGCCGAGCTGCAGACCGCGATCGGAGGCGAGCTCTACAGCGGTGACCCCGACCTGCTGCAGCGGGAAGCGCTGCGGATCATGGTCGGTGGCATGACCGCCGAACGGATTCTCGAGCGGCTCACCGACGGCGTCGTCGTCATCGCTCCCGCCGACCGCTCCGACGTCATCCTCGCGCTGGTCAATGCCAATGCCGCCGAAGGATTCCCGACGCTCGCCGGCATCATCATGAACGGGGGCCTGCTGCCGCACCCGATGATCGCGCAGCTCGTCACGGCCTTGAAGCCGTCGCTGCCGATACTCACCACCGAACTCGGCACCTTCGACACCGCCTCGGCTGCCGACCGCACCCGAGGCCGCATGGCCCTCGGCGCACAGCGCAAGATCGACACGGCACTCGCGCTCATGGAACGACACGTCGATTCCCGTTCTCTGCTCGACCGGTTGCGACTGCCGCGACCGTCCGTGACCACCCCGCAGATGTTCGAATACCAGCTCATCGACCGCGCGCGGGCCCAGCAGCGGCACATCGTGTTGCCCGAGGGCGAGGACGACCGCATCCTTCGAGCCGCCGGACGCGTGCTCCAGCGTGGCATCGCGAAGCTGACGATCCTCGGCGACGAGGCAGCCGTCCGCCAGCGGGCGTCGGAACTCGGGGTGGACCTGTCGCAGGCGCAGATCCTCGACCCGCGCACTTCCGAGCACGCCGACCGGTTCGCGGAGGAGTACGCGCGGCTGCGTGCCCACAAGGGCATGACCGTCGAACGTGCACGCGAGATCATGCGCGACATCTCATATTTCGGCACGATGATGGTGCACCTGGGACTGGCCGACGGCATGGTTTCGGGCGCGGCCCACACCACCGCCCACACGATCCGCCCCGCCCTCGAGATCATCAAGACCGAACCGGGCGTCTCCACGGTGTCGAGCATCTTCCTGATGTGCCTCGCCGACCGTGTCCTCGCGTACGGCGACTGCGCCGTCGTCCCCGACCCGACCGCCGACCAGCTCGCCGACATCGCGATTTCGTCCGCCGCGACCGCCGCCCGGTTCGGCATCGACCCGAGGGTCGCGATGCTGTCGTACTCCACCGGCGAATCCGGTTCGGGTGCCGACGTCGACAAGGTCCGCGCGGCCACGACGTTGGTGCGGGAGCGGCGACCCGACCTGCCGGTGGAAGGTCCGATCCAGTACGACGCGGCGATCGAACCGACGGTCGCGAGCGCGAAGCTGCCCGACTCCGACGTCGCCGGACGCGCCACGGTGTTCATCTTCCCGGACCTGAACACCGGCAACAACACCTACAAGGCCGTGCAGCGCAGCGCCGGTGCCGTCGCCGTCGGACCCGTCCTGCAAGGCCTGAACAAGCCGGTCAACGACCTCTCGCGGGGCGCCTTGATCCAGGACATCGTCAACACCATCGCCATCACCGCGATCCAGGCGCAGGAGGAAGACGCGTGAGCAGCCCGAACCCGGTCACCGCAGGCACCGTCCTGGTCCTCAACTCCGGATCGTCGTCGATCAAGTTCCAGCTGATCGAACCGGAGAGCGGAAAGTCGCTGGCGCACGGACTGATCGAGCGGATCGGGGAACCGGAGGGCCGGATCGTCTTCCACCACACGGCGGGGGCGGACGAACGCAACGACGCCATCGCCGACCACCGGACCGGACTGCGTGCGGTACTGGAGATGCTCGAAGGGCTGGGCCGTCCGCTGCACGAGGTGGGCATCGTCGCCGTCGGACACCGACTCGTGCACGGCGGCAAGGTCTTCTACGAACCGACCCTGATCGACGACGACGTGGTCCGCGCCGTCGACGAATTGTCGATCCTTGCGCCCCTCCACAATCCGGCGAACGTCGTGGGAATGGAGGTCGCGCGGGAGGAACTGCCCGACATCCCCCATGTGGGTGTCTTCGACACCGCCTTCTTCCACGGTCTTCCGCCGCACGCGGCGACCTATGCGATCGACCGCGACATCGCCCACAAGCACGACATCCGGCGGTACGGATTCCACGGTACTTCACACGAATACGTGTCGGGGCGTGCCGCGGAGTTCCTCGGACGCGACATCGCGGACCTGAATCTGGTTGTGCTCCATCTGGGTAACGGTGCGTCGGCGTCGGCGGTCGCAGGTGGGAGCCCGATCGACACCTCGATGGGACTGACCCCGCTCGAGGGTCTCGTCATGGGCACGCGCAGCGGCGACATCGATCCGGGTGTCGTCATGCACCTCAACCGGGCGGCCGGGTTGAAGGTCGACGCCATCGACGACCTGCTCAACCGGCATTCGGGCCTGAAGGGGCTGTCGGGTGTCAACGACTTCCGGGCTCTGCTGAAGCTCGTCGGCGAGGGCGACGAGGACGCGCGACTCGCGTACGAAGTCTACGTGCATCGCATCCGGAAGTACGTGGGCGCCTACACCTTCGAGCTCGGCGGCGTCGACGCGATCGTGTTCACCGGTGGGGTGGGGGAGAACAACGTCGACGTCCGGCGCGACAGCCTCTCCGGCCTCGACCGGCTCGGCATCGTCGTCGACGATGCGCGCAACACTGCCGACGACGACGGGGAACGCCGGATCTCGGCCGACTCGTCGCAGGTGGAGGTTCTCGTGATCCCCACGAACGAGGAACTCGCCATCGCCCGCGCGGCCGTGCAGTTCGCCCGGCGCTGACTTCTGATCAGGTCGAACTGCGCGGCCGGATCGCGTTCGCGAGGTCGACGAGGGTGTAGCGGTGTGTGCGGGAAGGGGCGTTGCGCGCCAATTGCCGCAGCGCCGCCTCGGTGCCCAGGCGGAGTCCCTTCTCGGTGAACGGTACGTCGAGGATGCGGTCGTACTCGCGACTCGATGCCCGTCCACTGCGCACCCATTCGAGCGCTGTCCCGAGGACCAGTGCGCGCATCTGCAGGGCGCGACCCTCGTCGGGAGGCAGCGACGCGATCCGGTGCGCGGCCTCGCGCAGATCCGCCTCGGAGATCTCCTCGACGCGACCGCCTCGTAACAGGATCAGCGCGGCGGTCATGGTCGCGGCACTGTGGTGCCGGGAGGTCGTGGGGACCTCGTCGAGCACGTCCACGGCGGCGCGGATCTCGTCGCGGGCGGTGAGCTGGCGTGCCAACCCGAAGGCCGCGCTGACGACGGCGTGATCGGTGCGCCACACGACCCGGTAGGACTGCTCGCAGAAGCGTCGCCACGCGTCGGGGTCGTCGCTCTCCCAATGCTGCAGCGTCAGTTCGGCGGTGGCCCCGAGTGCGATCTTCGGGGCGATCTCACCCGGAAGCGCGTGCAGCGCCTTGTCGAACCGGGTGAACGCTGCCTCGTAGTCGTCCTGCAGCAGTTCGGCGATGCCGGCGTACCAGTCCATGCGCCAGTCGTCGCCGAACTCGCGCTCGAGGCGGGTGAGGATCTCCACCGCGCTGTCGACCTGCCCGAGATCGAGATGGGCGCGGACCTCGGCGAGGGTGATCTCCTTGGAGAACGACACGTCGGATGCTCCGACGACCCGCCCGACCCCGTTCTCGCGCGCGTGCCGGAGCGAGTCGAGGGTCTGCTGCGGTTCGCTGTGCACCGCGGCGGCGAGGAGCGCGGCACTCGGATCGTTGGGGTCGAGCAGGGGGACGGGCAGTGCCGCCGCGACATCCTGGCCCCGCAGTTTGGGGTCGCGCTCGATCCCGTCGGCGTACACGTCGGTGGGGACGAGTGCCTCGTCGGTGCCGAAGGTCGTGCGGGGCGGGCTGAACAGCCGGGACAGTCCGGGGTGTTCGGTGCCGAGTTTCTTCGACAGGATCTCGCGCAGCACACCGGTGAGCTGTCCGTGCAATTCGTCGGCGGACGAGAAGCGCTGCTGCGGATCGGGGTTCGTGGCCCGCAGGAGCAGGCGGTGGAAGGAGTCGAACTCGTCGAGCAGGGGAGCCTGCTCGGGGGTGGGCAGACCGTCGCGGTAACGGCCTTTGTCCGAGGGCATGTCGAGGGTGAGCACCGCGAGTGTGCGTCCGACCGTGTAGATGTCGCTCGCGACCGTCGGCCCGGTCCGGACGATCTCGGGTGCTTGATATCCCGGCGTCCCGTACAGATAGCCGTATCCCTCGATCGCGGAGACGGCGCCGAGGTCGATGAGTTCGATCTGCTCGTCGGTGACCATGATGTTCTCGGGCTTGAGGTCGTTGTAGACCAGTCCGATGTCGTGCAGATACTGCAGTGCCGGTAGCACTTCGAGCATGTATGCGATGGCCTGCTCGACGGGGATGCGGTTCGGTGGGGGATAGTTGTCGAGCACGGTACGCAGGGTGTGACCACCCAGGTACTCCATGACGATGTATCCCATCGGGGTGCCGTCGGGTGAGGGGTGCTCGACGAAGTTGTAGATCTGCACGATGCTCGGATGGCTGACCTCGGCCAGGAACTGGCGTTCGGCCACCGCGACCGCCTGGGCCTCGGCGTCGCCGCCCTGCAGCAGGCCCTTCAGCACTACCCAGCGGTCGCTCACGTTGCGGTCGATCGCGAGGTAGATCCATCCCAGTCCGCCGTGGGCGAGACAACCCTGCACCTCGTACTGCCCGGCGACGAGGTCCCCGCGGTGCAGGGCCGGAGTGAACTGGAAATGTGTTCCGCACTGGGGGCAATCACCTTCTGTGGGACCCGGCCCCGACGGGGTGCTGCGTCCCACCGATTGTCCGCACTTCGCGCAGAACCTCTTGCCTTCGGAGACGTGAGGATCGCGGAGGACGGCGTCGACCGGATCCTTCGTGGTGGGGACCGGCACGTCGACGAGGCCGGCGATGCGGCGACGCTGGGTTCCGCGCGGCCGGATGCGGCGGTTCGACGAACGTTGGGAGGACGAACGCTGGGAGGACGAGCCGGACCAGATCGACGAGCGCTGGGTGGAGTCGGGCCGCGTGGCGGGGACGGGGCCGGGGCCGCGTTCGGTGGCGGGGCCGGAATCGGCCGACGGGGTATCGGCCGGTTCGGGTTCGTCGGACATGGCCGTCACTTCCGGTAGTTCGGTGTCGGGGGTGACGGAGTGGGACCGAGCACCCGCAGGTACTTCTCGTACAGCGCCGTCCACGTCCCGTCGGAGCGGATCCGTTCGAGGGTGGCGTTGACGAAGCGTACGAGCTCGTCGCTGCCCAGCCGGATTCCGATTCCGTACGGCTCCGATCCCAGGGAGGGGCCGACGAGTTCGAGATAGGGGTCCTGTGAGGCGAGTCCGGCGAGGATCGTGTCGTCGGTGCTCACGGCGTCGACCTGCTGTTGCTGGAGGACGACGAGGCAGTCGGCCCACGACGGCACGGTGAGGATCGACGCCGACGGCTGCACTTCTCGCATCCGGAGCAGCGAGGTGGTGCCCTCGACGATGCACACGCGCCGGCCGGCGAGATCGGCGGCGGAGCGGATGCCGGATCCCCGGACGACGAGCACGCGCTGCTGGGCTCGGAAGTACTCGGTGGAGAAGTCGACCTTCTCGCGTCGGGCGCACGTGATGCTCATGGTCTTCGCGACGATGTCGACGGTGGAGTCCTGCAGCGCCTTCTCGCGCTCGGCCGACGACAGGATGCGGTAGTCGACGAGGTCGGGATCGCCCAGGAGGTCGCGGGCGAGCTCACGTGCGATGTCGACGTCGAAACCGGTGATGCGCCCGGTCGCGGTGTCGCGGTAGCTCATGAGGTTGCTGCCGGTGTCGAGGCCGACGATCAGCCGGCCGCGCGTGCGGATCCGATCGATCGCAGGTCCGGTGGCGTTCGGATCCGGGGGAAGCGAGGCGGTGGGATCGCCGCAGTCGGGGGCGGGCGGTGTGGCCACCGACGACTCGAGCATCCGCGCGTTCTCGGGAAGCGGGAGAGAGGTCGTCGTCCCTTGGAGGCCGGGGGCGCGCGGTGGGGGGTCGGTCGCGCACCCGCCGGCGAGTGCGGCGACGACGCACAGGCCCGCGACGAGAACGCGCTCTCTCACTGGTACTCCTTCAACCGGGGCCGGAGACCGACCCACACGCCGACCAGCGCCACCGTCAGCAGCACCACCGACATCGGTGCGAGGCCGGCGAGGGTGCGGGAGGCGCGGAACTCGTTGTCGCGCAGTTCGGTGCGGGTGTCGTCGATTCCTTCCGTCAGGGCCGCATCGAGAGCGACGAACCGGGCGGTGGACTCGCCGGGACCTGCACCGACCGCGAGGACCGAGGCCGCTGCGTAGTCGCCGCGGACGAGGGCGTCGACCATGCGTGCATGCGAGTTGATCCATGCGTCGTGCGCCGACCGGGCGGTCTCCACTGCCTCGGCGCCCGCCTCGAGGGCGGAATCGCGACCGTACTCGTCGAGGATGTCGCCGAGCCGCGCCATGTTGGTCTCGAAGGTGTCGTCGTACGCGCCGGTCGTGTCGCGCCGGGCGATCAGCAGGGTCTCGGCGGTACGCGACTGCTGGGCGAGGATCCGGCCCTCGGTGAGATCGGCGAGCGGTGCCGCACCGCGCTCGATGGCGCGTTCGGTGGCACTCGACGAGGCCAGGCCCGCGACGAGCAACCAGCACAGCAGCGCGCCGGTCGCGCCGATCGCGACGAGGATTCCGGGATTGAGGGTGCGACGACTGCGGCGGCTCACGACGGCGTGCGCCACGCACAGGGCAGCGACCGTGACGAGGAGCAATCCGATCGCGAGCCAGGGCGGTCGCACCGCGTCGCGCTGGGTGTCCTCGACCGCGGCGACGCCGCGCGTGTGCAGTTCCTGCGCGGCGGGGAGCAGTTCGGTCTGCATCAGGTGCGAGGCCTCGCCGAGATATGCGGCGCCGACCGGATGCCCGGTGCGGTTGTTGGTGCGAGCCGTCTCGATGAGACCCGTGTAGACGGGCAGCAGCCGCCCGATCTCCGTCAGGTTGTGCGCGGTCTCGCGGTCGGCATCGGTCAGGCCGGTCGCCGCGATGACGAGGTATTCCGCGGCCTCGTTGGTCGCCCGGATGTAGCGACTGCGCACCGCCTCCGGTTCGAGTCCGCCCGAGATGAAGCCCGTCACGGCGGCGGCGTCGGCCACCGACAGCGCGCTGTAGAGATTCTGGGCCGCGCTGGCGAGCGGCTCGATGGACGCGAGGAGACGATCGTGGGTGGCCTGCCTGCCGGACACCATCGTTGCGGAGACCGCTGCCGAGGCGACGAGCAGCACGGTGAGCACCACCCCGAGGACCACCAACCGGACCGGCGTGGACCGGAGCAGGGCACGAGCGTCGTCGAACCGGGCGTCCGGAGTGTCCGTATCGGCGTCGTCGCGGATGTGCCTCTCGACAGGAGCGAAGGGAGGGGTGATCCGTACGTCCACCGGGCACTCCCTTCCTCGTGTCGAGCGGTCTGAGGGGAGCATATAAGCAGCCCGGCGGTATTGTTGCCGTCCACGGACGGCGGGGATCCGGTACCGGGCACAGGTCCGGGCGAGGGCGGGTCGGAGAGGCGGACGCAATGCGTGGAGACGGTGACGGCTGGGCGGTCGGACCGGACGGCGAGAAGCGCTGGGGACGGCACGGCGCCGCAGGTCTGCTGCTGCGCGCTCCGCTCGCGGACGGTCGCCCCGCGGTTCTCCTGCAGCATCGGGCGGCATGGTCGCACCAGGGCGGGACGTGGGCACTTCCCGGTGGAGCGCGCGACTCGCACGAGAGCACCGTCGACGCCGCCGTGCGGGAGGCCCACGAGGAGGCCGGCATCGATCTCGCGGCCGTGACGGTACGCGCCGAACGCGTCACCTCCGGCCTCGCGGGCGGATGGACCTACACCACCGTCGTCGCCGACGCCACCGAAACTCTCGTGACCAGTCTCAACCAGGAGAGCACCGAACTGCGCTGGGTGCCCGAACCGGAGGTCGAGGCGATGCCGCTGCACAGCGGCTTCGCCGAGGCGTGGCCGTCGCTGCGCACCTCACCGGTACGCATGCTGCTCGACACCGCGAACGTGCTCGGAGCGAGCGGCCCCACCGGATGGTGGCGCGACCGCCCCGGCGCGACGAGCGCCCTGCTCGCCGACCTCGCCGCGGTCCTGCCCCGCACCGTCGAAATTCCCGACGGGACGTTCGGCTGGGTCCCCCGCGTCGAAGCGGTCCTCGAAGGGCGTGCCCGCGACGCGACGATCGACGACGTCCGGATCCCGGTGCACAGCGCGGACGGCAGCGGCGACGACGAGCTGGCACGGCTCGCCACCGCCACGGCCGTGGTCGACCCCGGTGTGACGGTCGTGGTCACCGCGGATCGCGGTCTGCGCGCACGGTTGCCCGAGGGCACGATCGCGATGTCGCCCTCGGCCGTGCTGGGCTGGCTGTAACGCCTCAGGTCGGGAGTGCGGCCTTCAGCGCCGCCGCGGCTGCCCGCGGATCGGATGCCTTCGTGATCGCCCGGACCACCGCGACCCGCGTGGCACCGGCGTCGAGCACCTCGGGGAGTCGCTCGAGATCGATGCCGCCGATCGCGAACCACGGCCGTGCCGGCTGCGACTGCGTGACCTCGCGCGTCACCTCCAGCCCCGCTGCGGTCCGTCCCGGCTTGGTCGGTGTGTCCCACACCGGCCCGGATGCGAAGTAGTCGACGCCCTCCTCGATGTCGGCGAGCGCAGCCTGCGCGCGGCTCGACGTCGAGCGGCCGATGACGATCTCGTCGCCGAGGATCTGCCGCGCGTGCCGCACCGGCAGGTCGCCCTGACCGAGATGCAGGATGTCGGCGCCCGACGCGAGCGCGACGTCGGCGCGGTCGTTCACGGCCAGGAGCGCACCGTGGCGTGCACACGCCTCGCCGATGATCTCGAGGGCGGCGAGTTCCTCGCGTGCCTCGAGGCGTCCGAACTTCTTCTCGCCGGCCGAGTCCTTGTCGCGCAACTGGACGATGTCGACCCCACCGGCGAGGGCCTCCTCGACGAACCGTGCGAGGTCGCCGGTGTCCCGGCGAGCGTCGGTGCACAGATACAACCGGGCGGTCGCGAGGCGGCCGCGCGGGTCGGGATGGTTGCCGCGATAGGTGGTCACGACCAAGACGGTAGCCTCTAAGCAGAAAGTGACGACACGGGAGTCCCGAGGTTCGCGGGGCTGAGAGGGGGCCTGCCGGCCCCGACCGTTATGACCTGACCCGGATCATGCCGGCGCAGGGAGTGAGGTGGACCAATGGCAACTGTGGCCGTCGTGGGTGGCGGAGTGATCGGGCTGTCGATCGCATGGCGCGCGGCCCGCTCGGGGCACAGCGTGACCGTGCACGACCCGAATCCCGGCAGTGGCGCCTCGTGGGTGGCCGGCGGGATGCTGGCCCCGCTGTCCGAGGGCTGGCCCGGTGAGGACCACGTGCTGTCCCTGGGTGCGGCCTCGCTCGACCGCTGGCCCGGATTCGCGGATGCACTGCGCGCGGAGACCGGCGTCGACGTGTTCACCGCCGAGGAGTCGCTGACCGTCGCGCTCGACGCGGCGGACGCGGCCGACTTGCGGACCGTCGCCGAATGGGTCGGGGAGCGAGGGCACGAGATGCGTCTGCTCTCCCGTGCGGAGATCCGGGAGTTCGAACCGTCGCTCGGCCCGAAGGTGCGTCTCGGACTGCTCGCGCCCACCGAGTCGTCGGTCGACAACCGTACGCTCGTCGACGCCCTGCGCGTCGCGGCCACCGCGGCCGGGGTGCGTTTCTCCGACGCCGCCGTCCACGATCTCGCCGACCTTCCCGACGATCAGGTGGTGCTCGCCGCCGGCTCGGCGTCGGCGCGACTGTGGCCGGGCCTTCCGGTCCGTCCGGTCAAGGGCGAGATCCTGCGCCTGCGGGTGCGGCCGGGCGCGACTCCGCCGCCGCAGCGCACCGTGCGCGCGAGTGTCCACGGACGCCCCGCCTATCTGGTGCCCCGCCACGACGGCCTCGTCGTGGGCGCCACACAGTACGAGGCGTCCGACACACAGGTCACGGTGGCCGGGGTGCGCGATCTGATCGCCGACGCCGAGAAGATCTTTCCTGCGCTCGGCGAGTACGAACTGTTCGAGGCGAGCGCGGGCCTGCGCCCGATGACCCCCGACAACCTGCCGCTGATCGGCCGGCTCTCCGATCGTGTCGTCGCCGCGACCGGCCACGGCCGCAACGGTGTGCTGCTCACGCCGCTCACCGTCGACGCGGTGCTCGCCGAACTCGGTGGGCGGTCGCTGGCCGACGCGCAGTACGCCTGTCCTGGACGAATTACGGAAGCGAGTGTGTGATGACGAACGTATCCGTGGGCATCACCGTCAACGGTGAGGACAAGTACTACGACGCGGCCCCGACCGTGTCACAACTGCTGAACGAGCTCGGTCTGCCCGAGAAGGGCATCGCGGTCGCCGTCGACGGTGTCGTGTGCCCGCGCGGCCGCTGGTCGGAGCCGGTCACACGCGGAGCGAGCATCGAGATCCTCACGGCGGTCCAGGGTGGCTGACACACACGATCGCGGCGCCGACCTGCCGCAGCTGACCATCGCCGGCCGCACCTTCGGGTCGCGGCTGATCACCGGCACCGGTGGCGCGGCGAACCTGGCCGTGCTCGAGGAGGCCCTCGTCGCGTCGGGCACCGAACTGACCACCGTCGCGATGCGCCGCGTCGACGCGGCCTCCGGAACCGGTGTCCTCGACCTGCTGCGCCGCCTCGGCATCGAACCGCTGCCGAACACTGCCGGGTGCCGCGGCGCGAAGGAAGCCGTGCTGACCGCGCAGCTCGGGCGGGAAGCGCTGGAGACCGACTGGGTGAAACTCGAGGTCATCGCCGACGAACGGACGCTGCTGCCCGACGCCATCGAACTCGTCTCCGCGGCCGAACAACTCGTCGACGACGGCTTCGTCGTCCTGCCGTACACGACCGACGATCCCGTCCTCGCGCGGCGCCTCGAGGACGTCGGTTGTGCCGCGGTGATGCCGCTCGGCTCGCCGATCGGGACCGGCCTCGGTATCTCGAACCCGCACCACATCGAGATGATCGTCGAGGCTGCGGGTGTGCCGGTGATCCTCGACGCGGGAATCGGAACCGCCTCCGACGCGGCGCTCGCGATGGAACTCGGTTGCGACGCCGTGCTGCTCGCGACCGCCGTCACCCGCGCGAAGGATCCGGCGCTGATGGCGTCGGCGATGCGTCGCGCCGTCGAAGCGGGATTCCGTGCCCGGCACGCCGGCCGGATCCCGAAACGCTTCTGGGCCCAGGCGTCTTCGCCGATGGAGCCGTGACCGGTGCGGGAAACCCCTGAGCACCTTGGTGTTCAGGGGTTTTCCGATTGTCGCGCGACGGGTTACCGATCGGTCTGTACGATCCCCGGGCATGACAGTTGCACACAGAATTCTCGCTGCCGCCGCTGCCGGGCTCATGGGCACTGTCGTCGCCGTCGCGGCGCCGGGTGTCGCGGGCGCCCAGGAACCGTGTCAGATGGGCTGGTCGAACACCGGACCGAGGTCGTGCGCGACGACGGAGTTGTCCACGCCACCCGTGCTGACATTGGGCGACGGCATCTGCGCCGGCATCGTGCGCGCCGGTGGAACCGCCTTCGACGGCCCGCTCTACGAGTACTCCTCGGCGCCGGGTGCCACCCACGGGATCGAACTGCGGATCACGCAGGGCTACTCGCTTCTCGGCGAGTGGACGCCGAGCATCCTGAACTGCGACGTCACCGTCGCTTTCGACTGGCACAACCTCGACACCGGTGCCCGCGGTACGGAGACCCGCTTCGTGCCGGCCTTCCACACGAGCACCCGGCCGTTGTTCATGCACGTGTTCCCCGGGCCCGGCCGCGTCGCCCTGACGATGCGTACCGAGCGACCGAGCATCCCGGTCACCACCGAGGTCTTCGTCCCCTGACGCACCGCGTGCGGCTCCGGGGAGTGTGATCGGATGCGCTCGCCGGAGCCGCACGTAGGGTGGTGCGCATGATCGAAGTGACCGGCTTGACCAAGACCTTCGGGTCCACGACCGCGGTCGACGACCTGACGTTCACGGTCCGTCCCGGCATCGTCACCGGCTTCCTCGGCCCCAACGGCGCGGGGAAGTCCACCACGATGCGCATGATCCTGGGGCTGGACCGGCCGACCTCGGGAACCGCACTGATCGAAGGGAAGCCGTACAGCGAGCTGACACGGCCGCTCACCACCGTCGGGGCGTTGCTCGACGCGAAGTGGGTGCATCCCAACCGGTCGGCGCGGTCGCATCTCGCCTGGCTGGCCGCGTCGAACGGTCTGCCTGCCTCGCGTGTCGACGAGGTTCTGCGCCAGGTGGGACTGACGGAGGTCGCGGGCAAGCGCGCCGGCGGCTTCTCGCTCGGCATGTCGCAGCGACTCGGTCTCGCCGCCGCACTGCTCGGCAACCCGCGCGTGCTGCTGTTCGACGAACCGGTCAACGGCCTCGACCCCGAGGGCATCGTGTGGATCCGGAGGTTCATGCAGGCGCTCGCCACGGAAGGCCGCACGGTGCTCGTGTCCAGCCACCTGCTCTCGGAGATGGCGCAGACCGCCGAACATCTCATCGTCATCGGCCGTGGACGGCTCATCGCCGACACCTCGGTGAAGGCGTTCGTCGACCGCGCGTCCGACTCGTTCGTCGTCGTGCGCAGCCCGCAACTCGACGAGCTGCGCACCGCGCTCACCGAACGCGGGCACACTGTGCGGGAGAACGACGGTGCCCTGCACGTCTCGGGCGCTCCGGCGGCGGAGATCGGCGAACTCGCTGCGACCCGGTCGATCGTGCTGCACGAACTCGCGGGCCGCAACGCGTCGCTCGAGGAAGCGTTCATGAAACTCACCGGTGGCGAGGTCGAATACCACGGATCCGGAGTCGACGACGTCATGAAGGGTGGACTGTGATGAGTACGGCGCTCGACACCCTGCGGGCCGAACGGATCAAGCTCACGTCGGTGCAGTCACCGCTGTGGTGCACCCTCGTCATCGTCGCCCTCGGTCTGGGTCTGGCCGCGATCCTCGGGTCGGTCTCCCGCGCGTCGGCCGGGATGGACGACGAACTGGGACGGTTCTATCCGACCGTGGACGTCGCGGTCAGCGGCGTCACCGGCTTCGGTGTGCTGGTGCTCATGATCCTCGCGGCACTGTCGGTCACCAGCGAATACCGTTTCGGGGTCATCCGCACGACCTTCCAGGCCACCCCGAACCGCACCCTGCTCCTGACGATGAAGGCCCTGCTCATCGGTGTGCTGGGCGCGGTGCTGACACTCGCGGTCTCGTTCGGTGCCTTCTACCTCGCGAAGGCACTGGCCGGGCCCGACGCAGGTCGCGAGCTCGTCCTCAGCGGCGACACGGCGTGGCGCGCGGTCTACGGCACCGCGATCTACGCGTTCCTGTGCGTCTTCCTCGCGGTCGGTGTGGGCACGCTGCTGCGGCAGTCGGCCGGCACGATCGCGCTGCTGATGCTGTGGCCGCTGCTGCTCGAGTCGTTGTTCGCGCTGTTCGGTTCGGTGGGCCGCGAGATCCAGCCGTTCCTGCCGTTCGCGAACGCGAACAACTTCCTGGGTATCGGGCAGGGAATCGAATTCCACTGGGGTCCATGGGGATCGCTCCTGTACTTCGCGGCCTTCTCGTTCCTGGTGTTCGCGGCCTCACTCGTGGTGGTCAACCGCCGCGACGCCTGAGGTACTGTCTCGACACGCCTGAGGTACTACCTCGACACGCCGCAGGCTCTGCCTCCGCACACTGCGCCGCACGCTTTCCCCGTGCGGCGCAGTGCTTTTGTGTACGCTCGGTCGATGGCGTGGGCGCAGACGAGATACGGCATGCGGGGAGCGGCCCTGATCGCCGCCGGTGTACTGCTGACGGCGGGATGCTCGGAGGCGGAGGTGGAGGCGCCGCCCGTCGACCCGACGGCGCTCGCCGACGCCGTGCAACTCGATGCCGTCATGACGCACCTGACGGAACTCGAACGGATCGCCGGCGAGAACGACGGAAACCGTTCGCTCGGAACCCCCGGCTACGACGCGAGCGTCGACTACGTCGCCGGAGCCCTGCGCGACGCCGGATTCGACGTGCAGACACCGGAGTTCGACACGACCCTGTTCGCCGTCGAGAACGAGCAGCTCACCGTCGACGGGGAGCCGATGGGCGTGAGCGCACTCGGCATGTCGCCGTCGACGGGACCGGAGGGGCTCACCGCGCGCGTCGTGCGCATCGCCCCCGACGACACCCCCGGCTGCGAGGCCACCGACTACGACGGCATCGACGCGACCGGCGCGGTGGTGATCGTCGATCGCGGCGTGTGCACCTTCGCCGTCAAGGAGCAGGTCGCCGCCGAACGGGGAGCGGCCGCGCTGCTCGTCGCCAACAACGAGGACGGCCCGCTCGCCGCCGCCGGTCTCGGGGCGGAATCGACCCCCCGCATCCCGGTCGGAGGCGTGGCCGGGGCCGACGCCGAGCGCCTGTCCGCCGCGACCACCGTGACGGTGACACTCCAGACCCGCACCGAGGACCGGAAGTCGCGCAACGTGATCGCGCAGACGCGCACCGGCTCGACCGACGACGTGGTCGTCGTCGGCGCGCACCTCGACAGCGTCCCCGAAGGACCGGGGATCAACGACAACGGAACCGGCGTCGCCGCCGTCCTCGAGACCGCGCTGCAACTCGGCAGCGAGCCGGGCGTGACCAACGCCGTGCGGTTCGCGTTCTGGGGCGCCGAGGAGGTCGGACTGGTCGGCTCCACGAGGTACGTCGAGTCGCTGTCCGACGAGGAACGACTCGACATCGCCCTGTACCTGAACTTCGACATGCTCGGCTCGCCCAACGCCGGATATCTGGTGTTCGACGGCGACGACTCCGACGCCGTCGGTGAAGGACCCGGACCGGAGGGCTCGGCGGGAATCGAACGGACCTTCGCGCAGTTCTTCGACGAACGCGGAATCGAGGTCGGCGGAACGGATTTCGACGGCCGTTCCGATTACGGTCCGTTCGTCGCCTTCGGCATCCCCGCGGGCGGGGTGTTCACCGGCGCCGACGACGTCAAGACCCCCGAACAGGCCGACCTGTGGGGTGGCACCGCCGACCAGCCCTTCGACCCGAACTACCACACCCCCGAGGACACCCTGGCCGGCATCGACCGCGACGCGTTCGCCGCGGCGGCCGCCGCCGTCGCCTACGGCACGGCTGTCTACGCGAATTCGATCGACGGACCCGACGGGGTGCCCGCAGGGGACCAGCGGGCCGAGGTGCGCGCCGAGTTCACCGAGTGAAGACGGGCGCGATCAGCGCTCGTGCAGTCTCCACAACGGGTTGACCGGGCCGTGGCCGTGACCGAGGTCGTAGGACCACTCGAGGCACTTCGTGATCCATTCCTTCGCGAACTCGACTGCCTCGGGCACCGACCGGCCATGCGCGAGGGCGGACGCGATCGCGGCTGCGAGCGTGTCGCCGCCGCCGTGGTCGTTGCCGGTCTCGATGCGCGGCGTGCTGAACTCGAGGAAACGGTCGCCGTCGAACAGCAGGTCGGTGCTCTTCTCCGAGCTGCGCAGATGACCGCCCTTGACGATCACCCACTGGGCGCCGAGCGCATGGAGCGCTTCGGCGGCGCGCCGGGCCGACGCGTCGTCGACGACCTCGATGCTCGTGATCAGCCGTACCTCGTCGAGATTCGGGGTGACGACGGTGGCGAGGGGGATGAGCACCCCGCGGATCGCGTCGAGCGCGTCGGAGTGCAGCAGCGGGTCGCCGTGCATCGATGCGCAGACCGGGTCGACGACGAGCGGTACCTCCATGTCGTGGCCGATGCCCACCTCGGAGCACACCTGTGCGACGGCCTCGATGATCTGCGTGGAGGCGAGCATGCCCGTCTTCGCTGCGGACACCCCGATGTCCTCGACCACGCACCGCACCTGGTCGGCCACGGTCTCGGCGGGGATCTCGTGGAACCCGCGGACGCCGACGGAGTTCTGGACGGTGACGGCGGCCACCGCGACGCATGCGTGCACACCGCACATCGCCATCGTGCGGGAATCGGCCTGGATGCCGGCTCCGCCTCCGGAGTCGGTGCCGGCGATGGTGAGGGCTCGAACCGGGGTCTCGCCTCGAGGCGACAGGGGCAGAAGGTCCACGCGGACACCCTACCGAGGGTGTGTTCGAACACGGCCGGGAGGCGCTGAGGCGGGTGCACTTTGCGAAACACGACAGCGTTGCTGCCGGTGGTCGCCTCGTTGCTCTATAGTGGCACAGGTCACAGTTCGATCACGCAACACCCCTATTGGAGGCGCTCATGAACACGAGTTCGCCGGACCTCGCCGTGTCGGACAACGCCGACCAGAACCGGTTCGAACTGCGCCTCAACGGCGATCTCGTCGGCATCCTGGCGTACTACGACTTCGAACGCGTTCCGGCGCCGAACCCGCCGGTCGTCGACTTCATGCACACCGTGATCGTCGAGGATTTCGGTCATCGGGGTCTCGCGGCCGTCCTCGTCGGTGGTTCGCTCGATCTCGCTCGCAGCCGAGGCTGGCGGGTGCGGCCGGTGTGCACCTATGTGCAGCGATTCGTGTCGTCGCACGAGAACTACCGCGACGTCGTCGTGGCTCTCGAGCTGCCGCGCACGGACCCCCACCGCAAAGAGACCCGGCGCAAGCAGCCGCAGCGCAAGGTGCCTGCCCGCAAGGCCTGATGCCTGTGCGGGCGGTCCACCCGACGCGGGACCTGCTCAGAGGTCGAGGTCGACGACGACCGGTGCGTGGTCGCTCGCGCCCTTGCCCTTGCGTTCGTTGCGGTCGATCTCGGCGCCCGTCACCCGTGCCGCGAAGGCCGGTGATCCGAGGACGAAGTCGATCCGCATGCCCTGCTTCTTGGGGAAGCGCAGCTGGGTGTAGTCCCAGTAGGTGTAGACCCCGGGGCCGGGCGCGTACGGACGGACGACGTCGGTGTAGCCGACGTCGGCGAACGCGTGGAAGGCGTCGCGCTCGGGCTGCGAAGTGTGCGTCTTGCCCTCGAAGAAGGCCGGATCCCACACGTCGTCGTCGGTGGGGGCGACGTTCCAGTCGCCGACCAGCGCGATGGGCTGCCCGGGCGCTGCGGTGGCCCAGGCGTGCGCGTCGGCGCGCAGCTTGGCGAGCCAGTCGAGCTTGTAGGTGTAATGCGGGTCGTTGAGGTCGCGGCCGTTGGGGACGTACAGGCTCCACACGCGCACACCCGCGCACGTCGCCCCGATCGCCCGCGCCTCGAGCG
The DNA here is from genome assembly GCF_050321925.1 of Rhodococcus sp. IEGM1339. NCBI lineage: Bacteria > Bacillati > Actinomycetota > Actinomycetes > Mycobacteriales > Nocardiaceae > Rhodococcus > Rhodococcus sp. IEGM1339. Next base: position 188,030 of record NZ_JBNQFT010000003.1, read on the forward strand.
CCGGATCGACCTCCGGGTCCTTGGAGAAACCGGGCTGGTCCTCGAAGCCGATCTGCACGTCGTCGAGGCCCACGCGCGACGCGATGGCCACACCGTTCCACTGGCTCAGTCCGACGTGCGCGACGCGGTAGCCGAGTTCCTCGAAGCGTTCGTACGGGAACTGCTCGTCCTTGCACTTGGTTTCCTGCATCGCGAGCACATCCGTGTCGGTTCGCTGCAACCAGTCGAGGATGCGGTCGGTACGGGCACGGACGGAGTTCACATTCCAGGTAGCAAGGCGCACACGCCCACTGTAGGCGACCTATCCGACGGGTTCGGAGGCGTATCGGTAGCGGTGGTGGTCGACGAAGCCGAGTTCGCGATACAGGGCGCGCGCCGCGGTGTTCGACTCCTCGACCTGCAGATATGCGTGGGTCGTGCCGTGCTCGCGTGCCCAGCGCAGCAGGGCACCGCACACGAGTGTGCCGAGTCCGCGACGCCGGTGTTCGGGAGCGACCTCGACGGTCGACAGACCCACCCAGCGGCGTCCGTCCGGCGCATCGGTGATCGCCGCGCGGCAGATCGCCAGGGGCGGCTGCCCGGGTGCACCGATGCGGCCGAACCCGAGGATCCCCGCGGCCACCGAGCCGAGCACGTCCTGCGCGAGCAGCGGGTCGGCGTCGGCGCGGTGGAGCGACATCCAGTCGGCGTCCGGCCGCTCGGTGATCGTGATCGGGGTGGGCTCCGGCGGCAAGGGGATGTTCGCGAGGTCGGCGCCCATCACGAGCACCGGCTCCGAGGTCGGCCACCCCTCGGGGATGCGGGCGAGTCGATCGGGCACCAGCAGCCGCAGCGGCAATCCGCGTGCCGCGAACCATTCACGGAGCCGGGCGCGCACCGCCGGATCGGCGGGGTCCGCCACGGAGCCGCGTTCACCCAGCGGCGTTGCCGAATTGGCGCGCCGGGTGAAACCGTGTCCGGCGCGCACGAGCCAGCCGTCCACCCAGGCCGATTCGAGACCGGGCCACCCCGCGGCGGCGGCGTGCTCGAGCGCGCGGATCTCCGAGACGCGGATCGGCCGCGCCGCGATCGGCTTGAGCGCGACGACCGAGGTGGGGGACACCTGGACGACACGACCGTCGGCGGTGCGCACCGCGACCACCGGTTCGACGGAGACGAGTTCACCGATGACATCGGTCATCGGGTGGCTGTAGCCGGCGGGCAGGCGGTACCGCAGCACCACCCGGGTACCGAGGGGTACGGACGGGGCCGGACGGTCGGTCGTCATCGACGGTTCGCCGGTCGCCTCGTCAGTCGTCCTCCTCGTGGCCGAACGGGTCCTCCACCGAACCCGGGAGCCAGGTCAGGCCCGGGACGCCCCATCCGGCGCGCTTGATGGTCTTCTTCGCGGCGCGGGCGTTGCGCCCGATCAGAACGTCGACGTACAGGAAGCCGTCGAGGTGCCCGACCTCGTGCTGCAGCATGCGAGCGAAGAATCCGTGGCCCTCGATCTCGACGGGCTCACCGTTCTCGTCGGTACCGGTGACCTTCGCCCAGTCGGCGCGACCGGTGGGGAAGTTCTCGCCCGGCACGGACAGGCAGCCCTCGAGATCGTCCTCGGGGTCGGGCATCGTCTCGGGGATCTCCGAGGTCTCGAGGATCGGGTTGACGACGACGCCACGCCGGCGCGCGACCTTGCCGGACTCGTCGCGGTCGGGGCAGTCGTAGACGAACAGTCGCTTGTCCACACCGACCTGGTTGGCGGCGAGGCCGACGCCGTTGGCCGCGTCCATCGTCTCGAACATGTCGGCGATCAGCTGAGCGAGTTCGGCGGGTGACTCGGTCACCGGCCGGGTCGGGTTGTGCAGGACGGGGTCGCCGACGATGACGATGGGAAGAATGGCCATGGTGACACAGGATAATGGGATCGACTCGCGGCGTTCTCGAACCGGTATGTGTCCCCACCCCGTGATTGAATGACTTCCGCCGAGACGCAAGGACTCTTCGTCACGGTGTGATCCAGTCAGTCGAGGAGGGAAATGGACGGCGCAGCAGCGCACGGCAACGACCGGTCCGATCTCGTGTCCCAGCAGGGCGACGGCGCATCCGCGCAGGAACCCACCGGCGACGAGGCGAACGGCCTGAGCCGTCGCGATCTCGACATCCTGGCGTTCGAACGGCAGTGGTGGAAGTACGCCGGTGCCAAGGAGGACGCCATCAAGGAACTCTTCGGTCTCTCCGCCACTCGCTACTACCAGGTGCTCAATGCTCTGGTGGATCGTCCCGAGGCGCTCGCCGCCGATCCGATGCTGGTCAAGCGGCTGCGGCGGTTGCGTGCGAGCCGTCAGAAGGCCCGCGCGGCCCGCCGGCTCGGTTTCGACACCCGTTAGACGGGCGGCCGTCGGGCCGGATAATGCGATATCGACACGCGCGGCCGGTCGGCAGCGCTGCGTGTGCTCGGGCAACTATGGTCGAGGTCGTGAGCAGAACCCCCGAGATCCCCAGCCGCGCGCCCGCACCCTCGGGACCGCCTCTGCGTGCGTTCGCGATGGTCCTGATCTCCTTGGGCATCCTGTTCGCCGGTCTCGGTTTCGCCTCGCTCGGTGATTCCGACGACGAACCCGCTCCCGCGGCGGCACCCACGACGACGACCGCTGCTGCGCCGGCCGCACCGTCCACGCGCTCGGCCGCGGTGCCCACCGCGCCCGCGCCCGCTGCCGCGAACGGGGGCACGTCCGACGCCGGGGACGGTGCGACCACCACCACGGCCGTGTCTTCGGCTCCTTCCATGCCCGTGGGGAGCGGAACCGCGTTCGCGTCCGACACCTCGGCCTCCGCGACGGCACCGGTGCGCGTGTTCAACAACTCGGAGGTCGCGGGCCTCGCCGCGCAGACCGCGGCCTACCTCGAGGACGAGGGGTACACCATCAGTGAAACGGGCAACTACAGCGAGGGCTTGCTCCAGCAGACCTCGGTGTTCTACGGGTCGTCTCCCGGAGAGCAGCAGACCGCGACAGCCGTCGCCGAGTCGCTCGGTGTCACCGCGCAACCGCGCTTCGAGGGCATCCGCGACGCCGCCCCCGGAGTGATCGTCATCGTCACTTCGCGTTAGCGCCGGAACCGTGTCGGTCCGCCACCGGGTGGTCGCCGGAGACGCCCGGTTATGATCGGGTGACTTTTCGGCACTTCGAAGGAGCGGTTTGATGGTCTCCAGTTCCACCCGTCGCATGTCCTGGCGTGCTCTGGCCCCGATCGTCGCGATCGCCGCGGTGGGCCTGACTGCGTGCTCGAACAGCGAGGAGGCGAGCACCGAGCCGGGGACGACTCCGCCGGTGTGGACGGGATCCGCCGCGCCCGCTTCCGAGGCCCACGGCGACGACCACGGCACCGAGGGTGGGAGCGAGTCGCACGCCGGTGGCTCCGCCTCCGCTGCTGCGCTCACCGCGGAGCTCACCACGGTCGACGGCGAGTCGGCCGGCACCGTGTCGTTCGCCGAGAACGGCGGCGACGTCGAGGTGACCATCGAGGTCGAGGGTCTCGAGCCCGGCTACCACGGTGTCCACATCCACGAGTTCGGCCGTTGCGAGCCCCAGTCCACCGCGCCGAACGGCGGCGAGCCCGGCGCCTTCCTGTCGGCCGGTGCCCACCTGCAGGCCGGTGGCAACACCTCCGTCCCGGAGAGCGGCGACCTGGTCTCGCTCGTCGTCCACGAGGACGGCACCGCCACCGCCACCGTCACCACCTCGGCCTTCGGCCTCGAGGACCTCGAAGGTGAGGACGGCGCCTCTGTGGTCGTGCACCAGGACAACCTCGGCGCCCGCCTCGCCTGCGGCGTCATCGGGTGAGCAGGGTTCGAATCCCCTGAAGCTCGGTACCCGGGTAATTCCTGACACAGGGCCCCGCGACGGACATCCGTCGGCGGGGCCCTGTGGTTGGATCGAGACGTGGCAGTCGCGTTTCCGGGATCACCTCGTCCCACGATCGGCGTGGAATGGGAGATCGCTCTGGTGGACAAGACCACCCGCGATCTCTCGAACAGCGCGGCGGTCGTCTTCGACAGGGTGGAGGAGATCGCCGGGGAGACCCCGCGGCTGACCAAAGAGTTCCTGCGCAACACCGTCGAACTCGTCACCGGTGTACACGACACCGTCGCCGAGGCCGTCGACGATCTGTCCGAGTCGCTGTCGTTGCTGCGCCGCGCCGCCGATCCGCTCGGAGTGGACCTGATGTGTGCCGGCACCCATCCGTTCGCGCAGTGGACCGACCAGACCGTCACACCCTCCCCGGACTACGAGGAGATGATCAACCGCACCCGCTGGTGGGGACGGCAGATGCTCATCTGGGGAGTGCACGTCCACGTGGGAGTCTCCTCCGCGGAGAAGATCATCCCGATCCTCAACGCCATGCTCGTGAAATATCCCCACATGCTCGCGTTGTCGGCCTCGTCGCCGATCTGGGCGGGCTACGACACCGGCTACGCGAGCAACCGTGCGCTGATGTTCCAGCAGCTGCCGACTGCCGGCCTGCCCTATCACTTCGCCGACTGGCCGCAGTACGCGAAATTCATCGCCGACCAGCTCGAGTCCGGTGTCATCAGCCATCCCGGAGGCATGCACTGGGACATCAGGCCCGCGCCGAAATGGGGCACCCTCGAGGTCCGGGTCTTCGACGGCATCACCAACCGCGCCGAACTGGCCGCCCTCGTCGCGTTCGTGCATTCACTCGTCGTCTACTTCGACGAACGTCTCGAGCGCGGTGAGGAACTTCCTGTGCTGCAACCGTGGCACGTCAAGGAGAACAAGTGGCGTGCGGCGCGGTACGGACTCGATGCCGAGGTCATCCTCGACCCGGTGTGTACCGAACGGCTCGTCACCGACGACCTGAACGATCTGCTCGAGCAGATCATGCCCACCGCGGTACGGCTCGGATGCGCCGACGAACTCGCGCGAGTTGCGGACATCCCGGTGCGGGGAGCGTCCTATCAGCGTCAGCGCCGGCTCGCGGAACGGACGGACGGCGATCTCGTCGCGGTGGTGGACTCGCTCGTGCAGGAACTGAAGGAGTGATCGTCCGAGGACGTCCCGGCCGTCAGCTCCTCGTCACCTGTCACGCACCGCCGGGAGCGTCCTCGTCGAGCAGGCCGTCGCGACCGAGCTGCTCCCGGTAGGCGACGCGACCGACGCGGTGCGCGATCACCGGTGCCGTGAGGACCATGAACATGCCCGCCAGCGCCATCATCCAGATGTCGACGGAACTGCGCAGGATGATCATCGCGCCACCCAGCACGAACAACAGACCCACCACTTGCGGCTTGGTGGCCGGATGCATGCGCGACAGGGTGTCGCGGAAACGCACCACGCCGATCGCAGCGGTCAACGAGATGACCGCCCCGATGAGGATCAGGAGGTGGGCGAAGGTGTCGATGATCGTCGTCATCCTTCGTCACGCACCCGGAATCGAGCCACGGACACCGACCCGATGAAGCCGACCAGGGCGAGGGCCACGGTGGCGGGCAGCACCGACGTGTCGCGTGTGTACACCGCCCAGATCGCGATGCCGCAGATGCCGAGCGCGAGCAGGGCGTCGACGCCGACGAGCCGGTCGAGGGAGTTGGGGCCCGCGATCACGCGGTAGGTGATCAGGATTGCGGAGACGAACAGCAGTGCCCCCGCGATCGCCAGTGTCACGGTCACGTCAGTTCCTCCGTTCCGCTGCGCCAGGGGCTGGCCTGCCATTCCGACTCGCGTTCGAACGTCCGGATGAGAAGACGCTCGATGAGGCGGGCGGAACGGTAGAAGTCGGCCACGGCCTTGTCGGTACCCACGTCGAGGACGTGCACGTACATGATCCGCCGCACCTGGTCGATCTCGAGCACCATGGTGCCCGGGATGTTGTTCATGATGTCCGTCCACAGTGTCAGCACCAGGTCGGACTTGATGGTGAGCCGGCAGCGCAGCACGCCGGTGACCGGCGGCGGGGACGGCCGGATCGCGAGCCATGCCACGTTGATCGTCGAGCGGATGGTCTCGCCGAAGATCACCACGCCGAGCCGCATCGCGGACCAGACGTGCACGCGACCCTCGACGGGTACACGCGGCAGCGGCAGCACGAACATGACGACGAGCGAGACGACCACACCGCCGAGGATGTTGGCGATGCTGAAGGTGCCCCACAGCAGGACCCAGACCAGCGTCGTCCATCCCACGACGAACATGCGCAGGACGTTGGCGCGTTTCATCATTCCTGCTCACCCCCCAGCACGGCCTCGATGTACACCGTGCGGTCGCGCAGGTTCTCCGCGGCACGGTTGCTGATGTCGAGCAGGGGACCGGCGAAGACCGTCAACGACACACCGATCGCGACGAGCCAGACCGTGGGGACGAGCATCGCGGCCGGCATCCGGCCGACGTCCGGGCGTTCCTCGAAGGAGATGTCGGTGGCGGATTCGTCGATCAGCGCCGAGGGGCCGATGTCCGCGAGATCGCCCTCGGGAGCGTCGGCGCGTGCCCGCCAGAACGCCTTCGTCCAGATACGCGCGACGACGTACAGCGTCAGGAGGCTGGTCACGACACCACCGCCGACGAGGACCCAGGCCAGGACCGAACCGTCCTCCGCGCCGGCCTGCAGCAGGGCGACCTTGCCGATGAACCCGGAGAACGGCGGGATACCGCCCAGGTTGAGCGCCGGGATGAGGAACAGGACCGCCAGCAGCGGAGACATGAGCGCGAGGCTGCCGAGGCGTCGCAGCGACGCCGACCCGGCCTGGCGTTCGATGAGACCCACCACGAGGAACAGGGTGGTCTGCACGAGGATGTGGTGGCCGACGTAGTAGACGGCGCCCGCGAGACCGGTCTGCGACGACAGAGCGACACCGAAAATCATGTAGCCGATATGGCTGACGAGCGTGAACGACAGCAGACGCTTGATGTCGTTCTGCGCGATCGCGCCGAGGATGCCGACGATCATCGTGAGCAGACCCGCGACGAGCAGGACGTCGTCGAGTTCGCCGCCCGGGAACAGCAGGGTGTGCGCCCGGATGATCGCGTACACACCGACCTTGGTCAGCAGGCCGGCGAAGACGGCCGTGACCGGTGCGGGCGCGGTGGGGTAGGAGTCGGGCAGCCACGACGACAGCGGGAAGACCGCGGCCTTGATACCGAAAGCCACGAGCAATACACCGAAGATCGCGGCCCGGGTGCCCGGTGAGATCTCGTCCATCCGCAGTGCCATCTGGGCGAGGTTCAAAGTGCCCGTGGCTGCGTAGGCGAAGGCGATGCCCACGAGGAAGACCAGCGAGGAGACCATCGAGACCATGACGTACGAGACGCCCGCGCGGACGCGGTCGGCGCTCGCACCCAGGGTCAGCAGGACGAACGAGGCGGCGAGGAGCACCTCGAAGCCGACGAAGAGGTTGAACAGGTCGCCCGCGAGGAAGGCGATGTTGACACCCGCGGTGAGTGCGAGATAGGTCGGCAGGAAGATCGAGACGGGCTGCTGCTCGTTGCCGTCGTGGATACCCTGGCCGACTGCGTACAGCATCACCGACAGCAGCACGATCGCCGAGACGACCAGCATCAACGCCGACAATCGGTCGACGACCAGCGAGATGCCGATCGGCGCCTCCCACCCACCGATCTGCAGTACCGCGATGCCGTCGGCGTCGGCGTAGTACAGCAGCGCCACGCACACGACGAGCGAGGCGACCAGCGCGAAGACGGTGATCCACCGTTGGACGCGCGGACGGCGGCCGACGATCAGGGTTGCGGCTGCGGCGAGCAAGGGGATGAGGACGGGGAGGGGAACGAGGTTCGCGACGCTCGGGTTCATCGGCGATCCTCCTTCCCGTTCTTCTCGTCGTCTCCGGTCCGCTCGTCCTCGGCAGGGTCGGGGGCCTCGGGGTCGGGATCGTCCGCGCGGACGTCCTCGTCGGCGTCCTCGGCATCCTCGATAGAGCCGGCCCCGCCCGAATCTTCGGCAGAGCCGGACTCGTCCGTCCCCCCCTGGTTCTGCGTGTAGGCCGAGTCGGTGGGGTCGTCGAAGTCGCCGTCGTGCAGATCCTCGTACGCCTCGATGTCCTCGATGTTCTTGAGCTGATCGAGCGGGATCGGGTTGCCCGCGGCGTCGAAGGCGTCGCCGCTCTTGCTCGGGATACCGGTGAGCGGGTCGTCGGAGCGGTCTCGCGACGGTAGATCGGCGAGACTGCGCCGCTGCGACACGAGGGTGTCCTCGGGGTCGTTCTCGATCTCGTCCCGTGCGCGGTAGGTGTAGGAGCGGTAGGTCAGTGCCAGCACGAACGCCGCCACACCTATCGTGATGACGATCGCGGTGAGGATCATCGCCTGCGCGAGGGGATCGGCCATGTCCGGCTCGACGTCGCTCTCCACACCGACGATGGGTGCATGACCTGCGGGGCCGCCGAGGGTGAGCAGCAGCAGGTTGATTCCGTTGCCGGCCAGCAGCAGGCCCAGCAGCATCTTGATGATGCTGCGTTCGAGCAGCAGGTACACACCGGCCGCGACGAGCACACCGACGACGGCGAGGAGCGTGATGTTCGCGGTCATCGGCGCTCACCCACGGTCTCGGCGTCGAGGCGAGCACCTAGGCTGCGCAGCACGTCCAGGACCAGTCCGACGACGATGAGGTACACACCGAGGTCGAAGAACAGTGCGGTCACGAGCTTGATGTCGCCGAGCAGAGGCAGCGTGAGCTCGAGGGTCGCCGACGACAGCGCCGGGGCGCCGAGGAACATCGACACCAGTGCGGTGCCCGCGGCGAAGGTGAGTCCGATGCCGAGGATCTTGCCGGCGTCGATGGGAACCGCCTCTCCGAGCTCGTAGCGTCCGCCGGCCAGGTACCTCAACACCAGCGCGAGACCGGCGACGAGACCGCCCGCGAAACCGCCACCGGGCGCGTTGTGCCCGGAGAAGAAGAAGTACACCGACAGGATCATCATGGTGGGGAAGACCAGTCGCGTGGTGACCTCGAGGACCAGCGATCGGTAGCGCGGATCGATGAGATCGCCGCCGAGCAGCCAGGTCGTCTCGTTGCTGGCGGAGACCGCGTCGAGCTGCGCCGCGGGTGCGTCCGCCACACGCGGGGCGGTGCCGAAGCGGCGGGTGCGGAAGACCAGGCTGGCCACGCCGGTCGCGGCGACCAGCAGCACCGAGATCTCGCCCAGCGTGTCCCAGGCGCGGATGTCGACGAGCAGGACGTTGACGATGTTCTTGCCGTCACCGCCGTAGTAGGCGGCGTCGGGCAGCAGCAGCGAGATCGGATCGGTAGTGCGTGCCGCGACGGCGTAGGCGCCGATCCCGGCGACCACCGCGCCCACGGCGATGCCGAGCATCGCGCGGGCGAACTTGCTGCCCATCACCGCGGCCGGGTCGGTCTCGGCGGGCAGCTTGCGCAGGACCAGCACGAACATCACGAGGGTGACGGTCTCGACGAGGAACTGGGTGAGCGCGAGGTCGGGAGCTCCCTGGAGGGCGAACAGCACCCCGAGCCCGTAACCGGTCACGCCCACGACCAACACTGCGCCGAGACGGTTGCGCAGGGCCGTCGCGGTGATCGCGGCGGCCATCATGATCAACCCCACCCCGAGCTGCCAGATCGAGTCCCACGCGCGCGTCGACGGCATCGTGCTCAGCCCGAAGAAGAACATCAGCACCGTCGGGAGCGCCACCAGGGTGATGAGGATGGTCGCCTGGGTCAGAGGGAGCGAACCGCGCTGCAGGAAGGCGGTCAGGCGCAGGGACAGGGTGTCCATGCCCTGGAGGGTCGCGTCGTACATCCGGTCGGCATTTCCGAGCGGCGGGTGCTCGAAGCGCAGACGCGCGATGGTGCGGTGCGCGAGGAACAGGACCGTGCCGCCCACGATCACCACGCCGGTCAGACCCAGCGGCAAGGAGAATCCGTGCCACAACGCCAGGTGGTAGGGCTTGTCGAGTTCGGTGGGCAGCTCGTCGGCGTAGGGGGTGATCAGATGGTCGATCCACGAGCTCGCGAAGCCCGCGGCGAGACCGGCGAACGCGAGGACGCTCGGGGCGGTGAGCAGCAGCGGGCCGGGCGCGTGCAGGTTCTGCACCGCGGGGCTCGGACGTTTGAGCTGCTTACGACCGAAGGCGCCCCAGATGAACCGGATGCTGTAGGCGAGGGTGAGGATCGAGCCCACCACGATGCCCGCAGTCATGGCGATCCGCGCCCATTCGGGGAGCACCTCGGCCACCAGCGACGACTCGAGCGCGGCTTCCTTCGCGACGAAACCGGTGAACGGCGGCAGACCGGCCATGCTCGCCGCCGCAAGTATCGCGATCACCATCAGGTAGGGGGCGGCAGAGCCGAGATGCGCGAGTTTGCGGATGTCGCGGGTGCCGGTGGAGTGGTCGATGATGCCGACCACCATGAACAGGCATGCCTTGAACAGGGCGTGGGCGATCACCATCGCCAGGCCCGCCAGGGCCGCTTCCCGGCTGCCCGTACCCACCAGCGCAGTGAGAAAGCCGAGCTGGCTGACGGTGCCGAAGGCCAGGATGAGCTTGAGGTCGAAGGCGCGGAACGCTCGCCAGCCGGCGAGGATCATCGACGCGAGACCGAGACCGATGACGATCGGCCGCCACGCGGCGCTGTCCGCGAAGCCGGGTGCGAGCCGGGCCACGAGGTAGATGCCGGCTTTGACCATCGCCGCGGCGTGAAGATATCCGGACACCGGGGTGGGGGCGGCCATCGCGCCGGGCAGCCAGAAGTGCAGCGGGACCACGGCGGACTTCGACAGTGCGCCGACGAGCACGAGCACCACGGCGACGCCGGCGAGCCATCCGTGAGGTGCCGCCGCGACGACGTCGGACAGGTTGTAGCTGCCGACCGTCTCGCCGAGGATGATGATGCCGACCAGCATCGCCAGACCACCGGCCGTGGTGACGAGCAGGGCCTGGGTGGCGGCACGGCGACTCGAAGCGCGTTCGGCGTAATGCCCGACGAGCAGGAACGACAGGACGGTCGTCAGTTCCCAGAAGGTGTAGAGCAGCAACATGTTGTCGCTGACCACCAGACCGAACATGGCGCCGGCGAAGGCGACCATCTCGGCGGCGAACAAGCCCAGGCGGGGCTCGTCGTCCTCGAAATAGCGCGAGCAGTAGAGCAGGATCAACGAGCCGATGCCCAAAACGAGCACGCACATGATCGCCGCGAGCGTGTCGAAGCGCAGATCGAAATTCATCGACAGCGTCGAGGCCCACGCGATCTGCAGTTTCTGATCGGTTCCCCAGTTGGTGACGACCCAGCCGAGACTCGCGAGGGGCACCACCGCGAGCGGCAGGAATGCATTTCTCCCCATGACTCGGACCAGAAGCGGCGCCAGAAGGGCAGCGACCGCATGGGCAACGAGTATGGCGATCAAAAGGCACTCCGTCGGGGTCGGGCCTGTCGGCGGGGTGAAACTGACTGCGGGCCGTGGGACTCGCTGTCGTCACAGCGGACGGCACACCGCCGAAACGGGGATCGCCCCGACATGCACGCCGCTCGCCGTCATCGGGCAAAACGGATCGTGCACATCCTAACGGTTGTCTTCGCACGCTTGCGAATCGGGGAGGTGAGAGCGCTAGCGCACCTGCCACGCACAGATCACGGCCGCGGTAAACAGTGCGAGCGCCGACCACTGCGCATCCGCCGGAAGCATCCACACCGCCCCGACGACGGCCGTCGCCGGCACCGGCAGCGCCAGGCCGAGAGCCGCGACGGACGCCGAGCCCGGCAACGATGCCCCGAGTGCGAGACCGGTGCCCAGCGCGACGAGCGCCACCCGCACCGCAAGAGGGATTCCCTCGCCGATCTCCGCCGGCCACCACACCGTCGCCGCCGAGATCGACGCGGCGAGCATCAGCCCGGGAAGCGCGTACGGCATGGAGGGGGAGAGCCGCACCCCGGCGACCACGGCGGCCACCGCGACGAGCAGCACCCACCACGGCACGGTCGCCGACTGCATACCCGACCACAACTCGACGAGGACGGGGTACGCCGCGGCCACGGCCCCGGTGACCGCGAGGACGAACCGGTCGTCTCCGGGCGGGACGAGGCGCGCGACGATCTCGGCACCGACGACCGCCACCGCGAGCGCCCCACCGGCGACCAGCCACAGGAGCACACCCGTGTCGCTCGCGCGGGAACCCACGAATTCACCCAGCAGTCGGTAGCCCACCGAGAGCACCACCGCGGCGGTCACCATGATCGCGAGCAACCGCGGATCGGCCCGCTGCACGCGCATCCCGGCAGGCACCGTCAGCGCGGCGGCGACCGTTGCCACGAGTGCGAAGGCCAGCGCCCACTGGGGAACCGTCCAGCGCATGGCCTCCACGGGGACCTCGGAACCGACGGCCGCGGCGGTGAGGAAGGCCGCCCACCCACCGGCGAGCAGGGCCCACTGACCGGTCGCCGAACCCCACGAGCCCGCGGTCGCCGCTCCGAGCAGCACACCGGTGATCGCGGCGATCACCCATCCGACGACCGTCAGGCTGTCGGCCGAGATGCCGGCGGGAACGAGATAGCGGATCGACCCGAGGACCACGATCGAGGCGGCGGCCAGCATCCAGGCGGTACGTCGGGAGCCGGTCCGCTGCAGCCCGGCCGCCGAGAGAACGGCGAGCGCGGCGGTGACCACGGGTGCCCATTCGCTGCGCGCACCCTCAGGGAGGACCGATTCGCCCGCGGCCGGGACGAGGATCGCGACCCCGGCGGCGAGGAAGGCCGCGAGGACGGCTGCCAGTCCGGCGACGCGGACCGCGGTGGTCACGGCCATCTCAACGGCCCTCCGCGTAGGCCTGCAGATGAGCGACCTGCACGGGATTGAGCGAGGGGCGCACCTTCTCCCGGGCCACCGCGACGTCCTCGGCGGTGACCACGGCGGCGTCGACGTTGCGCCGCATCGCCGCGAGCGCGGCCTCGCGCAGCAGCGCCGAGCAGTCCGCGGCCGAGTAGCCGTCGAGTCCGGCGGCCAGGTCGTCGAGGTCGACGTCGTCGTCGAGCGGTACCGATCGGCCCGCGGTCTTCAGGATCGCGGCCCGGGCCTCGGCGTCCGGCGGCGGCACGAACACGAGACGTTCGAGCCGGCCGGGACGCAGCAGAGCCGGGTCGATGAGGTCGGGCCGGTTGGTCGCTCCCACCACCACGACGTCGCGCAGCGGCTCGACACCGTCGAGTTCGGTGAGCAGCGACGCGACGACCCGGTCGGACACCCCGGAATCGGAGCTCTGCCCGCGGCGCGGTGCGAGAGCATCGATCTCGTCGAGGAACACCAACGCCGGTGCCGAGTTGCGGGCACGCTCGAACAACTCGCGCACCGCCTTCTCCGACGCACCGACCCACTTGTCCATCAGTTCGGCGCCCTTGACGGCGAGGACGCTCAGACGTCCCGTGCCGGCGAGAGCGCGGACGAGATAGGTCTTGCCGCAACCGGGCGGGCCGTACAGCAGCACACCGCGCGGCGGATCGACACCGAGACGCTCGAACGAATCGGGATGCTGCAGCGGCCACAGGACGGCTTCGGTCAGGGCCTGCTTCGTCTCGACCATGTCGCCGACGTCGTCGAGGCTCACGCTGCCGATCGCCAGCTCCTCGGAACCCGATCGCGACAGCGGACGGATCACCTCGAGCGCGCCGAGCAGGTCGTCCTGGACGAGCGAGGGTTCGTCGTCGTCGCGGTTCGCCCGCGACGCCGCGCGCAGTGCCGCCTCGCGACACAGCGCCGCGAGGTCGGCGACGACGAAACCGGGGGTGCGACCCGCGACGGCGGCGAGGTCGAGACCGGTGGACGGCACCGAGCGCAGCAGCACGTCGAGCAGGGCGCGGCGGGTCGCGCCGTCGGGCAGCGGCAGGGACAGTTCGCGGTCGCAGATCTCCGGGGCACGCAGCCGGGAGTCGACGTCGTCGGGATGCGCGGTGGTCGCGATCAGCACCGCGCCCTCGGTGTCGACCACCCGCCGCAGCTCGTCGAGGATCAATGTCGCGACGGGTTCGGTGTCGGCGGGGAGCACGGCATCGACGTCGGTGAGCAGCAGGACGCCCCCACCGCGCACCGCTTCGGCCGCCGCGGAGATCCGGCGCAGCCGCTCGTCGGCGGCGAGTGCACCCACGCCCGGCCCGTCGACCTCGACCAGACGCCGGTCGGCGACCACCGAGCGCACGAAGGTCGCCTTACCGACCCCGGCGGGACCGGTGACGAGCACCCCGAGATGCGGCGACGCGCCGAGGGTGCGCAGCAGTTCGGGTTCGTCGAGCGAGAGGGTGAGCCACTCGGAGAGCTTCGCGACCTGGACCTGCACACCCACGAGATCCTCGACCGGCGGTGGCGGAGGCGTGGCGGGGGCCGATTCGGGACGGTCGGTCGCGGGGGAGGAGGCGACGAACCCCGACGAGACGAATCCGGAAGCGGACGGCACGGAGGACGGCAGGGCACCCGGGTCACCGCCCCACACGACGGCGGTGTTCGGCTGCACGCTCACCGGTCCGGCCGGATCGACCGAGGAGACGGTGAGCAGTTCGGTGGTCCACGCGATCGCGAACGTCCGCGACAGTGCCCGCGTCGTCTCGGCGTTGCTCGTGCCCGGTCCGAGATCGCGGGGGAGCAGCGACACCGCGTCGCCGACGGTGAGGACCTTCCCGAGCAGCGCCTGACGCAGGGTGGTCTCCGGGATCGACTGCCGCGCGAGGGTGGACCCGGTGACCGTCACCGTGCGCGCGCCGTAGACCGTCACGGGCGCGACGACGACCGTCGCGTCCTCCTTCAGGCCTGTGTTCGACAGCACCACGTCATCGAGCAGGATCGTGCCGGTCGGGGTGCCGGCCGGGGCGAGACCCGCCACGACCGCCGTGCGACGCGCTCCCACCAGCGCGATCGCGTCCCATTCCCGCAGGCCCAGCGCGGCCAGCGCCTCGGGGTGCAGACGCACGACACCGCGCCGCGAGTCGGCGGCGGAGGTGTTGAGCCGGACGGTGAGTGAGAGTTGTGGGGTCGTCACCCCGCCGAGCCTAGAACGTCACTAGCGTCCTCGCGGGTCGTGCATGTCATCGTCCTCGCGGACGGCGCAGCCCGAGTCGCGCCTGAGATCTCGCCGACGTGGCGACACGCCGGGCGGCGACACGACGCGGACGCTGCGCGCGGTTGCGGGCACGCAGTGCGCGTCGCTCCGAGGGCTTGATGTCCCAGGTCTCGGGCCGGGCCGCGACCCAGCGCCGCGATCGCACCGCGAAGGGGATGTGCGCGAGGTAGACCGCGACCAGCACGAGCATGAGGATGAACGGATAGGTGACCAGCGCGGCCGCCGCCATCGCGACCAGCACGAGCAGCGCCACGGCGAGTCGCGCGGGCACGGACGCCGACTTCATCGCGAAGGTCGGGATGCGGCTGATCGCGAGCCCGGCCGTCCCGAGGATCCACACCGCGACCAGCCCGTAGGCGGTCCACCAGCCGTCGCCCCACTGGATGTGGGCGGCGACGGGTGCGAGCGCGATGAGGGCGGCCGCCGGTGCGGGCACGCCGACGAAGTACTCGCGTGCGTAGGCGGGGACGCTGTCGTCCTCGAGCAGGGTGTTGAAGCGCGCGAGTCGCAGCACGAGGCTCACTGCGTAGAGCAGGGCGACGATCCAGCCGAAGGGGCTGCCGTCGAGCAACGTCACGTAGAGCACGAGCGCCGGGGCGACACCGAACGCGACGGCGTCCGACAGCGAGTCGAGTTCGGCGCCGATCTTGCTGGTCGCGTCGAGCATGCGGGCGATGCGACCGTCGAGCGAGTCGAGGACGGCCGCGGCGCCGATCATGCCGAGCGCGGTGCCGAGTTGTCCGTCGAGCGCGAACTTCACCGCCGACAGTCCGGCGGAGAACGCCAGGACCGTGATGACGCTCGGCAGCAGGCGGACGACGTTGGGCCGATTGCGGGACCGCCCGGTCGCGACCGCACGCGAACCCTGCGTGTGCGGACTCACGACACCGTGGGCAGCTGAGCGAGGACGGTCTCGGCACCGATGGTGCGCTGCCCGCGTTCGACCAGCAGGGTGCTCCCGACCGGCAGGTAGGTGTCGACCCGGGATCCGAAGCGGATCAGGCCGTAGGTGTCGCCGATCGGCAGGGTGTCGCCGATCTGCGCGTCGTTGACGATGCGCCGTGCCAGCAGCCCGGCGATCTGGACGACGGCGACCTCGGCGCCGTCGCGCGTCTCGATCAGCATGCTGGTGCGCTCGTTGACCTCGCTCGCGTCGGCGAGATCGGCGGAGAGGAACTTGCCCGGGGTGTGGACCACCGAGCGGACGGTGCCGCCGACGGGGCTGCGTTGCACGTGCACGTCGAGGACGGACAGGAAGATGCTGACCCGGGGGCGCTCCTCGCTGCCGAGCCCGAGTTCGGCGGGCGGCACGGCATGGTCGACGAGAGCGATCTCACCGTCGGCGGGAGCGACGACCACTCCGGCGCGGTTCGGCGGCACGCGGTGCGGGTGCCGGAAGAAGGTGGCGCACGCCAGTGCCGATGCGAGACCGGCGCGGCGCAGCCAGGGCTTGCGGCGGCCGAGGGTCGCCACGGCCAGCGGAGCTGCGACGAAGGGGATGCCGCCCGGATGCATGGGCGGTACGACATGCCTGACCAGGTCGACCATGTGGGCTACCCCGCTAGTGGGGGGTGTTCCGGCGGGCGTCGGCTTACGGGCCACGGGCTCCTCTTATCGCTGGCGATCGGTGGTCCGGGACCGCAGGGAACCCGCCCGTCTCGCGGGCGGGTCCTGTCGGTCCACAGGCACTCCAGCGTACGTGAGCCGAGGAGGGAAGGTCAGACCCGCGCGGCCGCCTCGATCTCGTTCTTGAGGCGGGCGAGAGTCGCGTTCATCCCCATCGTCAGTTCGTCGTCGAACGCCTCGGTGCCGCCGAGAACATACTTGACCAGGGTCTGCGAGACCTTGCTGGTCCCGGTGGGCGCCTCGCGCCGCTGGGTGACCCGCGTGCCGGTGGCGGTGGGTTCGAGGGTGAACGACCAGATGGAGCGGTTCTCGTTGATCCGGAAGCTCAGGCGACGGCCGGGTTCGAAGTCGATCACCTTCGACGTCGTGGGCCACACCAGCAGCCCCTTCTTGTTGATGTTGATCGTGGTGGTGCCGGCCGACACCGGCCCACCGCGCACGATCATCCGACGGCACTGCGGGCTCCACTCGCCCATCCGCTTCAGATCGGACACCACGCGCCACACCTGCTCGGGGGAGGCGGTGATCTCGATCGTGGCCTCGAGGGTCTTCGACACGTGTACTCCTGTGCTCGGGGGACCGGGTCTTCTCCGGGGGACCGGGTCCCGTGTATCTGCTACCGGAGGTAACAGGATCGTCGTCGATCCTAACGGACGATGTGAGTGCGGTCACGCCCCGGTCGGGTCGGCTCCGGTCAGCCGCATGAACGCCCCGAGTTCGATCAGGCCGTCCGGTGTCGACGGGAGGTGATCGGTCAGGGCGCCGGACCGGACGACCACCGCCGACCACTTGCCGCGTGAGAGGGCCACGTTCGACCGGTTGCGGGACAACAGGAACGACATGCCCCGCGGCACGTCCTCGACGGCGGAGGCCGTCATCGACACGAACACCATCGCCGCCTGGCGGCCCTGGAACTTGTCGACGGTGCCCACCTGGACCCGGTGCAGACCCGCGGCGGCGAGATCCTGCCGTAGGCGGGTGACCTGAGCGTTGTACGGTGCGACCACCAGGACGTCCTCCTCGCCGAGAGGTCGCGGCGGGGAGCCGGCGTCGTCCGTCCACGCCGAGCCGAGCACGGCCGCGATGGCGCGCACGATCTCGGCGCTCTCCTCGGGCGAGCAGGTCGCATTGCCCTCGTGCGCGACCTCCACGAGCCGGACGCCGGGCGGGACGCCGTCGAGCGCGCGGCGCGTGGTGATCTCGGACTTCGACTGCAGTCGTCCCTCGTAGGACAGCTCGGACACCCGCGCGCACAGATTCGGGTGCATCCGCCAGGTCACCGGAAGGAAGTAGCCGCGATCGGTGGGCAACGCACCGTGCCCTTCGGCGAGCCATCCGAGGGCGGACTCGTCGACCGGCTCGGGGTGGGTGCCCTGCGAGACCTGCGGCAGTTGGCGGGGATCGCCGAGCAGCAGCAGATTCGACGCCGCCGTGGCCACGGCGATGGTGTTGGCGAGACAGAACTGACCGGCCTCGTCGACCACCAGCAGGTCGAGGCTGCCGGGCTCGATGCAGTTCGGATTCGTGAAGTCCCAGGCCGTTCCGCCCACCACATAGCCGGTGGCGGATGTACCGATATGCGCCGCAAGGGACTTCGCGTCAGGGAAGGCGGTCCACGTCGGATCGGGGCTCTGGCATTTCGCCTTGGCGACCCGTTCCGGCGACACTCCCGCGGCGACGATCCCGGCCAGCATGTTCTCGACCACCGAATGCGACTGCGCGACCACGCCGACGCGCCGGCCGTGCTCGTTCACGAGCGCCGCCACCACCCGGGCCCCGGTGTACGTCTTGCCGGTGCCGGGTGGGCCCTGCACCGCCAGGTACGAATTCTCCAGGTTGAGAACGGTCGTGACGATCGTGCCGACCGCGTCGTCGCCGAGCGGCGGCAGCACGGCACCGGAGCGCAGGCGGGGAGGGATGCGGCGCAGTACGTCCACCGCCGCGGTCGACGGCAGAGCCGGCAACTCGCTGCACATCGCCTCGGCGGCGGAGGCGATCGCCGCTTCGATGTTCTTCGACGAGATCGGCGCGCCGGGAGTGACGGCCACCGGTAGCACGGAGTACTCCTCGTCCGTCCGTAGCGACTCGTCCACGACGAGCACGTCGGGATGGTCCGTCCCCGTGGTGCGTTCGACGACCGCGCCGCGCGACCACGCGCGCGTCCCGGTGCCGCCGTCGGGCAGTCCGTCCGGTCCCGGAGCGTCGTACAACAGGAAGACGTCCTGCCCGGCGCGCAATGTGCTGCCCGGCTCGAACTCGCCCGCGAGGCGCAGCCGACGCCGGAGCAGTCGCCGGCGGGGCGTGGCCTTGTGCCAGTCGGTCTCGAGTGTGCACGTCGCCGCGACCAGCGTGTCGCGGGCGTCCGCCCACTCGTCGGGAGCCGTCGCCAGACGATCGAAGTGTCCCCACCAGAAAGGTTTCCGCTCGCGCCGGTGGTAGCCCATGGCCGCGGCGACGAGTGCGGCCGCCTGCTGTTCTGGGGTGCGGTCGCCCGCCAGTGCACCGCCGACGTATTCGAGGAGTTTCGTCTCGACGGGGTGCGCCTGCGCGTCGGGAGCGGCCTCGTCGTGGGTCGTCTCGGTGGGGGAGATGCCGTGGTCGCGGGCGTGGGTGAGCAGCCAGTCGCGCAGACGCAGGGTGGAGATGCAGTCGGCCTCGTTGTAGGAGGCGATCGACGCGAGTTCGCGTTCCGCCTCCTCGAGGTGCCCGGCGTCGCGCAGTGCGCAGTAGTCGGCGTACGCGACGATCGAGGCGCCCGCGTCGGCGACATCGCCGTCGCGTGCCTCGCTCTCCTCGGTGTAGAGCGGTTCGAGTTTCTTCAGTCCGTACGTCCGGGCACCCACCCGGATCGAGTTGCGCACCACGGGGTACAGGTCGACGAGCACACCTTCGCGCAGCAGGTCGTCGACGATCTCCTCGCCGACGCCGTAGCGCCCGGCCAGCCGCAGCAACGCCGTCTTCTCGTACGGGGCGTAGTGGTAGACGTGCATCCTCGGGTGGCGACGCCGGCGGTCGGTGACGTAGTCGAGGAAGTCCAGCAGTGCCTGCCGCTCCTGCTCGCGGTCGTGTGCCCAGAAGGGCCGGAAGATCGGTGCGTCGGCCGGTCCCTCCACGACGCCGAACAGGTACTCGAGTCCCCACTCGGAACTGCCGCCCTCGGACCACAGTGGGTCGCCTTCGAAGTCGAAGAAGATGTCGCCCTCGTCGGGCGCGGGCAGGATGCCGAGCGGGGTGGCGTCGTAGACCTCCGCATAGGGACTGTCCCGCCTCTCCTCCTCGAGCTGCGCCCGTGCCTGGGCGCGCAGGGCGTCGAAGGTGCGGCGCGCCATCCCGTCGACGGGTGCCGCGCATGCGGCGAGGTCGTCGATGGTCGACACGCCCGCCTCGATCAGCCGCAGCCGCTGGGTACTGCGCATCCCCGCGACCAGCAGCAGGTCGCGGTGACGTTCGAGTTCCGGGGTGCAGTCGTCGCAGCGACCGCAGGCGGTGTGCCCACCCGCTCCCCACCGCACCGGCCCGGGGGCAGCGCGGTGCGACGTGAGAAGGGTTTCGAGGCAGGCGCGTCGGTGCCGATAGACCGGCATGATCTCCGCGAGCGGGTAGGAGGCGATCGAGCCGTCGCCGAGGACGAGATGCGCGTGCGAGGACACCGTCGTCCCGGTGCGCGCGAGTGCGTCCGCGTAAGCGGCGAGCTGGAGCAGGGCCTCGACCTTCGCGTGCCGGGAGAGTTTGCTGTCGTAGACGGCGTAGCCGTCGTCCTCGAGGACGAGGAAGTCGGAGAAGCCGATCATGCCGAGCGGATCTGGGGCAGTGTCGGAGGAACCGGTGTCGAAGAAAGCGCCCTGATAGACGACGGGCGCGCCGGCCCGGACGGCGTCGAGGGTGGCCTGCGCCGCCTCGGTGAGCGCCTGCGCGGTGTACTCGGGCCGGGCGATCTCGACGACCTTCTCCGCACCCACCTGCGCGCGGAAGCGGTCGAGGACGCGCTGCTCGTGGCGGCCGCCGAGTGCGGCGACACGGTCGAGCATTGCGTCGGGTTCGGTGTCGGGGCGCGGGAGCCGACCGAGCGTCGAGTCGAGGTTGCGGAGCACTGCGAACTCGCACGAGGCGGCGCGGGTGAGATCTCCGGCGCCGAAGACCAGCCTGTCGTCGAGAAGAAACATCGGCAGCTCCGTCTCCGGCGTGCGGGATGCCCGGGATGGGCACGGCTGGTCCCGACTATTGCAGACAGGTCGGACCCGCCGGACCATTGTTCTCGCGCCACCGGGCACACTGCGGCGGCCGGGCCCGCCCTCGACCCCGAGCGCGGTGCGCACCGCCAGCACGATGCCCCACGGAACGACGACCCAGATCGGCCAGAAGTAGATCGACGAGGCCGTTCCGAGCGAGACCAGTGCCCACACCACGAGATTGATCGATCCCACGGTGGCCCATGCTCCCCATTCGATGCGCTGGTGGAGCGGCAGGCGCAGACGTGGGAACGGTTTGCCGGCCGGCGGGGACGGGGTGGGAACGAGTGTCGACGGCAGGTCGGCGAGAACGGCGCCGGCGTCGTCCTGCGTCACGGCGCGGTAGACCCGGGCCACACGCTCGTCGAACTCGCCGATCGTCAACCGTCCGGCGGTGAGATGGCGCCCGAGCTCCTCCACGATCGTTTCGCGCTCGGCATCGGAGACGCGCAGCGGCGATGTCGCGATACCGGGGCCGGTGGTGTCCACCGCACAGGCGCGCATCGGCAAGTTCTGGTCGCTGACGACGAGCCAGGTCTACCGGGAACTGGCCGCGATGGAACGGCAGGGACTGATCGAGGCAGGGGAGAAGGGCCCGCGCGACCGCAAGCCCTACCTGCTGACCGAGGCCGGACGCACGGCCTTCGCCGAATGGATCGACCGCGAACCGGGCGATGAGAACATCCGCCATCCGCTGCTGCTGACCGTCGCCTTCGGCGATCACCTCTCGCCCGAGCGCCTCGCCTCGATGCTCGCCGAGCATCGCCGCAGACACGAGGAGCAGCTCGCCGCCTACGAACAGCAGGCGGCGGCCGACATCCTCCCGCCGCACGCCGCGGCGACCCTCGACTTCGGCATCCTCTACGAACGGGCCGTCCTCGAATGGTTCGACCGCGTGCGCGACCGTCTCGAACCCGGACCGGTCAGCGCAGCGGATCGAACGACCTGAGCAACGGATCCGGCTCGCCGGTCATCGACCCGGCGAGCAGCCGTCCGGTGAGGGGACCGAGCGCCACACCCCACATCCCGTGCCCGCCGGCGACGTACACCCGATCCGAACGGGTGCGGCCGATCAACGGGAGCCCGTCCGCCGTGCACGGCCGTGAGCCCACCCACTCCTCGCTGCGCCCCTCCCAGTCGACCTCACGCAACAGCGGACGGGTCGCGTCGACGATCGCCCGGATGCGTCGCGGGTCGAGCGGGGCGTCGGGACTGCGGAACTCCATCATTCCCGCGACCCGGAAACGGTCCTGGAGGGGTGTGCACGCCACCCGCTGGGCCGGGAAGTAGACCGGGTTCTTCGGCAGGCTCGGCGGCCGCACGCTGAAGCTGTAGCCGCGACCGGCCTGGACCTGCGTGCGCACGCCGAACGGCCGGGCGAGCGACCCGAGCCACGCTCCGTTCGCGAGTACCACCGCATCCGCCGACCGCGAGTGCCCACCGGCCACGACGACATCCACCCCGCGACCGGTGTCGCGCACCTCCTCGACGTCGACGTCGGTGACGATCTCCGCACCCCGGGCGCGGACCGCGTGCGCCAGCGAGGCGACGAACCGCGGCGGATCGATGAACCGCTGCCCCCGGATCCGGAGACCCACCCGCACCGAGTCCCCGAGCAGCGGTTCGAGCGAATGCAGCGTGTCGGTGTCGAGCAGGTCGAAGTCGATCTCGCTGCCGGCGGCACGCGCGTGCTCGAACTCCTCGACCAGCAGCCGACGGTCGTCGTCCGAGGTGAACGCCGCGAGGAACGGATCGGCGACCCGCGTCGGTTCGGTGACGATCGTGTCGCCCGACCCGCGGGCGAGATCGTCGTAGGCATCGAGGGCGAGGCGGTTGGCGCGCGCGAAGACCTTCATCGACGACGTCCACTGCCGTCTCGTGCAGTGCCGGGCGAAGTCGGCGAGGAAGCGCAGCAACCGCACATCCGTCGTGGGCGGCACGTAGACGGGCGACGACGGCCGGAACATCGAGCGCAAGCCGTAACGCAGCACCCCCGGCTCGGGTAGCGGCAGGGTCAGTGCCGGCGCGAGCCACCCGGCGTTGCCCCACGAGGCGTCACCCGCCACGCCGACTCGATCGAGCACCGTGACCTCGATGCCTCGATCCTGCAGAAACCACGCGGTGGACAGACCCACGATGCCCGCACCGACGACCACTGTCCGACGAACCGTCATCGCAACCTCCTGTGATGGACGAAGCCTGCACCTCCATCATGGACCCGGAAGCGCGAACGGGCCGGACTCGCGGACGGCTTACTATTTCCGGGGAAGTTCTGCTTGTGGAAAGGGAACCCGGAATGAGTACGAACGTCGAACAGCGTGAATTCCAGGCCGAGACGCGGCAGTTGCTGGATCTGATGATCCACTCGATCTACTCGAACAAGGACACCTTCCTGCGCGAGTTGATCTCCAACGCGTCGGACGCCCTGGACAAGCTCCGGCTGGAGTCTTTCCGAAACAAGGATCTCGACGTCGACACCTCCGACCTGCACGTCGAGCTCGAGGTGGACAAGGATGCGCGCACCCTGACCGTGCGCGACAACGGCATCGGCATGAACCGCGACGAGGTCGTCGATCTCATCGGCACCCTCGCGAAGTCCGGCACGGGCGAACTCCGGCAGAAGCTGCGCGAGGCCAAGGACGCCGCCGCTTCCGAGGAGTTGATCGGCCAGTTCGGTATCGGCTTCTACTCGTCGTTCATGGTCGCCGACAAGGTCACGCTCGTCACCCGCAAGGCCGGGGAGAAGACCGGTACGCGCTGGGAGTCCAGCGGCGAATCCACCTACACGATCGCCGAGGTCGACGACGCGCCCCAGGGCACCTCGGTGGTCCTGCATCTCAAGCCCGAGGATGCCGAGGACCACCTGTTCGACTACACCTCGCAGTGGAAGCTCGAGGAGATCGTCAAGAAGTACTCGGATTTCATCGCGTGGCCGATCCGCATGGAGGTCTCGCGCACCACGAAGTCGGAGGACGGCACCGACGAGGTGACCTTCGAGACCAAGACCCTCAACTCGCAGAAGGCGTTGTGGGCGCGCTCGAAGGACGAGGTCTCCGAGGAGGAGTACACGGACTTCTACAAGCACATCGCCCATGCCTGGGACGAGCCGCTCGAGGTCATCCCGCTCAAGGCCGAGGGCACCTTCGAGTACCAGGCGCTGCTGTTCATCCCGGAGCACGCGCCCTTCGACCTGTTCGCCCGCGAACGGCGCACCGGCGTGCAGCTGTACGTCAAGCGCGTGTTCATCATGGACGACTGCGAGGATCTCGTCCCCGAGTACCTGCGTTTCGTCAAGGGTGTGGTCGACGCGCAGGACCTGTCGCTCAACGTCTCTCGTGAGATCCTGCAGCAGGACCGGCAGATCCGGGCCATCCGCCGCCGTCTGACGAAGAAGGTCCTCGCGACCGTCAAGGACATGGCTGCGAAGGAACCCGAGAAGTACACGAAGTTCTGGCGCGAGTTCGGCCGGGTCGTCAAGGAAGGTTTGATCTCCGACACCGACAACCGCGACACACTGCTGGCGATCTCGTCGTTCGACTCGACGGCGAGCGAGGAGGAGCAGACCACGCTCGCCGGCTACGTCGAGCGCATGAAGGACGGCCAGGACGCGATCTACTACCTCACCGGCGAGTCGCGGCAGCTGCTCGAGAGCTCCCCGCACATGGAGGCGTTCCGCGACAAGGGCATCGAGGTGCTGCTCCTGACCGACCCCGTCGACGAGATGTGGGTGACCTCCGTTCCGGAATTCGAGGGCAAGCGCTTCCAGTCGATCGCCAAGGGCGACGTCGACCTCGGTACCGAGGACGAGAAGAAGGCCGCCGAAGCCGAACGCGAGGAGAAGGAGAAGGAGTTCGGCGACCTGCTGTCGTGGATGAAGGAGACCCTCGACGAGCAGGTCAAGGACGTGCGGCTCTCGTCGCGCCTGACGTCCTCCCCGGCGTGCATCGTCGGCGACACCTTCAGCATGTCGCCCGCCCTCGAGCGGATGTACAAGGCGTCCGGTCAGCCGGTGCCGCGGGTCAAGCGGATCCTGGAACTCAACCCCGATCACCCGCTCGTGTCGGGTCTGCGCACGGCCCGGGAACAGCGTCCGGACGACGCCTCGCTCGCCGACGTCGCCGAGCTGCTCCACGGCATGGCGCTGATCGCCGAGGGTGGCGAGGTGGAGGATCCGGCGCGGTTCACCCGCCTGCTCGCCGAGCGTCTCGCCGGAAGCGTGTGAGCCGAGCCTGTCGCCGTAGGCACGCACGCGGATAGGCTCGATGCATGACGCGTGTAGACGGGGTGTTGTTCGATATCGAGGGCGTGCTCGTCACCGAGTGGCAGCCCGTCCCGGGCGCGGCGGATGTCCTGGCACGACTGCGTGCCGACGGCGTCCGCCGCGCCTTCCTCACCAACACCACCTCCCGGACGTGCGCCGAGATCGCGCAGCGGCTCACCGATCTCGGGATGGAGGTGTCGCCGGACGAGATCGTCACCGCGGTGTCCCTCACCGTCGACCACGTCCGGCAGACCTATCCGGGTCTGCGCTGCTGGGTCCTCAACGAGGGCGACATCGCCGCGGATCTCGACGGTCTCGTGCTGGACGAGGACGATCCGGAAGTGGTGATCCTCGGTGGCGCGGGGGATGCCTTCACGCACCGGGCGATGAGTCGCGTCGCCGAACTGATGCTCGAGGACGTTCCGGTGGTCGCGATGCACCGAGCGCTCGCGTGGCAGGCCGCCGACGAGTTGCGCATCGACACCGGGGTCTACCTGGCCGGACTCGAGGAGCTCACCGGCCGGTCGGTGGTGGCGGTGGGCAAGCCGTCGCTGCGCGGCTTCCTCGTCGCGTCGGAGCGGATGGGTGTCGAACCGGATCGGATGGTGGTCGTCGGCGACGACATCGCGGGCGAGGTCGTCCCGGGGCAACGCCTCGGTATGACGGGAATCCTGGTGCGTACCGGAAAGTTTCGGCAATCCGTCCTGGACCTGGCGGTCGATCGTCCCGACCACGTCATCGACTCCGTCGCCGCTCTCCCGGGGCTCCTCGACAGTCTGTGACAGGCGGTCTCGCGTGAGACGCATGTGATCGGTACCCTACCGCCGGGGCGCCGGCCCCCCGTTCGCGCGGGGCGCTCGTTCCCCAGTTCGCGCAGACGCAGCCTTTCGCGAAGAGGCACTCCAGTGCAGAGGAGCCCGTTCTTGTCCATTCGTTCCTTCCGATCCGTTCTCACCGCGCGCCGTTCGTTCCGGGCCGGTGTACTCGTCGCCGTCGGTGTGGCCTCGGCCGCGCTGTTCGGTGGGGGTACCGCCGCAGCGGCGCCGGTGACCTGTGTGTCGCCTCCTTCTGCCAACGACATCCTGGTGTCCGATACCGCCAGCTGCGGCGCCACCGCCGAGGACGCCTTCGCTCGCGCGTATGCCGCCGACAGCGGCACCGCGGTGTCGGTCGCCGAGTCGGCCGGCGCCGCCGAAGCCCACGCGACGGGCTTCGGCACGGCGCTCAGTGCAGCCCGTGACGGCGGCCGGTCGTTCGCCTACGCGCTCGGCGGCGGACTGAGCCACTCGTGGGCTCAGGGTCCGGCGACGACCCTGTCGGTGGCCGGCTACGGGTCGGGCGCCACGGCCGACACCACCGGCGTCACGTGCGTCGGAGCCCAGTCGTTCGCGGTCAACACCGCGACGGGACAGTGGTGCGCCGTGGGGGTCGGTTCGACGCCGCGTTGAGCGAGCGCGGCACCGATGATCCGGACGACCGTGTAGTCGGTCTTTCGCGGATTTCGTGACGGGGGTGGCAGGTGCCGGTAGTCTTGCACTCGCCACCCCCGAGTGCTAAAAATGCACTTAGCACTCGCAACACGTGAGTGCCAGGTCGGTAGGGTGAGACCGGGTTTTCGACACCCCTGGTCGTCCGTCGCGGGCACTGCTTCCGGCCGAAGGCGTACATGGAGCGATCCGACGAGCGATCGCTCCGGTGTCACCCCCATACCCGGAGGATCACTTCGCAATGGCCAAGATCATCGCGTTCGACGAAGAGGCCCGTCGCGGCCTCGAGCGGGGCCTCAACAGCCTCGCCGACGCAGTCAAGGTGACGTTGGGCCCCAAGGGTCGCAACGTCGTTCTCGAGAAGAAGTGGGGCGCCCCCACGATCACCAACGATGGTGTGTCCATCGCCAAGGAGATCGAGCTCGAGGATCCGTACGAGAAGATCGGCGCCGAGCTGGTCAAGGAAGTTGCCAAGAAGACCGACGACGTCGCGGGTGACGGCACCACCACCGCTACCGTGCTCGCCCAGGCGCTCGTCCGCGAGGGTCTGCGCAACGTTGCTGCGGGCGCCAACCCCCTCGGCCTGAAGCGCGGCATCGAGAAGGCCGTCGAGGCCGTCACCGCCAAGCTGCTCGACACCGCCAAGGAGGTCGAGACCAAGGAGCAGATCGCCGCCACCGCAGGCATCTCCGCCGGCGACCCCGCGATCGGTGAGCTCATCGCCGAGGCCATCGACAAGGTGGGCAAGGAAGGCGTCATCACCGTCGAGGAGTCCAACACCTTCGGCCTCCAGCTCGAGCTGACCGAGGGCATGCGCTTCGACAAGGGCTACATCTCCCTCTACTTCGCCACCGACGCAGAGCGTCAGGAGGCCGTGCTCGAGGATCCCTACATCCTGCTCGTCAGCTCCAAGATCTCCACGGTCAAGGACCTGCTGCCGCTGCTCGAGAAGGTCATCCAGTCGGGCAAGCCGCTGCTGATCATCGCCGAGGACGTCGAGGGCGAGGCTCTGTCCACCCTGGTCCTCAACAAGATCCGCGGCACCTTCAAGTCGGTCGCCGTCAAGGCTCCGGGCTTCGGTGACCGTCGCAAGGCCCAGCTCGCCGACATCGCCATCCTCACCGGTGGCGAGGTCGTCAGCGAAGAGGTCGGCCTCTCCCTCGAGACCGCCGGCATCGAGGTGCTCGGCCAGGCCCGCAAGGTCGTCGTCACCAAGGACGAGACCACCATCGTCGAGGGCGCGGGCGATCCCGACGCCATCGCCGGTCGCGTCAACCAGATCCGCGCCGAGATCGAGGCGTCGGATTCGGACTACGACCGTGAGAAGCTGCAGGAGCGCCTCGCGAAGCTGGCCGGCGGCGTCGCCGTCATCAAGGCCGGTGCCGCGACCGAGGTCGAGCTCAAGGAGCGCAAGCACCGCATCGAGGACGCCGTCCGCAACGCGAAGGCTGCCGTCGAGGAGGGCATCGTCGCCGGTGGTGGCGTGGCCCTGCTGCAGGCCGCTCCGGTTCTCGACGACCTCAAGCTCGAGGGCGACGAGGCTACGGGTGCCAACATCGTCAAGGTCGCTCTCGAGGCGCCGCTGAAGCAGATCGCCTTCAACGCCGGCCTCGAGCCCGGCGTCGTCGCCGAGAAGGTCCGCAACCTCGAGGCCGGCCACGGCCTCAACGCTGCGACCGGCGACTACGAGGACCTGCTCGAAGCGGGCATCAACGACCCGGTCAAGGTCACCCGCTCGGCGCTGCAGAACGCTGCGTCGATCGCGGCTCTGTTCCTGACGACCGAGGCCGTCGTCGCCGACAAGCCGGAGAAGGCCGCCGCTCCCGTGGGCGACCCGACCGGCGGCATGGGCGGCATGGACTTCTGATCCGCCCCTGCGGGCGGAGAGGACTTCTGATCCGCCCCTGAGCCACACGAGGCCCGATCCCACTCCGGTGGGGTCGGGCCTCGTGCTGTTCCCCGACGATTCCGGCCTCCGGTACGGAACGATCACATATTCGTTACGAAAGGGGCTCCGCGGACGATGAATGTCACGAAAGTGTCACTTCATCCGGTTCCGGAGGTTCGTGCCGATCCGCAACCGGTCCGCGGTGCGCAGCCAGACGGATCGACGAGGGGAAGAGGATATGCGGTCGTCCTGGTTACGGCGGGTACTGCTCACGGTGGCGATGGGAACGTCGATGGTCCTCGCGGCTCCCGGAGGCGCTCTCGCGCAGTCGGTAGAAGCCGACGACCAGCGACCGGTGGGAGAGCTGACCTCTGTCGAGCACGAGAGCGACCGCACCGTCATCGCGAACGTCTACTCACCGTCGATGGACAAGGTGATCCCCCTCCGGATCCGGACGCCCGCCGACTCGAGCGAACCGCGTCCCACCCTCTACCTGATCAACGGCTCGGGAGGCGGGCAGGGGATCGCCACCTGGGAGAAGCAGACCGACGTCGAGGACTTCTTCTCGGACAAGAACATCAACGTCGTCACGCCGCTTCTCGGCGGCTACAGCTACTACACCGATTGGCGCAACGACGATCCCGCACTCGGCCGCAACATGTGGACGACCTTCCTGACGCACGAACTCCCGCCGGTCATCGACACGGAGTTCGGGACATCGGGACGCAACGCCATTGCGGGAGTGTCGATGTCGGGGACGTCGGTGCTCGGCCTCGCCACGACGGCCCCCGAGCTGTACGAGGCGGTCGGGGCGTACAGCGGATGCGCCGAGACGAGCACGCCGCTGGGGCAGTCCTACGTGCAGGCCGTCGTACGCGTCAAGGGTGGCGACCCCGAGAACATGTGGGGCCCGGTCGGTGATCCGGCCTGGATCGAGAACGATCCCTACCTCCAGGCCGAGAAGCTCCGCGGTATCGACCTGTACATCTCGTCGGGTTCGGGTCTGCCCGGGCAGTACGAGCGGCTCGGATCGCGGTCGGTGAACAACGACCCGATCGGGCTCGTCGGGCAGGTGGTCGTCGGCGGCAGCATCGAGGCGGCGGTCCACCACTGCACCCAGCGGATGGCCCAGCGACTCGAGGAGTTGGACATCCCCGCCCGGATCGACCTGCGTCCGGCGGGTACGCACTCCTGGGACTACTGGGAGGACGATCTGCGCAACTCGTGGCCGCTTCTGTCGCAGGCGGTCGGACTGTAGAGGTCCCGCACAATCCACCGGAAATGCCCGATTCGATCCCGGTCGAATCGGGCATCTTCTTTCGGTCGTTATTCAACCGATAGATCGGTCGATTCGCCGTAATTGGTCGGTGAACGGGATGAATCGGGCCGAACGGAAATATCGAAGTCAAACAGAAATAAATGGGTACGGACGTTCCGTTTTCTTTCCTTGACACTGTGAGCTGGTCATATGCGGGCTCGTCCCAGCTTCTCTGCGAGTGTGAATGTCATCACATCCCGATTTGCGCACTCTCGGGTCGCGCATACACGTCGAGTGTGTTGAGAATTGATGCGAGCCCGACGGAATTCCGATCGGAATTCCGGGTAGGCGGAAAGCAATCGGACGAGACCCGTCCGGTATGTGATCGGACGAAGGAGATTCACATGGACGTCATCGAACTCATCGGCTCTGCCCTCGAACTGCTCGGCGGCACCGAACTGCTCGGCACCCTGCTCGAGACCGGCAGTGCCGTTCTCGGCCTCGGCCAGTAGTTCCTGCTGAGCTGAACAGCTGTGCCGCTGCCTCGCAGCGGAATACGACACCCCCGGCGGATCTCCGCCGGGGGTGTCGTCGTCTCGGCCGACCCCGTGACCCGGATCAGTTCTCGGGGATCAGCATCCACAGGGCGAGGTAGAGCAACATGGCGGTGCCGCCCGTGACGAAGGCGGCGAGGACTGCGCCTGCACGCACGAGGTTGAGGTCGACGTTGAAGTACTCGGCCAGTCCGGCGCACACACCACCGAGCATGCGCTGGGACGAGGAGCGGGTGAAGGGACGGGGAGCCTGGTTCTCGAAGTTCATGTATTCATCCTGTCGCCGTAACGGCCTCGGCACATCCGGGAACGGCCCGGATCTTCACCCTGATCTTCGTCTCGGGGTCGGTCGGACGAGCCGGCCCGAACAACGCAGAAATCACGCTGAGGGCAATGCTCGGCGACCGGGGCGCGAGGAGGCAGACTCGACCGTCGGTACTGCCGATCAGAAGGAGATCTCCCGTGATGACCGACGTCGTCCTGGACGAACAGCTCGCCGCACTGCGCCGCAGGTACGGCACCCGGGCCGCCGAGCAGGTGGCCGGACGCGGTGGCTCCGGCGCGTGGAACGACGTCATCGCTCTCCAACTGGCGCATCGCTCCGTGCGAAAGTTCCTTCCCGAAGCGGTCTCCGAGGATGATCTGTGCGCGATCGTGGCCGCGGCTTCGTCCGCCGCGAGCTCGAGCAACCTGCAGTTGTGGAGCGTCGTGGCCGTCACCGACCGCGACCGGCTCGCCCGGATCGCGACTTTCGCCGGCGACCAGCCGGCGGTGCGTGACGCTCCACTGCTGCTCGTGTGGGTGGCCGACCTCGCCCGGGCGGCGCGGGTCGCCGAGCAGCACGGCAAGGATCTCGTCAACGTCGACTACGTGGAGTCCGCGCTGCTCGGGGTGGTCGATGCCGCGCTCGCCGCACAGAATGCGGTGCTCGCCGCGGAATCGCTCGGCCTCGGCACCGTCTACATCGGGGCCATCCGCAACCATCCGCGTGACGTGGCCGCAGAACTGGCTCTGCCCGACCACAGGTTCGCTGTGGTCGGGCTGGTGGTGGGCCGTCCCGATCCCGAGGTGGAGTCGGAGGTCAAGCCGCGGTTGGGTCAGGACGTGGTGCTGCATCGCGAGCAGTACTCGACCGAGGAACGGGATGCCGGCCTCGCCGCCTATGAGGAGGAGATCTCCGGCTTCTACCGCGATCAGGGTCTGGCGGAGAGCTGGGTCGAACGTGTACTCGGGCGCTTCGCGTCGCCCGGCGCGCTCGGGAGCAGGGAACAGATGCGGGAAGCTCTGCGGGAGCGAGGTTTCGGTCTGGACTGACCGCAGGGAGGCGTCAGCGGCACACGACCGTCAGGCCGACCCCGCGCCACACCTGACGTTCGACACGATCGAACTCGTTGTCGTCACTGTCGTATTCGTACTCGACCTCGGTCCGGTATCCCCGGTCGCGCTGAGCGGTCACGGTGCAGTCGCCGCCGGCGGAACCGGACCGGTTGACGATCGAGTACGGCACACCCTCCGCGGCGAGCACGGCGACCGCGGCCTGCTCGCTCGAGCCGACCACACCGGGCGCGGGTTGTGCTGTGGCAGTTCCTGTTCCGAGCAGTACTGCGGCGGTGCCGAGCGACAGGACGGCGGCGGTCGCGAGACGGGAGCGGGTGACAAGAGTACGCATGGGTTCCTCCGAAAGGGTGCTGGACCGGACATTTCGATCGTCCGCCGCGACCCGGCCCGAGCACATCCGGGCACGACCCCCATCCCGACCCTGAATTCCGGACTCGGGGTGGCAGGGACACTGGGGAAACCGGCACCCGCCGCGTCCGGATCGGCCTAGTCTGGGCCGGTGGAGACCGTACCGATCCAGCTTCCCGGGGGCACCACGGCCCCGGTGCGCCTCTTCGCGGGACCCGACCACGAGCACGAGACACGCCGCGACGCCTCCCGCGCCGTCGTGGTGATCGTGCCGGGGCTCGGCATCCCGGCCGGTTACTACGAGCCGTTCGCGCAGGCGATCACCGAGCACGGATTCGACGCGGCGATCTGTGAACTGGCCGGCCAGGGCGACAGCCGTCCGAGGCCCGGACCCGACAGCACCTACGGCTACCACGAGATCGTCGCGACGCACTTCCCCGCTGTCTTCGAGGTGGTGCGGGAGCGCTTTCCCGACTCGACGCCGTACCTTCTCGGCCACTCCATGGGCGGCCAACTCGGGGTGCTCTACGCCGCGCGCATCCGCGGCCGGCTCGGCGGACTGATCCTCGTCACCTCGGGCACGCCTTACTACCGCCAGCACGTGGGCATCCGCGGACCGGGACTGTGGCTCGGGTCGACGGCGATGTCGCTGACCGCCGCGGTGGCCGGTTTCTGGCCCGGCGATCGCATCGACGTCGCCGGTTTCGGCCGGCAGTCGCGCGTGCTGATCTCCGACTGGGCGCGACTGGCCCGCACCGGCCGGTTCGAACCGGCCGGTGCGAACATCGACTACGAGGAACGGGTCGGGCGTCTCACGCTGCCCGTCCTGTCGATCACGATCGAAGACGACGACCTCACCCCGGTCGCGTCGGCGCAGCACCTGCTCGAGAAGCTGCCCTCCGCCGACGTCGCCCGGTGGCACAACCCGCGGGCACTGGGCCACAACGGATGGATCCGCGACAACAACGACACCGTAGCGAAGATCGTGGCCTGGCTACGCGACCGCTGATCCCGCGCGGGCAGCAGCGGCGAGCCGGACGTGCGCGTTGGGGGAGCCGTATCCGGTGTAGCCGCCGCGCCGTTCGAGGAGTTCGACCTGGAAATTGCCCTGCACCGGGAGCGTGTAGGCGTGCAGGAATTCGCCGCCGTCGTCGTTGCGGTCGTAGAGCAGGCCGTTGTCCTGCAGGACGGCGAGCAGGTCGGGGTCGAGCACGAACCGCGCGTCGAGATCCGCGTAGTAGTTCGCGGGCGGCCGGAGGAACTCCACGCCGCGCGCACGTGCGTGGCGTACCGAGTCGACGACGTCGGCCGTGGCGAAGGCCAGCTGGGTCACACCGTGCAGCTGGGGCGCAGCACCGGTCTCGGAGACGTTCAGCGCGACCCGCAGGTCACCCTTCTCCGCGCGCAGTGCGCGGATGCGCAGGCGGCCCTGCGGCTGGATGTACTCCTCGGGGTCTTCCGGCCGCAGTCCGAACAGGGTGCGGAAGAACGACAGCTCCTGGTTCAGGTCGTCCGCCGCGACCGTCACGTCGACATGGTCGAGACCGAGCCATCCCTCGTCGGCCGGGGGAGTGGCTGCCGCGTCGTCGGACACGAAGTCGTTGTGCCAGTCGTCGGTCTGCCCCGGCTCGGCACTGACGAAGACGTGCAGACCGGAGGGCGAGGTGATGCCCGGCAGGCCTGCTTCACCCTCCCCTCGGGTGCGGTCGACCGCGGGCCACAGCAGGTTGGCGGCGCGTTCGGCCACCGCGGCGACGTCGGGGGCGACGAGACCCAGCGCGGTCGCGGCGGGGCCCGGCGCGGGCTCCTCGTTCAGGACGACGTTCGCGCCGCCGTTGCGCCACCACACGACGGGCTTGCTGCGGTGCCGGCCGGCGACATGGAATCCGAGTCCGGTGAGCAGCGCCGGGTAGTCGGTGCGGTCGGGGTCGGCGAGTTCGACGAACGCCGCGTCGGTGTGCGCCGGAAGCGGCGGTGCGACCGTCACCTTCTCGCGTGCGGGCCCGGTGACCCGCGCACCGAGCCGGTCCTCGAGGAACAGCAGCGACCGCATCGCGTCGCGCGCGGTCACATGCGGATCCGCTTCGCGCACCACGTCGCTGAAGACCTCGAGCGAGAGCGGACCGTCGTAACCGGCGTCGAGCACGGCCGCGACCACCCCCGAGACGTCGAGCATGCCCTGCCCCGGGAAGCACCGGAAGTGGCGGCTCCATTCGAGGACGTTCATGTCGAGCACCGGGGCGTCGGCGACCTGCAGGAAGCCGATGCGTTCGCCGGGGATGCCGGCCAGGGCGCGTCCGTCGTCGCCGCGTGCGAGCATGTGGAAGGTGTCCACGGCCAGCGTCACGGCCGGGTGGTCGGCGCGTTCGACGAGATTCCACGCCTGCCCGACCCGGTTGACGTGGCGTCCCCAGGCGAGGGCCTCGTAGGCGAAGGTGACCCCGTGCGAGGCGGCGAGATCGCCGACGGCGCGCAGCTGTTCGGCGGACAGTTCCGGATCGTCGATCGCGGTCGGCAGCGCGTTCGAGCACGCCAGGAAGGTCGTTGCGCCGAGCTCGTTCATCACCTCGAGCTTGCGGCGGACACGGTGCAGGACGTCGGGGAACCGCCGTGGGTCGACGCCCTCGATGTCGCGGATCGGCTGGAACAGGTCGATCGACAGACCGAGATCGGCGCAGCGCCGGGCCACCTCGGCGGGTGACAGCGGCGACGCGATCAGGTCGTTGTCGAAGATCTCGATCCCGTCGAATCCTGCAGTGGCGATCGCGTCGAGTTTGTCGGCGAGAACACCGGAGAGCGAGACGGTGGCGATTCCGCGGCGCATCAGCTGGTCAGCTCCTCGAAGTGTCGGACCATTCGTTCGGCGTCGGGTTCGACGCCCGTGAAGTACTCGAAGGCACCCACGGCCTGGAAGACGGCCATGCCGCCACCGGGCACCACGCGGCATCCGCGGGAGCGGGCGAGGTGGATCAGTTCGGTCTCGAGCGGGAAGTACACGACGTCGGAGACCCACAGGTCCTCGCGGACGAGCTCGGCGGGGACGGGCAGCCCGGGGTGGCCGGTCATGCCCGTGGGGGTCGCGTTGACCAGACCCTGTGCCGAGGCCAGAGCACCGGCGAGATCGGTGGTCGCGCGGACCCGGTCGTCGCCGAACCGCTTGGCCAGGCGGGTCGCGCAGGCCTGCGCCTTCTCGACGTCGACGTCGACGATGGACACGTGCGCGGAACCCTGTTCGAGCAGCGCGTATCCGACGGCCGAACCGGCACCGCCGGCCCCGACCAGCACGGCGCGGTCGGAGACGGCCTCGGGTAACCGGCGGCGGAACGCGCGTCCCCAGCCGGACCAGTCGGTGTTGCGGCCGAGCGCGCGACCGTTCCGGAACACCACGGTGTTGACCGCGCCGAGATCGTGGGCGTCGTCGGACAACTCGTCGAGCAGGGGGATGACGACCTGTTTGAAGGGGTGCGTGATGTTGAGCCCGTCGAAGCCGAAACGTTGTGCCCAGTCGAGCATCTCGGCCAGGTTCTCGGCGCCGTAGCCGAGGCGCTCGGCGTCGACGAGGCGGTAGGTCAGGTTCAGTCCCGAGGCGAAGCCCTCCCGTTCCTGCATGGCCGGGGTGAGCGAACCGCCGATCCCGGCGCCGAACAGGCCCAGCAGGAAGGACGTACGTGCGGGCGCTGCGGTGGTCATCGGGCGCTTTCCTTCTTCTCGGTATCGAGTGCGAGTGCGGCCAGGTGACGGACGGCGAACTCGTATCCGTCGGGGCCGCATCCGGCGATCACGGCCTTCGCGCCGGGAGCGACGAACGAACGGTGCCGGAACTCCTCGCGGGCGTGGACGTTGGTCAAATGCACTTCCACGATCGGTGCCGCGACGGTCACGAGCGCGTCGTGCAGTGCGACCGAGGTGTGCGTGTAGGACGCGGCGTTGACGACGAAACCGGCTGCCGATTCGCGGAGTTCGTGGACGGCGTCGATGAGTGCGCCCTCGTGGTTGCTCTGCCGGAAGTCGATGTCGAAGCCCAGGTCGTCGGCGGTGCGGCGGCACGACTTCTCGATGTCCGCCAGCGTCGCGGTGCCGTAGAGATGAGGTTCGCGCGTGCCGAGCAGGTTGAGATTGGGCCCGTTGAGAACGGCGATCGTCGGACGAGCACTCACGATGCCGCTCCGGCGGGGACCGGCGCGGTGTTCCGATCGTGAGGGAGCAGGCCGATCTCACGGGTGGGGATCTTGTGGGTTCCGGACGGTCCGGTGGCCACCGCGATCAGCGAGATGGCGACGGCGCCGACGCAGAACAGGGCCACGCGGTACCAGTTGTCGGCGTTGCCGTCCATGAGCGAGCCGGCAATGGCCGGGGTGAAACCGGCGAGCGCGAAGCCGAACTGGGTGCCGATCGCCATGCCCGACAGGCGGACGCTGGTGGGAAAGTACTCGGCGTAGGTGGCGGGCCACACCGCGTTCGGCATGCTGTAGACCACGCCGGCGAGCAGGATTCCGGTGATGAGCACGAGCGGCACGTCGCCCCGCGAGATCGACCACAGGAAGGCCGTCACCATCACGGCGCTGCCGATCAGGCCGGAGACGAAGACCGGCTTGCGACCGATGCGGTCGGACAGCAGGGCCCACATGGGGATGGTGCCCACGGCGATGATGTTGGCGACGATCGCCAGCCACAGCATCGTGGTGTCGCTGATGCCGATGCCGTACTCGTCGGCTGTGGCGAAGTTGAGGGCGAACACCTGGAAGGCCGTGTTGACCATGGCGATGAAGGCCGCGAAGAAGACGCGCAGGACGCCGGTCCAGTGGTGGCGGAAGAGCACGGCCAGTGGTGCCTTGGGGGCCTCGTCGTGCGCCTTCTCGGCGTGGAACTCGGGGGTCTCGTCGAGGCTGCGCCGGATGAGGAAACCGACCAGCACGATCACGGCGCTGATCCAGAAGGGCACGCGCCAGCCCCACGACTGCAACTGCTCCTCGGACAGCAGCGCGATCACGGGCAGGAACATCAGAGGTGCGAGCACCTGGCCGCCCTGCGTGCCGCTCAGTGTCCAGCTGGTGAAGAAACCGCGTCTGTCGTCGGGGGCGTGTTCGAACGACATCGAGTTCGCGCCGGCCTGCTCACCCGCGGCGGACAGCCCCTGGAGCAGCCGCAGCACGACCAGCAGGATCGGCGCGATCATGCCGACCTGTCCGTAGGTCGGCAGGCAGCCGATGAGGAAGGTCGAGACACCCATCAGTAGCAGCGTGCCGACGAGAATCAGCTTGCGGCCGAAGCGGTCACCGATGTGGCCCATCAGGACGGAGCCGAAGGGGCGTGCGACGTAGGCGACGCCGAAGGTCGCGAGCGACGCGACGGTCGCGACCGCCTGGTTGCCCTCGGGGAAGAAGATCTTCGGGAAGACGAGCGCAGCGGCGGTACCGTAGATCGCCAGGTCGTAGTACTCCAGTGCGCTGCCGCTCCACGCGGCGAGGGCCGCCTTGCGGGGCGTGCGCTGCACCGTGGTGTTTTCAGTCATCGGATGCCTCGGGGGGTGGGTCTTCAGTATCGGATACACGGACGTTATGGGTGTGGCGCAGCCCACGACAATCGTTTGCCATTTCTTTGCCATACTGTCCGTATGTCGGCCTCTCCGCGTTCACGGAAACGCGCCACCATCACCGATGTGGCCCGCGAGGCAGGGGTCGCAGCGTCGACGGTCTCGCGCACGTTCACCAAGCCCGGTCGCGTCAACGCCGCCACTCGCGACCACATCCTCGAGGTCGCCGACCGGCTCGGCTACGCACCCAACCCCGCGGCCCGCGCCCTCGAATCGGGACGCACCAACACCCTGGCGCTGCTGGTCCCCGACATCACGAACCCCTTCTTCTCGGGCGTGATCAAGGGGGCCGAACGCGCCGCCGTCGCCTCCGGCCGGACCCTCGTCCTCGCCGACACCCAGGAGAGCGCGACCACCGAAGCGCACATCATCCGGCGGCTGGGGCCGGCCGTCGACGGTTTCGTCCTGGCGGCCGCCCGTATGCCGGACGACGAGCTGCGGCGCGTCGCCGAATTCGACGCCGTGACCATGGTGAACCGGGCGATCCGCGGAATCTCCTGCGTTGTCGCCGATTACGAGACGGGCACGCGGCAGATCGTCGACCACCTCGCGTCGCTCGGGCACCGCTCGTTGCTGTTCCTCGGCGGTCCGCCCGAGTCATGGTCGGGAGCGCGGCGCTGGGCCGGTCTGCAGGCCGCGGCGCAGGCTCACGGCATCGCGGTGCGTCGCTTCGGCCCCTACTCGCCGACGCTCGGTGGCGGTGCCGCCGCGGCCGACGCCGCCGTGGCGGCCGGTGCCACCGCGGTGGTGTGCCACAACGACATGCTCGCCATCGGGGTGCTGCGCCGGATGCGGGATCGCGGGGTGTCCGTCCCGGAGCACGTGAGCGTGGTCGGATTCGACAACATCTTCGGCTCCGACCTGTGCCGGCCGTCGCTCACCACGCTCGCCGAACGCACCGAGGACGCCGGGGCGCGCGCCATCGAGATGCTCGCCCGGCAGGCCTACGAGCGGGTCGCGGTGGCCGACGAACTCGTGCTCCCGACGCAGCTCGTCGTCCGCGAGTCCACCGGACCGGCGAGATGAGGGAGGTTGTGTGCGTCTTTCTCGACGAGAACGCACACAGCCTCCCCGAAGTTCACCGGTTCGCGAGCTTGTCCGCCAGGAAGGTGAACGTCAGCGCCGACTTGAACGCCGCCTGGGCGTTGTCGGCAGCGCCGCCGTGGCCGCCCTCGATGTTCTCGTAGTACCGGACCTCGTGACCCTGCTCTTCGAGCCGCGCCACCATCTTCCGCGCATGGCCGGGATGCACCCGGTCGTCGCGCGTCGACGTGGTGACGAGGATCGGCGGGTAGTCGGCATCCGGGTCGGTGTTCTGGTACGGCGAGTACTTCGACAGGAACTCCCACTCCGCGGGGTTGTCGGGGTCGCCGTACTCGGCCATCCACGACGCACCGGCGAGCAGCAGGTGGTAGCGCTTCATGTCGAGCAGCGGCACCTGGCACACGATCGCCCCGAACAGTTCGGGATAGCGGGTGAGCATCACGCCCATGAGCAGACCGCCGTTGCTGCCGCCCTGGGTGCCGAGCTGCTCGGCCGTCGTGATCCCGCGCGCGACGAGATCCTTCGCGACCGCGGCGAAGTCCTCGAAGACCTTGTGCCGGTTTTCCTTCAGGGCCTGCGTGTGCCAGCTGGGTCCGTACTCGCCGCCACCGCGGATGTTCGCGATGACGTAGGTGTAGCCCTTCTCGAGCCACGCCCGCCCGACGCCGCCGCTGTAGGCCGGCACAATCGAGTTCTCGAACCCGCCGTACCCGTACAACAGTGTGGGCGACGGGGTTCCGGTGTTGCTGCCGACCACGAAGTAGGGCACCTGCGTGCCGTCGTCGGACGTCGCGAAGAACTGCTCGACGGTGATGCCCTCGGCGTCGAAGAA
This sequence comes from Rhodococcus sp. IEGM1339, assembly GCF_050321925.1. Lineage (NCBI taxonomy): Bacteria > Bacillati > Actinomycetota > Actinomycetes > Mycobacteriales > Nocardiaceae > Rhodococcus > Rhodococcus sp. IEGM1339. The sequence goes on from NZ_JBNQFT010000003.1 coordinate 227,556, forward strand.
CGCCGGGGCCTGCTTGATCGCCTCCACCGGGCCGCCGACCGTCCCCGACAGCAGGGTCGCAGGGATCGTGAAACCGCTGGAGTTGAGGAAGAAGTCGTCGCTGTTGAGCGGATCGACGTCGATGATCGAAGTCGACGTGGCATCGGGGACGTCGGGCAGTTCCTCGTCCGACCAACCGTCCTCACCCGGTGTGAGCACCCGCACGCGGGTCTGCACGTCGCGCAGTGTGACGACGAGCAGGTGATTCTGTGTCCACGCGTACTGCTCGAGCGAGGTGTGCTCGTCCGGGGCGAACAGCACTGTCACCTCACGCGAGCCGGCGAGGAAGGCCGGATAGTTCGCGGCGAGCAGCGTGCCGGCGGGATGGCCGAGCCATTCGGAGCGGGTGCGCACGAGCAGGTGGTCGCGGTACACGCTCACCCGCGCGTCGTCGGGAACATCCAGTTCGACGAGCTCGCCGTCCGCGGTGAGTTCGAAACGCTGCGCCCGGTAGAAGTCGATCGCGCGGTCGACGAAGCTGCGCTCGTATCCGGGAGTGTTGTCGTACCAGGCGGAGACGGCGACATCGGTGCGCTCACCTTCGAAGACCGTCTCGGCCTCCTCGATCGGAGTGCCGCGCCGCCACTTCTTCGCGAGTCGCGGATAACCCGAGTCCGTGAGCGATCCGTCGCCGAAATCGCTTCCCACATAGACGGTGTCGGCGTCGATCCACCCGATGTCCGTTTTCGCCTCGGGCAGTTCGAAACTGTCCGGGCCCGAGACGAATCGACGCTCGACGAGGTCGAACTCGCGGATCACGCTCGCGTCGGCACCACCGCGCGACAGGCTGATGAGCGCGCGGGTCTGATCGGGCCGCAGCACCTGGGCACCCGACCACACCCAGTTCTCGCCCTCCTCCTCGGCGACGGCGTCGAGGTCGACGAGGACGTCCCATTCGGGTTCGTCGCGCAGGTACTGCTCCATCGTCGTGCGACGCCACAGGCCGCGTACGTGCTCGGCGTCCCGCCAGAAGTTGTAGAGGTACTCGCCCCGCCGACGCGCATAGGGGATGCGGGCGTCGGTGTCGAGGATCTCGCGGATGCGGGATTCGAGGTCGGTGAAGCTCTCGGTGCGGGTGTACTCCTCGACCGTTCGGTCGTTCCGGGCACGCACCCAGTCGAGTTGTTCCTCGCCGGTGACGTCCTCGAGCCATAGGTACGGATCGGTCGTGTCGTCGCTCATGATCCATTCATACCCGCCCCGCACGTGCCTCCGGCGGCAGGCAGACTGTGACCTCGTGCAGATGCATCCGTCGGACGCGCGCCGGGAATGGCTCGGCGACCGCATCCCGGGCGACCTGTTCGCCCTCTACTGTTTCGACGCCCCCTCGACTCCGGTCGCCGACGTGCTCGACGAACTGCGGTCGCGGGCGGCGGTGATGGGGGAGCTGCAGGTACGGATGGTCGAGGTACCCGCGGGTCTCGACTATCCCTACTGGGCAGCGCACACCCCAGCAGAAGACCGGTTCGTCGTCCACGAATCCGGCAGCTACGAACAGATGCTCGTCGCGCTGTCCGGGCTCGTCGCGACCCGCGTCGACGTCACCGTCTCGCCGTGGCGACTGCACGTCTTCCCACATGTCACGGGTGCTCCGCGCGGGAACGGTCCCGCCCTCGTGGTCGTCCTGCAGATGTCGCACGCCTTCGCAGACGGGGTGCGCACCTCCGCGCTCGCCCGCGATCTGCTGGCGGGCACCGCGACACCCACGACACCGCCGCGCGCCCTCTCGCCCGCCGGGATGCTTACGCGTGCCGTCCTGCGGCTGCCGTTCTCGATTCCACGGGTGATCGCCGACGGGCGGCGGTCGGTGGATGCGGCGCGACAGCTCGCCGACCCCTCGGTGCCGCCACCCACCCCGGGGAGGCCGCTGGTCGCTGTGAACACCGCACCTGGGCCGCGGCGGATGGTCCGCACACTCGTGTTCGACTCCGCCGCCCTGCGCAGCGTCGGCACGGTCACCATCGGCGCGCTCACGGCCATCGGCGCCGCCCTGTCGCAGTTCCTCGGCGTCGACGAACTGTCCGCCGAGGTGCCGGTCGCGGTGGCGCCGGGCACGGCCCGCAACAGCTACCGCAACGTCGGCGTCGACCTGCACTGCGCGCTCCGCGAACCGCACGAACGTGCCGCGGCGATCGCCGCCGACCTGGCGTTGCAACGGATCCGTGCGCGGCACCCCGCCATGGCGATCCGGGTCCGCACCGACGACCACGTCCCCGCACCGTTGCTGCGGTTCGGTACCGACCGACTCGACCTGTCCGTCGTCCCACCCACCGTCACGGGCAACACCGTCGTGTCGAGCGTCTACCGAGGTCCGGCCGACCTGGAACTCGGTGGCGGGCGGGTGCGGTTCACCTCGGGCTTCCCGGGCCTGTCGCCCGTGCAGGCGCTCACCCACGGCGTGCACGGGATCGGCGACACCGTGACCCTGTCGGTGACGACCTCCCCGGATGTCCTCGACGCGGCAGGTCTCGCTCGGTACGTCGCCCTGCTGCACGAGGCGGTCGCCTCGCTGTAACGTGCCCCGAATCCAACGATGGAGGGGCACATGGCGGCTTATGCGGTGACGGGTGCCGCCTCGGGAATGGGCCGGGCGAGCGCGGAGCGGCTGCGGGCCGCCGGGCACACAGTGATCGGCATCGACCTGAAGGACACCGAGGTCACGGCGGACCTATCCACTCCGGAGGGTCGTTCCCACGCCGTCCGGGCCACGCTCGAGCTGGCGGGCAGCCGTCTCGACGGTGCCGTGCTCGCCGCCGGCCTGGGCCCCACCCCCGGCAAGGAGGAGATCATCGCGCAGGTCAACGTGCGCGGCGTGATCGACCTGCTCGTCGGATGGCGAGCAGCTCTGGCCGCCTCCGCGAACAGCAAGGTCGTGGTGTTCGGATCCAATTCGACGACCACGACTCCCGGCGTGCCGAACTCGGCGGTGAAGGCCTTCCTCGCCGGCGACATGGACAAGGGCGTCGTGCGCACCACCCGCATCTCGCAGGCGGGCCCGCCGTTCACCTATGCGGCGTCGAAGATCGCCGTGACCCGATGGGCGCGACGCGCCGCGGTCACCCCCGAGTGGGCGGGTGCCGGCATCCGCCTCAACATCCTCGCGCCCGGAGCGATCTCCACCCCGCTGCTCGACGCGCAACTCGAGAGCCCCCTCGGGAAGGTGGTGGAGAGCTTCCCCGTTCCGCTCGGGGGCTTCGGGAAGCCCGACGAGATCGCGCAGTGGGTCGAATTCATGCTGTCCCCGGCGGCGGACTTCATGACGGGCAGCGTCGTGGTGGTCGACGGCGGCACCGAGGCGTACTTCCGTCCCGACGACTGGCCGGTGCGGGTCCCGTTCCGGTCGATCCCGCGCTACCTGCTCGGCATGCGCAGGTTCGGGCGCCGCAAGTGAGGGTCCGCGCAGCGCGGACCCCCACCGCGCTCCCGTATCAGGCGAAGTAGTCGCCGAAACCGTAGATCGCGTCGAACGCGCTGGTGGGCAATACATCCACCGCGTTCACGCGGTAGGACGAGTACGAGTCCTGCATCAGGTCGCGCACGAACCGCAGGGCGTGGATCGCGTCGACGGCGTCGACGGTGATGATGAGCTGGGCGCGACCGTTGTCGCTGCGGCCCACCGCCCCGTGGTGCGGGACGATCGGTTCGATGAGGTCGACGGTCTCGTCGTCGGTCAGGAGATCGAGGTCGGCGTCGATTTCGATCATTGCGTTGTATTCCATGTGGGTTCTCCCGGTTCGAACACCCGAGCGGCCTCGCGCCGCGCGGGTTGATCTCGACGGGGAACACGCACGGCGACATCATGCCCGAACCGGATGACCCTCACCATCATCCGATCGGGGGACATCCGATCGAGACGGACGGACGATGTGCGGGACCCGTGCTCCGCGCGACGCTCGATGCATGCCGATCGTCGAAGTGAACAATCTGCACAAGTCGTACGGAGGTCGCGCCGTCGTGGACGGCGTGAGCTTCGAGATCCACGAAGGTGAGATCTTCGGGGTCCTCGGTCCGAACGGGGCCGGGAAGACGACCTCCGTCGAACACATCTCGGGTCTGCGAAAACCCGATGAGGGCACCGTCCGCGTCGCCGGCCTCGACCCGGTCCGCGACCACCGGGCCGTCACCGAACTGCTCGGCACGCAGTTGCAGCAGGGTGAGCTGCAGCCGAAATTGACCGTGCGCGAGGCCCTCCGGTTGTACGCGGCCTTCTACGCCCGACCCGCGGACGGCGATGTGCTCGCCGAACGCCTCGGGCTCGGCCGCATGCTCGACACCCGGTTCACGAAACTGTCCGGGGGCCAGAAACAGCGGTTGTTCATCGCACTGGCACTCATCGGTTCACCGCGCGTCGTCGTCCTCGACGAACTCACCACCGGACTCGACCCGCGTGGGCGCCGTGACACCTGGGAACTGATCGAGGAGGTGCGTGATTCCGGCGTCACCGTCCTGCTCGTCACACATTTCATGGAAGAGGCACAACGCCTCTGCGACCGTGTCGCGGTCTTCGATTCCGGGCGCATCCGTGCGCTGGGGACGCCGGCCCAGCTGATCGGGCAGTCGTCCGCAGCGATCGTGGTCTCGTTCCACCCGTCCGGTCCGCTCGACCCCGCGCTCCTCGAAGCCCAGCCCGGCGTCGTCTCCGTGCACACCGCCCGGGAACGGGTGGCCGTCGAAGGCAGTGAGGAGTCGATCCACGCGGTACTCGGCCTGTTGGCACGCCTCGGCGTCACGGCCGAACGCCTCCGCATCGCCGAAGCGACCCTCGACGACGCCTACCTCGATCTCACCGACACCAGGAGCACGTCATGACCGACCCGACCGTCCGCACCAGGCTCGTCGAGACGTCGACGACGAGCACCCCGGCGATGTCCGCATCGACCGCCGTTCTGCGTACCGAGGCACGACTGTTCACGCGGGAACCCGGGGCGCTCTTCTGGATCCTCGTCTTCCCCACGCTGTTGCTCGTGATCCTCGGCCTGATTCCCGGTTTCCGGGAACCGGATCCGGACCTCGGTGGTCTGCGGGTGATCGATCTGTACGTCCCCGTGGCGATCCTCCTCGCGATGATCGTGGCCGGTGTCCAGACGATGCCCGCGGTGTTGTCGTCGTACCGAGAACGGGGAATCCTCCGCAGGCTCGCCGTGACCCCGGCGAGTCCGTCGCACCTGCTGACCGCACAGATCGTGGTGCACGCGATCGCGGTCCTGGCGTCGGTCTTCCTCGCACTGATCGTCGGTCGGGCGGCCTTCGGAGTCGCCTTCCCCGCCCAGCCGTGGGGATACGCACTCGCGGTACTCGTCACTCTCGCTGCGGCACTGAGCGCGGGAGGGACACTGGCTGCGGTGGCACCGTCCGTGCGGATCGCTCAGACGCTGGGCACGATCGTGTTCTTCCCGTTGATGTTCAGTGCGGGCGTATGGCTTCCGGTGCAGGCGATGCCCGAGCTGCTGCGACGGATCGTGGAGCTGACACCCTTCGGTGCCGCAGCGCAACTGCTCGACGAGACCGCCGCGGGCGGCCTGCCGAATCTCGGTGGCATCGCGGTCGTGGTGGGTTGGACCGTCGTCCTGACCGGCGTGGCGATCCGGTGGTTCCGTTGGCAGTGACGGCGTCGACCGTCATCCTGGAAGCCATGACGGCACCGACGACCACCGACGATCCGTGGCTTCGGACCTACAGATGGGCGCCGGTGGGGATGCTCGCGACCGGCACCGTCCTGTCCGTCGGCACCGCGACGTTGTTGATGAGTCCCGCCGAGCGGTACACGGCAGCGGTGCTCACCGCGGTGGCGGTGGGTCTGGAACTGTGGCGCGGTCGCCGCCGCCGGTCGATGCCGGAGGGCGACGCGGTCTACTACCTGCTCCGGTCCGCCCTGGCGTTCGTCCTGAGCTGGCTCAACCCGTTCTTCGCGATCTATGCGGCCTCCGGCTACTTCGATGCCCACGCGATGCTGCCGGACCGCTGGAGCCGGTTCGGGCTGATCGTCACCGCCGTGACGGTGGCGGGTTCGCAGGCGGGTGGTCTGCCGCCGGACGACACGACGATGTGGATCGCATTCGGGCTCCTCGTCGTGCTCAACGCCTCGATTTCCATGCTGATGATGAGGCTCGCCGAACGCGACGAGCAGCGAAGTCTCGAACGGCTCGCTGCGATCACCGAACTCGAACGCACCAACGTCCGACTCGAGAACGCGCTGTCCGAGAACCAGGCCCTGCACGCGCAGCTGCTGGTGCATGCCCGGGAAGCGGGGATCGACGACGAGCGCCGCCGGCTCGCCGCGGAGATCCACGACACCCTCGCCCAGGGCCTGGCCGGGATCGTCACGCAGTTGCAGGCGGCACAGGACACCGCCGATCCGGAGGCGGCGCGGCGCCACGTCGAGAGGGCCACGGACCTTGCGCGACGCAGCCTCGGCGATGCCCGCCGCTCGGTGCGCAATCTCGCTCCCGAGGCACTCGAGCACCGCACGCTCGACGACGCGCTGGCCCACGAGGTGGAGAGATGGTCGGCCGAACACGGGATCCGGGTCGATCTCACGGTCACGGGCACCACCGAACCGTTGCACAACGACATCGGCGTGACGTTGTTCCGCATCACCCAGGAGGCCCTCGCGAACGTCGCCAAGCATTCCTCCGCACACCGTGCCGGTGTCACGGTGTCCTATATGGACGACGAAGTGAGTGTGGACATCCGGGACGACGGATGCGGTTTCGATCCGTGCGCGACACCGGGCGACGGATTCGGGTTGCGGGGCATGCAGTCCCGTGCCGACCGGATCGCCGGCGTCGTGGACGTCGAGTCCGAACCGGGTGTGGGGACCGCGGTCTCGGTGCGGGTGCCGCTGATCAGGGCCGGGAGGATGTCGTGACCGACGCGGACGAGATCACCGTGCTGATCGTCGACGACCACCCCGTCGTGCGGGACGGCCTGCGCGGAATGTTCGCCGCATCCCCGGAATTCGACGTGGTCGGAGAGGCTGCCTCCGGTCCGGAGGCCGTGACCCTCACGCTCGAACTCGACCCCGACGTGGTGCTCATGGACCTGCGGATGCCGGGAGGCGGGGGAGTGCAGGCGATCACCGAACTCGTCGCGCGAGGTGCGCGCAGTCGCGTCCTGGTGCTGACGACCTACGACACGGACGCCGACACCGTGCCTGCGATCGAGGCCGGCGCGACCGGCTACCTGCTCAAGGACGCTCTGCGGGACGACCTGTTCGCCGGGGTGCGGGCCGCGGCAGAGGGACGGACCGTCTTGTCGCCGGTGGTCGCGTCGCGGTTGATGAACCACATGCGGACACCCACCGCCCCGCAGGCGCTCAGCGCCCGGGAGCGTGAGGTGCTGGCGCTCGTCGCGAAGGGCACCTCGAACCGGGCCATCGCCCAGGAGCTGTTCATCAGCGAGGCGACCGTGAAGACCCACCTGACCCACGTCTTCGCGAAGCTCGAGGTGAAGGACAGGGCGGCCGCGGTCGCAGTCGCCTACGACCGCGGGATCCTGGGTTAGCCGAACAGCAGGGTCAGCCGAACAGCAGGGTCAGCCGAACAGCAGGGTCAGCCGAACAGCAGGGTCAGCCGAACACCGCACGCTCGCGGCGTCGTTGCCGACGGGAGAAGACCGCGACCATCAGTCGCACCGGAAGGGGCAGTTCGCGGCGGACCCGCTCGGTCTCGTCCTCGGGCATCACGGCGAAGAAGCGGGTGAGGTCGAAGTCGGCCCGGCCACCGCGCTGGGCGTCCTTCTCGAACCGCTGCCACGCGTCGGCGGAGACGTGCCCGGTGATGAGCGGGAAGACCGTTCGTTCCTCGTCCGCGATGTGCTCGTGGAGGTGCTCACTCAGCGTGCGGAGGGTGCGTGCGAAGCCGGCCACTGCCGCGGGGTCGGGGAGCCCGCGGGTGAATTCGCCGAGTTCGTCGAGGAGCGGGTCGAGTTCGTCGTGGTCGTCGGTGAGTTCGGTGAAGTCGACGTGGGGTCCGGCCGACGCGGTGATCAGCGGCCAGAGTGCGAGGTCCTCCACGTTGTGATGGTGGTAGAGACTCGCGACGAACAGTCCGACATAGTCGGCGGTCGCCGCGTAGCGGGCCCTGTCGAAGCTCGACGGATCTGCGAGCATCCGGTCCGCCAGTTCGCGGAGCCGGGTGACGTCGCGGAGGATCACGCGGTGCGCGAGCCGCATTCCGAGCAGGTCGTCGTCGGTGGTGAGGCGCGGGGTGAGGGATGCGGAAGTCATGTCGGTAGCGTGCGCGGCCGGACTTGGAACCGGCTTGGTGCCGAGCGGGCGCCGGAGATCGTCGCGCACCAAGTGGTCGCCAAGAATGTCTCCGCGCGCTCGGTCCGTGATCATCACTCCGGCGCTTGCAGGGAGCCGGCAGGCGATGTCAGCGGGTCGGCGCGATGCCGAACAGGAGCGCGTCGATGCCGGCGCGGAACGCACGGTCGTTCGCATCGGATCCGTCGTCCGCACCGCTGCGGCTGTCCGCATCTGCGACATCACCTGCGGATCCTCCGGCGGACGCGCCGGTCATCAGGGCGGTGAGATGCGGGTAGTCGCCGTGCTCGAGCATCGCGGCGATGTGCGCGGCTCCGCCGCCGGCCGCCCCTGCAGACATCCCGGCGGCCTCCTGCGCGGCGAAGTTGGTGACCCACCCCGACAGGAGGGCGACTCCGGTCATCGTCGCGGTCGGGTCGAGTCCGGCGGGGGCGAGGGCGCCGACGAGGTGGTCGAGATACCGCATCGAGTTCGGGCCGAGCGTCGATGCCGTGACCTGGCTCAGCCAGGGATGCCGGCGGTGGATTGCGCGGGACTGTTCGGCGACGTCGAGTACGTCGGCGCGCACGTCACCGGTCAGCGGAGCGAAGCGGTATTCGGCTCCGGCCCGGTCGACCATGAGGTCCACGAGATCGGTCTTGCCGGAGACGTAGCGGTAGAGCGACGCGGGGGCGGTGCCGAGGGCGTCGGCGAGCCTGCGCATGGACAGGGCGCGGATGCCGTCCTCGTCGGCGATCCGCACGCACGCGTCTGCGAGCTGGTCGAGCGTGTAGGCCGGTCGCGGGCCGGGGCGCCCGGTGTCGGACCGCAGCCAGATCGAGTCGGAGACCGTCATGCAGGACAGCATGCCCCCTCGAACGGGTTGCGAACGATGTTCGCAGATGCGTACCCTCGAACTGCGAACGGTGTTCCCAATCGAGAGGTGGATCGTGACCGAGATGGCACTCGAGGCGGAAGGCCTCACCCGGGCGTTCGGCGATCGCATCGTCGTCGACGACGTCCACCTGCGCGTCCCGCCGGGGCGCGTCCATGCGCTCCTCGGTCCGAACGGATCGGGGAAGACCACCATCGTCCGGATGCTCGCCACCCTGCTGCGGCCCACGGCCGGACGTGCCCGCGTACGCGGCTTCGATGTGGTGCACGACGCGACCCGCGTGAAGCGCTGCATCGGCTTCGTCGGCCAGTACCACGCGGTGGATCTACGACTGACCGGTGTCGAGAACCTGATGATCGTCGCTCGCCTGCACGGTCTGGCCGGCCGCGCCGCCCACACCCGCACGGTCGAACTGCTCGACCGCTTCGGCCTCGCCGATGCTGCGAACCGGCAGGCGAGCACCTACTCCGGCGGCATGCGCCGGCGGCTGGATCTGCTCGCCGGGATGCTCGTGCGACCCGACGTGCTCTTCCTCGACGAACCGACAACCGGTCTCGACCCGAGCAGCCGCAACGAGATCTACGGGATGGTCGGCGAACTGGTCGCCGAGGGCACCGCGGTCCTGCTCACCACGCAGTATCTCGACGAGGCCGACCGGCTCGCCGACGACATCACCATCCTCGACGCGGGCCGGACGATCGCGACCGGCACTCCCGCCGAGATCAAGGAGGCGGTCGGCTCCGGACTCGACCTCGTCCTCCCCGGTGCTGCCCACATCGACGAGGCCGTCGCCGTCATCGGCGCATTCGGCCTGCGCCACAACGGCATCCAGGTGCCGGTCGAGAACGGCTCGGTCCGGCTGTCCTTCACGACCGACGCCCACTCGGTGCCGCTGCTGCCCGTGCTGCGCGCCCTCGACGACGCGGGTGTCCCCGTCGACGACATCGGCCGTCGCCGCGTCGGTCTCGACGAGGCATTCCTGACCTTGACCGGACGCGAGCGAATCGAGGAGTCCGCATGACCACCATCCACGAGTCCGGCCACGGCAGTTCTGCCCTCACCGGCACCCGGACGTTGCTGCATCGCGTCCTGCTGACCTACCGGCACTCGCCGGCCCTGCTGTTCGTCACCCTCGCCGCACCGCTGGGCATGATGCTGCTCTTCGGATTCGTCTTCGCCGGCGCCCTGTCCGGTGGCGAGGGCGCCGCCTACCGCGCATACCTGATGCCGGGTGTGCTCGTCCTCGTGGCGGCCATGGGCCTCGCGACCACCGCCGCCACCGCGAACGCCGACATGCGCAGCGGACTGTCGGATCGCTTCCGGACCCTGCCCACCTCCCCGGTGGCCGCGCCCGCCGTACTCGCCTTCGCCGAGACCCTGACGTGTGCGGTCACGCTGGCGCCGATGGTCAGCATCGGATATCTCGTCGGCTGGCGGATCGAAGCGGGCGCCGGGGAGATCGCCCTCGCCGCGGTGGTGCTGCTGTTGTTCCGGTTCGCATTCTCGTGGGTAGGTGTGTGGCTCGGCGTCTCGATCCGGGACGAACAGGTCCTGCAGCAGTGCGCACCCATGATCTTCGGCACGATCATGTTCTCGAACATCTTCGTGCCCACCGACACGATGCCGGTGGTCGTCCGACAGATCGCCGAGTGAATCTCGTCAGTGCCGTCGTAGGTGCGCTGCGCGAGCTGCTCTCGGCGTCCGCGCCGGTACCCGCGGATGCGGCGTGGCCGCTGCACCATCCGGTGTGGTCGGCGTTCGGCTGGTGCGTCGTGCTGCTCGCCGTGACGGTCCCGCTCGCCGTGCGCCGATACACGGCCGATCACCGGATCCTGTAGCTACCGGCCGGTAACCGGACCATCGGCAGACACCGGAATCGGGCGGGACTACCCTGTATATCCGTGACCTCACACTATGACGTCGTTGTCCTCGGAGCCGGTCCCGGTGGGTACGTCGCTGCTATCCGCGCGGCACAGCTGGGACTGAGCACCGCCATCATCGAGCAGAAGTACTGGGGTGGTGTCTGCCTGAACGTCGGCTGCATCCCCTCGAAGGCACTTCTCCGCAACGCCGAGCTGGCACATCTCTTCAACAAAGAGGCCAAGACCTTCGGCATCTCGGGAGACGTGTCCTTCGACTTCGGTGCCGCCTACGACCGCAGCCGCAAGGTCGCGGACGGGCGCACCAAGGGCGTGCACTTCCTCATGAAGAAGAACAAGATCACCGAATACGACGGTAAGGGCTCGTTCGTCGACGCCAAGACCATCGAGGTGACCCTCACCAAGGGCGGCACCGAACAGGTGACCTTCGACAACGTCATCATCGCCACCGGCTCCGTCACCAAGCTGCTGCCGGGCACCGAGCTCAGCGACAACGTCGTCACCTACGAGGAGCAGATCCTCACCCGCGACCTCCCCGAGTCCATCGTCATCGTCGGTGCCGGTGCCATCGGCATGGAGTTCGGCTACGTCCTGAAGAACTACGGGGTCGACGTCACCATCGTCGAGTTCCTCGACCGCGCACTGCCCAACGAGGACGCCGACGTCTCCAAGGAGATCGCCAAGGCGTACAAGAAGCTCGGCATCACCATCAAGACCGGTGCCGCGGTGCAGAAGATCTCGGACGACGGTTCGAAGGTGACCGTCGAGATCAAGGACAACAAGTCCGGCAACGTCGAGACCGTCACGGTCGACAAGGTGCTGCAGTCGGTCGGCTTCGCGCCGCGCGTCGAGGGCTACGGCCTCGAGAACACCGGCGTCGAGCTCACCGACCGCGGTGCCATCGCGATCGACGAGCGCATGCGCACCAACGTCAAGGGTATCTACGCCATCGGCGACGTCACCGCGAAGCTTCAGCTCGCGCACGTCGCGGAGGCGCAGGCCGTGGTCGCGGCCGAGACCATCGGCGGTGCCGAGACCCTCGAGCTCGGCGACTACCGCATGATGCCGCGTGCGACCTTCTGCCAGCCGCAGGTCGCCTCCTTCGGTCTCACCGAGGAGCAGGCGAAGGCCGAGGGCTACGACGTGAAGGTCGCGACCTTCCCGTTCACCGCCAACGGCAAGGCGCACGGTCTGGGTGATCCCAACGGCTTCGTCAAGCTCATCGCCGACAAGACCCACGGTGAGCTCATCGGCGGCCACCTCATCGGCCCCGACGTCTCGGAGCTGCTGCCCGAGCTGACCCTGGCCCAGAAGTGGGACCTCACGGTCAACGAGCTCGCGCGCAACGTCCACACGCACCCGACTCTGAGCGAGGCGCTGCAGGAGGCCATCCACGGTCTCGCCGGACACATGATCAACTTCTGAGGATGCGGGGCCGACCCGAGGCCCCGCGTTCACCCTTCTTCCGTGTGGGCGGATCCCCGCTCGGATGTACCGGCTCAGCCCGTGACGACTCGACCGTCGTCGCGGGCTGACGTCGTTCCGCCCTTCTCCGGGCGCAGCACCAGCTGCACGAGACAGTTACCGTCCTGCGGGTCGGGCCGGACGTCGACGGCGTAGCGGCTGCGCAGCAGGTCGGCGTGGTCGTCGAGGACACGCTGGATCAATCCGCGTTGGATGCCGCGCACCACTTCGGGATTCGTGCGGGCGATCTCCGCGAGCGGGCACGTGCACAACGTGAGGCTGTGGGTGCCGAAGGCATTCGTCGCGCTCTGCGTCTCGAAACCCAACTGCTGCAGGGCGTCGATGACGAGCGTGCCGGCGTCGACGGTCGGCGCGGGTGCGAGGGCGAGGGCGAGGGCGAGCATGCCCGCCCAGTCCGAGCCCACCTCGAACGCCCTGTCCTCGCGCTCGGTGGGGGTGCCCCCGATCCGCGCGGCGAGCAGCGCGACGAGATCGGTGTAGGACGGTTCCTTCACCGCGACGTAGCCGAGGCGCGGGCGCCCGACCCGCTCGATCGGAAGTTGCCGGGTGCGGACGAGACCTTCCTCCCCGAGGCCCGCGAGATGGAAGCGGACGGTCGTGACGTGCAGGTCGAGCGTGGCGGCGAGATGATGGGCGTCGACCGGGCCCGAGGACTCCCGCAACAGGCCGAGAATCCGCTCGCGTTGCTTCACCCGCCGTGCCAAGTCCGCTCTCCCGTCGCGCCCGCGATGACTCTCAGGTGAGGGTCACCTTATTAAAAGGAGGAAAATCCTCTATAGTCGGCGCCATGGAGGCGACAACCGACGCACCGTCCACGTTACGACCGGTCCGGAGAGCCTCGGAACCGTAGCCACCCTTGCCCTCGCGAGAAGGAGTGCAGAACATGGCGGACAAGCACGCATCGGAAGACGCTCTCCCCCTTGCGGGTAGGGACACCGCCCACCTGCCGGGACACTGGCTGCTCGCCCGCCTGGGCAAGCGTGTGCTGCGGCCCGGCGGTAAGGAACTGACGGCACGCGTGCTCGCCGACGCGAGGTTGCGTGGCGCGGACGTCGTCGAGTTCGCGCCCGGCCTCGGCCGGACGGCGCAGGAGATCCTCGCGTACTCGCCCGGCAGCTACACCGGAATCGAATCCGACGAGACGGCAGCCGAACTGACGCGCAAGGCCATCGCCGGCGGAGGCAGTGTGGTCAGCGGCGAGGCGTCGAAGACCGGACTCGACGACGAGGTCGCCGACGTCGTGGTCGGCGAGGCGATGCTGACCATGCAGACCGACAGGCACAAGGCGGAGATCGTGCAGGAGGCCCGCCGGGTGCTCCGTGTGGGCGGCCGGTACGCCATCCACGAACTCGCGATCGAACCCGACGAGGTCGATGACGAGGTCAAGACCGAGATCCGCACGTCGCTCGCGCGCTCGATCAAGGTCAACGCCCGCCCGCTCACCGCGGCGGAATGGCGGACCCTGTTCGAGGAGAACGGATTCGAGGTCGAGAAGATCGGCTTCGCTCCCATGGCGCTGCTCGAACCCAAGCGCATCCTCGCCGACGAGGGCCTGCCCGGCACCCTGAAGTTCGTTCGCAACGTCCTTCGCGACTCCGACGCCCGCAGCCGGGTGCTCCAGATGCGGTCGACGTTCACGAAGTACAAGAAGCATCTGGTCGCGATCGAGATCGTCGCCACGAAGAAGGAAGCGTGATGAGTACACAGCAGGTCGAGGGCAAGCTCACCCGTATCGAGGGGCTCGCGGAGCTCAACGCGGGTGAGGGGAGCGGGCCACGCATCGAGAAGCTCGCGGCGGTCACCGGTGCCACCGTGGTACGTCTGTCCTTCGTCGCCGGGCAGACGATGGACGACCACAAGGCCGGCGCTCCGATCCTCGTGCAGGCCGTCACCGGCGACATCTCGTTCAGCACCGCCGACGAGACCGTGTCGCTCGTACCGGGTACCGCCGTCCACGTCGACGCCGGCATCGTGCACCGCCTCGTCGCGAACGCCGATTCCGTGGTGCAGCTGACGATCCTGCGCTGAGCTGTCACCGATCCCACATCGGCGACGAATGTGCACGTGAGGTGTGCGCGCCCGCGTAGTGTTGCGCCATGGCGGAACGCGGCGCTCGCCCACACGTGCACCCGGTTCGGAGATGGTTGCTGCGAACCCATCCTGGTCGCAGGCGAGAACGCCGGCCTGAAGTTGCCATACGGCTGCCGTATCGGCATCTGCCACACGTGCGTCGGAACGCTGAAATCCGGGCAACTCCGGGACCTGCGGACCGACGAGGTGAGCGAGCCCACCGGGGCTGCGGTGCGTACCTGTATCCACACCGCGGAGGGTGACATCGAAATAGAACTGTGAAGCAACCGGCTTCGAAGCAGGGGGCGTCGTGACGAGAAGCATCGACAGGACCGACACCGGGACACGGGAACCACAGAGTCCGCTCGCGCATCTGAGCGACGACGATCTCGAGCAGATCGCCGAGGAGTTCGACGCCATCCACGACGAGGTGTACTCGAGTCTCGGCGACAAGGACCGGCAGTACATCAAGAACGTCATCGCCACGCAACGGCAGTTGGTCGTCGCGGGGCGGTTACTGCTCTTCGCGTCGTCGTACAAGCCCGCCTGGGTGGCCGGGACAGCCTGTCTCGGAGTGGCGAAGATCCTCGAGAACATGGAGATCGGCCACAACGTCATGCACGGCCAGTGGGACTGGATGAACGATCCGGACATCCACTCGTCGGTGTGGGACTGGGACACCGCCTCCACCGCGGAGGCGTGGAAGCACTCGCACAACTACATCCACCACACGTTCACGAACATCCGCGGCCTCGACAAGGATCTCGGCTACGAGATCATGCGGATCGACCCGCACCAGAAGTGGCACCCCGTCTACCTGGCGCAACCTCTCTACAACGCGCTGCTCACCGTGCTCTTCGAATGGGGTGTGGCGCTGCACGACCTCGACCTCGAGGCGTTGTGGGCCGGCGAGAAGTCGACCGGTCAGGTGATCGAGGAGCTGAAGGGCATCTTCGGCAAGGCCCGCGCGCAGTTCGTCAAGGACTACGTCGGCTGGCCGCTGGTGAGCGCCGCGCTGTTCGGTCTCGCGCAGGTCGCGCTGCAGGGCCGGTTGCCCCAGCCGAAGACCTCGCGTCTGGGCCGGCGACTGCGGTCGATGAGCAAGGGACCGATGGGCAAGGGCCGGTCCGGAAAGTTTCGTACCGCAGCCCATCTCGCCGACCGGTATCTGCCCGGTGTCGAGAAGACCTTCCTCGCGACGGTTCTCGCCGACATCACGGCCAACATCATCCGCAACGTGTGGGCGCACGCGATCATCTTCTGCGGGCACTTCCCGGACCAGACCTATACCTTCTCGAAGAAGGAGGTCGAGAACGAGTCGCGTGGAGGGTGGTACGTGCGGCAACTCGTCGGCGCCGCGAACATCGAAGGCACCCCGCTGTTCCACATCCTCAGCGGCAATCTCGGCTACCAGGTGGAGCATCACCTGTTCCCCGACATGCCGAGCACCCGTTACGCGGAGGTCGCGCCGAAGGTCAAGGACATCTGCGAGCGTTACGAACTGCCCTACAACTCGGGGCGATTGGGCAAGCAGTGGTTCATGGTGCACCGCACCATCGCCCGGCTCGCCTTCCCGGGCGGCAAGCCCCGTCCGAAGCCCGGACCGTATCGTCGTTCGCAGGACCCCACCGGCGGTCCCGTTCCCAGCGAGGCCGCACGGTTCCGCGACCGTCTGCCCGCCGACCATCCCGACGCCGGACCAGAACACGAGGGCGGCGGCGTGAAGGTCGATCCGCCACCCCGCTGATCACGTCGTCCGGTGTGCAGTTGTCGTCGACGATGCGCGAATTCGCCGATGAGAACTGCACTCCGGAGCCGGGGTCAGGACGCCCGGTATGCCTTCCAGCCGCCGAACTCGGTGATGTCCACCGCGTCGGCGGCTGCGTCCTGCGTGCAGCCGAAGCCGACGACCCACCGTCCGTCCGCCAGTTCGACACTCGTCAACGTCATCGGGGCGGGCAGCGCGGCGAGGAACCGACCCAGTCCGGCCTCCGACAACCGGAACAGTTCACCGACGATGGCGGCGCCCTCGCCCGGTGCGTGACGCACCAGGCCCGGCTTCGGCGGCGTCGTGTTCAACGCGGCGAGGCGGTACGCGTCGGAGGTGTACACCTCCTCGACGAAGCGCGCCCCGAGTTCCTCGAGCTGGAAGTGCAGCGGCTGACCGCGCAGGTGCGCTCCGAAGACCGCGAGTTCGACGCCGGACTCGACCACACGCGGTGCGTCCACACCGTTCAGCGCGGCCGCGACGTCCACGGCCACCTGGTCGCCGAAGGCCGGGACCACGACCATGACCCCGAACGGCTCACCGGCCGGTGTCGGCGCACCGGGCACCGCCACCGCCGTCATGTCCAGCAGGTTGCAGAAGTTGGTGTAGGTGCCCATCCGCCGATTGATGGCGATCGGATCGGCCTGCACCGCGGCGATCGTCGGGTGTTCCGTCGTCGTCGGGAGCAGCAACCCGTCGAACCCGGCGAGCAGTTCACGCGCGAACGCCTTCACGTGGATGAGGGTGTCGAGATCCTCGACGAGTTCGTAGGCGGCAGGCTTCTTCGCGCCGGCGACGATCGCGGCGACCGTGGGATCGGCACCCTCCGGTGCCGTCGACAGGAACTCGCCGACGGCCGCGTAGCGCTGGGCCACCACGGCACCGTCGTAGAGAAGCAGGGCAGCATCGAGCAGCGGTGAGATGACCACCTCCGCGATCTCGATGCCGGATTCGCGTGCCGCGGTCACCGTGCGGGCGAAGGCGTCGCGGTACTCCTCACACAACGCTTCGAGATCCTCGGCGCGCGGCACCGCGACGCGCAGAGTGTTCGGCGCGGCGAGTCGTACATCCGCGGGCCAGGTCCTGCTGCGCGGGTCGCGGGGTTCGGGTCCGGCCATGATCCGGACCGCGGTCGCCGCGAGGTCGAGCGACGTCGCGAAGACCGTGAGGCAGTCGTAGTCGACGCAGGCCGGGACCACGCCGTGCGCCGGGATGACGCCGAGAGTGGCCTTGATGCCGACGATTCCGTGCAGCGCGGCGGGTACCCGTCCCGAACCGGCCGTGTCGGTGCCCAGCCCGATGTCGGCGATGCCGAGCGCCACCGCGGCCGCCGAACCGGAACTCGAACCGCCCGAGACCTTCTCGGGATCCCACGCGCACCGCACCGCCCCGTACGGGCTGCGGGTGCCGACGAGACCGGTGGCGAACTGGTCGAGGTTGGTCTTACCCAGCACGACGGCGCCGGCGGCGACCAGACGCTCGACACCCGAAGCGGTTTCCTCCGGGACGTACGCGAACTCGGGACATGCCGCAGTGGTCGGGATTCCCGCCACGTCCACGTTGTCCTTGACCGCCACGACCAGACCGGCGAAGGGAAGGGACTCACCGGCGGCGACCCGTGCGTCCACTTCGGCGGCGTCGGCGAGAAGATCGTCGGCGCTGCGCAGCGTGATCCACACCTCGGGTCGATCCACCTCGTCGATGCGGCCCAGTGCGGCACGAACCCGATCGGTGGCGGACACCCTCACCGGGGAGACGGGCGCCGCAGCTGTATACATCTTTGTGGACATGGCTGTATACGCTATGGACCAGCAATGACGCTGCTGTGACGTTGTGTAACAGCCTTGTTAGGGATCGCGCCGAACCGATGCCGGCCGGTGCGGACGGATCAGAAGTCGCGTTCGATCCGCAGCACACCGATGGTTGTGGCAAGGGCGTCGTACTGCGTGACCAGCAGACAGAACTCGATGAGCCTGCGGTCGTCGTAGAACTGCGCGAGCGACGCCCACGTCTCGTCGGACAGATTCTTCGTCGCCACGAGTTCGTCGACGGCGGCGAGAAGAGCGCAGTGCCTCGCCTGCCAGCCGGGAGCGTCGGGTCCGGCGACGATACGCTCGCGCACCTCGTCGGTGATGCCGGCACGGCGACCCAGGCGGGTGTGGTGGTCGAATTCGTAACCGCACTCGCGCAGATGCGCGACGCGCAGGATGACCATCTCCGATTCGAACCGGCCGAGACGGCCGAACGGCATGAGCATGCCGGCGTAGTGCAACCACCCGCGGAACAGCCGTCCGGTGCGGCCGAGGGTGCTGAACAGGTGGGCGTCCGAGGTGCCGCCGGCGGCGGACAGGGCCTTCCATGTCACCCAGTTGATCGGGCCGAGTTCCTTGAAACGTCCGGGCGGGATGCGGGGTGTCATGAGCGCCAGTGTGCCGCACCGGACCCGTCCGGTCACGTGACACGACCGGAAGTGTCAGTCTCGGACGGCCCGGGCCATCCGCGCGAAGGCGCGTGCCTCCTCGGCCCGGCGCACGACCACCGATCGCGAGGTGTCGATGTGGGCGAGCAGCAGGTCGTGGGCGTCGTCGAGCTTGTCGGCGAGAACCAGCTCGGCGACCTCGATGTGCTCGTCGACGGTCGTGACGATGCGGTCGGGGGTCAGATAGTCGAACATCCGCACCGGGCGCACCTTGGCGTTCACCGAGGCCAGCGCGTCGCACAGGGCACGGTTGCCGGAGGCGGCGAGCAACGTCATGTGGAAGCGCTCGTCGAGCGTGACGAAGCCGGCGTCGGGCTCGGGCGGATCCTCGCGGATCTCATACCAGCGGTCGAGCTCGGGACCGAGGACGTCGGGATCGTGCCGCACCGACTCGCCGTCGAGTGCGCGGCGAATCCCGCGCAGCTCCAGGGTGGTCCGCAGTTCGTACAGGTCCGCGAGGTCGTCGAAGCGCGGACGGTAGGGGTACAACCCCTGGTCGCGGCGTTCGACGAGCCCGTCGGAGACCAGTCGCGCGAGGGCCTCGCGTACCGGCGTGCGCGACACCTCGTACTGTTCGGCGAGGCGTTCTTCACTGAGTCGTTCGTCAGGGGAGGAGGTCCCGGACATCAGACGATCGCGCAGGGCCTTGTAGACCCACTCGCGCCGTGTGTCGGCGGCCATCAGATCGCCATCGCCGCACGGACGGTGGAGGCGGCGTCGACACCACCGTCACCCGTCGAGGTGATGCGCCCGGATTCGAGGACGTAGTAGTGCAGGGCGTTGTCGAGGGCGAAACCGATGTGCTGTTCGACGAGCAGCACCCCGAGGTCGCCGCTGCGGCCGAGTTCGACGATGGTGTTCTCGATCTCGGTGACCACCGACGGCTGGATGCCTTCGGTGGGCTCGTCGAGGATGAGCATGCGCGGCTCGGTGATCAGCGCGCGGGCGATGGCGAGTTGCTGGCGCTGACCGCCGGAGAGCAGGCCGGCGCGGCGGTCGAGTAGCGGGACGAGGGCGGGGAACAGGTCGAGCATGTCGGTGACCAACTGACGGCCGTTGCGGCGCGTGTCGGCGACGACCTGCAGGTTTTCCCGGCAGGTGAGCTGGCCGAAGGACTGTTGCCCCTGCGGGACGTAGGCCAGGCCGCGGGCGACGCGGGCAGATGGTCGCAGCGAGGTGATGTCGTCACCGTCGAAGAGGATCTTTCCCTTGGTGACGGGCAGCAGGCCGACGGCGGCGCGCAGCAGTGTGGTCTTGCCGGCACCGTTGTGGCCCATGACCGCGACGGTCTTGCCGGTCGGCACGGTCAGGGAGATGCCGTGCAGGATCTCGGTGCGACCGTAACCGGCGCGGACGTCGACGAGTTCGAGCATCATGCCTCCTGAGCAGCGGTGGCGGTCCCGAGGTAGACCTGCTGGACCTGCGGGTCGTTCTGGACCTGGTCGACGGTGCCGTCGGCGATGACCTTGCCGCGGGCGAGGACGGTGACGGAGGTGGCGAAGGCGCGCATGAAGTCCATGTCGTGCTCGACGACGACCACCGTGCGCTGCGCGCCGATGCGGCGCAGCAGCTGCCCGGTCTCCTCGCGTTCGTCACCGCTCATTCCGGCGACGGGTTCGTCGAGGAGCAGCACGTCGGCGTTCTGCACCAGCAGCATGCCGATCTCGAGCCACTGCTTCTGCCCGTGGGCGAGGATGCCCGCGGGGGTGTCGCGGTGGGCGGTCAGGCCGATCGTCTCGAGTGTTTCCTCGATCTCGGGCAGAACGTTGTTGCGGCGGCGCAGCAACTGCCACGGGGAGCGGCTCGCGCCGGCGGCGATGTCGAGGTTCTGCAGAACGGACAGTTCCTCGAAGACCGAGGCGGTCTGGAAGGTGCGGCCGACACCGAGGCGCGCGATCTTGTGGGTCTTCTTGCCGAGCAGTTCGACGCCGGATTTGGTGATCGAGCCGGTCGCTGGGACCAGGCCGGTGACGGCGTCGACGAGGGTGGTCTTGCCGGCGCCGTTGGGGCCGATGAGGAACCGCAGGTCGCCTTGGAGGAGGGTGAGGTCGACGCCGTCGACGGCGGTGAAGCCGTCGAAGGTGACACGCAGGTCGCGGATCTCGAGGTAGTCGCTGCTCATTCCGGCGTTGCCGCCGTAGACGGGTTTGCTCATCGCACGGGCTCCATCTCGGGAAGGTCGGCGGGCTCGGGTTCGGTCGGGGGTGTGGGTTCGGTCGGGGTGGTGCGGCGGCGCCGGCGGAGCAGGGTGATGACTCCGGCGAGGCCGGCGGGGAAGAAGCCGACGACGACGATGAACAGCAGGCCCTGCGCGTAGGTCCAGGCCGACGGGAAGTTCTCCGACAGGGTGGTCTGTGCCCACGCCACGCCCACCGCGCCGAGGACCGGGCCGAGCAGGGTGGTGCGTCCGCCGATGGCGACACCGATGAGGAACGCAATCGACGGGACGATGCCGACGTCGGCGGGGGAGATGATGCCGACGATGGGCACGAACATCGCCCCGGCGATGCCGGCGAAGAAGGCCGCGACGGTGTAGGCGGCCACCTTGATCAGGGCGGGGTCGTAGCCCAGGAAGCGGACCCGCTCCTCCTGGTCGCGCACGGCGACGAGCAGTTCGCCGTAGCGGGACTGCATGAGCTGGCGGGTCGCGGCGACGACGAGCAGCAGGATCGCGGCGACGATGAAGAACAGCATCCGCTTGTTGACCGGATCGGACAGGTCGTAGCCGAAGAAGGTGCGGAAACGGTTGAGGCCGTTGGATCCTCCGGTGGACTGCTGGCCGATGAGCAGGATCGCGAAGGCGGCGGCCAGTGCCTGGGAGAGGATGGCGAAGTAGGCGCCCTTGACGCGGCGGGCGAACACACCGAAGCCGAGCAGGGCGGCGAGCAGGGCCGGCACGATCAGGATCGCCAGCAGCGTGACGGCGGGGGAGGCGAACGGGGTCCAGTAGGCGGGTAGTTCCCGGATGCCCGCGATCTGCATGAAGTCCGGGACGGTGTCGCCGCGGAGCTGCGCGTCGGAGATCTTCAAGTGCATGGCCATGATGTAGGCGCCGAGGCCGAAGAAGACACCCTGGCCGAGGGTGAGCATGCCACCGCGACCCCAGGCCAGGCCGATGCCGACGGCGACGATCGCGAAGCACAGGAACTTGCCGAGCAGGCCGAGACGGAAATCGGAGAGCAGCGCGGGGGCGAGACCGAACAGGACGATCGCGGCGATCGCGAATCCCCCTGCTGTGCGTACGGGTCCGGGTCGGGTGAAGGTGCGGGTCGAGAAGGTCGCGGGCATCAGACCAGGCTCCTCGTCTTGACGGCGAACAGGCCCTGCGGACGGACCTGCAGAAAGATCACGATGAGCACGAACACGATGACCTTCGCGATCGACGCGGTCGTGGAGTACTCGATGAACGAATTGAGCAGGCCCAGTGCGACGGCCGCGAGCACGGCGCCCTCGATGCGGCCGAGACCGCCGATGACGACCACGAGGAAGGCGTCGATGAGGTACGACTGGCCGATGGTCGGGCTGGTCGAGCCGATGAGTGTCAGGGCCACACCGGCGAGGCCGGCCAGGCCCGAGCCGAGGAAGAAGGTCGTGATGTCGGTGCGGCGCGACGAGATGCCCACCGTCTCGGCGAGATCGCGGTTCTGCACCACGGCCCGGATCCGTCGTCCCATCGGGGTGTACTTCATCGACGCGATCAGGGCGACCACGCAGACCACGGCGAGGGCGAGGATGAACAGGCGGGTCTTCGGGACCACCGCCCCGAAGATCTCCACACCACCGGAGAGCCAGGACGGTGCGACGACGTTGACGGCGGGGGCGCCGAAGATGTCGCGGGCGGCCTGCTGCAGCAGCAGGCCCACACCGAAGGTCACCAGCAGGGTGTCGAGTGGGCGGTGGTACATGCGGCGGATGAGGGTGACCTCGAGGATCACACCCATCACGCCGCCCACCAGGAAGCCGACGAGCAGGGAGACGAACAGGGACATCCCGGCCGAGGAGATCACCTGCTGCACGACGAAGGCGGTGTAGCTGCCGGCCATGATGAATTCGCCGTGGGCCATGTTGATCACGCCCATCTGGCCGAACGTCAGCGACAGCCCCAGTGCTGCCAGCAACAGGATCGATCCGATACTCAATCCTGTGAAGAGCTGTCCTACAAGGACATCCATGTCGTCTCCCTCTTCGGCTTCCGTGCTCAGTTACCGGACAGGCCCGACGCCCAGTCGTAGGACTCGAGGTACGGGTCGGGCTCGATGGCGCCGTCGGACTCCCAGACGGTGTAGATCAGGCCGTCGCCGCGGATCTCACCGACGCGAGCGGTCTTGGTGATGTGGTGGTTGTCGCCATCGATCGTGACGGTGCCCTCGGGGGCGTCGAAGGTCACGCCGTCGGCGGCTTCGACGACGTCGTCGACCTCGAAGGACTCGGCCTTCTCGACGGTGTTCTTCCACAGGTAGACCGAGGTGTAAGCGGCCTCCATGGGATCGGAGGTCGGCTTGTTCGCGCCGTACTTCGCCTTGTACGCCTCGACGAACGAGGTGTTCTCGGGGGAGTCGACGGTCTGGTAGTAGTTCCACGCGGTGAGCTGGCCCTCGATGTTCTGTGCGCCAATGCCGCCCACCTCCTCTTCGGCGATGGACACCGACACGACCGGCATGTCCTTCGCGTTGAGGCCGGCGTTGGTGTACTCGCGGAAGAACGCGACGTTGGAGTCGCCGTTGAGTGTGTTGAACACCGCGTCGGCGTCGGCGGTGCGCACCTTGTTGACGATGGTGGAGAAGTCGGTGGAGCCGAGCGGGGTGTAGTCCTCACCCTTGATCTCGATGTCGTTGGCCTCGGCGTACGCCTTGATGATGCGGTTGGCGGTCTGCGGGAAGACGTAGTCGCTACCGACGAGGTAGAGCGACTTCACGCCCTGTTCCTTCAGGTAGTCCAGGGCCGGCACGATCTGCTGGTTGGTGGTCGCGCCGGTGTAGAAGATGTTCGATGACGACTCGAGGCCCTCGTACTGGACGGGGTAGTACAGCAGCGCGTTGCGGTCCTCGAAGACCGGCAGCATCGCCTTGCGACTCGACGATGTCCAGCCACCGAACACCGCTGCGACGCAGTCGGATCCGATGAGCTTTTCGGCCTTCTCCGCGAACACCGTCGGCTCGGATGCGCCGTCCTCGGAGACGATCTCGATCTTCTTGCCGAGCACACCGCCGTCGGCGTTGATCTCCTCGACGGCCAGCGCGATCGAGTCGCGGACGGTGACCTCGGAGATCGCCATCGTGCCCGACAGGGAGTTGAGCGAGCCGACCTTGACGGTGTCGCCCGAGGTGTCGACGCACGACGCAGCACCGGAGCCGGTCGTGCTGCCCTCGTCACCTGCGCGGCTTCCGCAGGCGGACAACACGAGTCCGACTGCGACGAGTGCCGCGGGGGCCGCGATGGCGCGGGTGGCGAGCCTGGACCTGACAACAGACATGTAGAGCCCTTCCTTCGAAGGTGTGGCCGGAGAGGACCCCGGTGTATCCGGGAGGCGTATACAGCGCTGTATCCGTGAGGCCACACAGTAGAAGGGAGTTGTTGCGCGGGAATATCTTCCGGTCACGGTCTCGTGACACAGATTTCGTGGGCGTTACAAAGTGCGCACAAGCATCAGCTACGACCTTCGCTATCCGCTACGGCAATCGCTGCGGCGGATAGCTGACGGTGTAGCGAACTGTTTGTCCACAGGTGGCGAGATCATCCACAGGCGACGCGAATACCGGTGTTCGCACCGCGTCTGCACCACGACGATCGGGCACGGTTGTCCGCATGCGACCGACACCTTTCCTGCGGACCACCGCTCTCGCTTCCGGGATGACCGACTCCGAGATCCGTCGTGCGGTACGCGCCGGTGAACTCGAGCGACTCGAACCCGGCGTCTACCTCCACCGCGACGACTCCCTCGACGAACTCGATCGCTATCGCGTGCGCGTGCGATCCGTCGGGGCAGTGCTCGCGCCCGGCACGGTGATCAGCCACGAGTCCGCCGCCGTCCTGCACGGGCTCGCCCTGTGGAAGCCGGATCTCACGCGGGTCCACGTCACCCGCGGCAGATCGGGTGGTGGTCGGAGGAACGCGAACCGTCACCTGCACGTCGCCCCTCTGCGTCCTCACGACCTGTCGGAGGTCGCGGGCATAGCGTGCACCTCGCTCGCCCGGACCGTCGTGGATCTCGCCTGCACACTCGACTTCGACGAAGCCGTGATCGCGGGTGATTGTGCTGCGGCTCGTGATGCCGAGTTCGGCTCCGCGTTGCTCTGTTGTCTCGACGAGTCCGGGCCGCGTAGGGGTATCGCCGCGGCGCGACGCGTGGCTGCATTTCTCGACGGTCGCAGCGAGAGTCCGGGAGAATCGCTGAGTCGCATGCGGATGCATCAGGCCGGCATGCCCGCACCGACGCTCCAGAAGGAGATACGAACACCCGACGGGCAGTTCGTCGCCCGGGTCGACTTCCTCTGGGAGGACGAAGGAGTCGTCGGTGAGTTCGACGGGATGGGCAAGTACGACGAGGGAGGCGTCGAGGCCCTACGGAACGAGAAGCGACGGGAGGACGCCCTGCGCGACCTCGGCTTCGAAGTGGTCAGGTGGACGTGGCCCGAACTGTCCCGGTTCGACGTCGTCCTCGCTCGCTTCGACCGTGCCGTCGCCCGTGCGTGGCGGTAACCGCTACCGTCCCAGCTATGTGCCGCATCTGCTTCCGCTGCGGATGGCAAACAAGCGAGCGGATGCGTCAGATGGGGTCGAGGACCGAGCCCATCACGCGCTCGACTGCGATCTCGATGACGACGCGGCGGGGGTTGGGGCGGGGTTCGCGGTAGCGGGCGGCGTAGCGACGCTCGCCCTCGCGGATGTCGGCCGGCTCGCGCGTAACGCGGGCCGGGCCCTCGAGGGTGAGCCAGCGACCGCCGTCGACCTGGCTCACCACCGCGTAACCCCCGCGCTCGACGTTGAGGGTCTTCTGGGAGCCCTCGAAGGTGATGACGCGGGCGAGGCCGGCCTCGCCGTCCCACGTGAACCCGACGGCGACGACGTGCGGCGAGCCGTCCTTGCGGAGGGTCGTGAGCGTCGCGAGGTGGTACTCGGACAGGAACTCGAGTGCCTTCGCGCCTATCGAGTCGGGGGTGCGTGCCATGCGACGAGCCTATCGACGCTCAGCGCACCAGATACGGCGAGACCGACGAGCGGTGCTCGTTGATGTCGATCTCCTTGCCCAGGGGAGGGAAGGCGCGCTGCGGGCAGTTCATCCGCTCGCACACGCGGCAACCCGAGCCGATCGGCGTGCCGGGATTGGACTCGTCGAGGTCGAGACCGTCGGCATAGACGAGGCGATGCGCGTGCCGCAGTTCGCAGCCGAGACCGATCGCGAACGTCTTCGACGGCTGGCCGTAACGCGCGGCGCGACGCTCGACCGTGCGCGCGACCCACAGATAGCGACGACCGTCGGGCATCTGCGCGATCTGCGTCATGATCTTGCCGGGATAGGCGAAGGTCTCGTATACGTTCCACAACGGGCACGTGCCACCGCTGGTGGAGAAGTGGAAACCGGTGGCGGACTGACGCTTCGACATGTTGCCCGCGCGGTCGACGCGCACGAACGAGAACGGGACGCCCCGCAGCTTCGGACGTTGGAGTGTCGACAGCCGGTGCGCGATCGTCTCGTAGCTGACGCCGTAGAAGGCCGACAGGCGTTCGACGTCGTAGCGGAAGTCCTCTGCGATCTCGTGGAACTGCGTGTACGGCAGGATCAGTGCGGCCGCCCAGTAGTTGGCGAGCCCGAGCCGGGCCAGCGCGCGTGAGGCATCGCTCGTGAACGAACCCTCCGCGACGAGGCGGTCGATGAGCTCTCCACACTCCAGGTACGCGAGTTCGATGGCCAGCTTGAAGACCTGCTGCCCGCCGGACAGCTGCGGCGCGACCTCCAGGACACGGGTCTCGGGGTCGTAGCGGTGAAGGATGTTCTCGCCGAGGTCGATGCGCTTGACGATCTGCACATCGTGGACCGTGGTCATGCGGCGAGCGATCTCGCCCCCCACGTCGCCGCGGTGGAACCGGATGCGGTTGGCCAGCTCCTCGGCCGCGGTGTCGAGATCGTGCAGGTAGTTCTGCCGCTGGTAGAAGTAGTCGCGGACCTCCTCGTGGGGCATGGTGATCGCACCGCTGCCGCTGCCGTCGCTGTACCTCTCCTCGGTCGCGACGGCGAGCTGCGCGGTGGTGTTGCGGAAGCGCCGGTGGAGATTGACCATCGCGCGCGCCAGAGTGGGGTGGGCTGCGACCATCTCGGCGATCTCCTGGGCGTCGGCCTCGATGCCCATCTCCCGGTCGAGCGCGACCTCCCGCATCTCCGCGATCAGACGGGTGTCGTCCTGCGAGGAGAAGAAGGTGGCGTCGACCCCGAAGACCTCGCTGATCCGGAGCAGGACGGGCACCGTCAGCGGCCTGACGTCGTGCTCGATCTGGTTGAGATAACTCGCCGAGATCTCGAGGGTCTTGGCGAGCGCGGCCTGGCTGAGTCCTCGCTCGGTGCGTAGCTGCCGCAGCCGGGCGCCTACATAGGTCTTGGCCATTCGCCCAGGGTAGAACTGCCTCGCAGCCTTCGCAAGGCAGCGTTCGCAGCGTGTTAATCGACAGATACCGGTGGGGCCTCGAGGCCGAACCACGAGCCCGGCGCGAACGCCTCGAAGTGAATCGACCCGGGGGATACCCCCGACGCGACGAGATCCGAGCGGATGGCACGCATGAACGTGATCGGACCGCACACATAGGTGCGGGCATCGCCCGGAATCGTCAGCCCGGACAGTGGAGTTCGTCCGTCGCTGCGAATCTCGTCGTACTCGGTGTAGCGCACGTGCAGCCGGGCGTCCGGCAACGAGTCGACCAGGATGGCGAGTTCGGTCCGGTGCGGTTGCTCGTAGGGGGTGCGGTCGACGTGGACGACGTCGACGCTCCGGCCGTCGCCCCGGGACTGCATGTCGCGCAGCGCCGCGATCGTCATCGTCACGCCCACGCCCGCCGAGGCGAGCAGCAACGGTTCGCTGCCCCTGTCGACGACGACGCTGCCGAACGGCGGTGACACGAGGAGGTGATCGTCGACGCCCAGGCCGTCGCACAGCACGGGGGAGACGAGTCCGCCCGGCACGCGCTTGACGGTGACGGCCCACTCGCCGCTCGTCCTGCCCGGGAAGACGGTGTACTGGCGGATCTGCTCGGAGCCGTCCGGCAGCGCGACCCGCACCGAGATGTACTGGCCGGGAAGGAAGGCCGGCAGCGGCCGACCGTCGACGGAGCGGAGGTGGAAGGTGGCCGCGTGCGCGCCGTCGTACTCGTGTTCGGTGACGACAACCCGACGCCAGATGTCACCGGGGGCCACACCGGCCCGCCGGTACAGCTCCGTCTCCTGCTCGACGAGCGAGTTCGCCATCAGCGTGTACACCTCGTGCCAGGCCACGGCGACCTGCGGTGTGATGGCGTCGCCGAGCACCTCGGCGATCGCGGCGAACAGGTGGGTCCGCACGATCCCGTAGTGCGCGGCCTGTACACCGAGGGACGCATGTTTGGCGGCGATCCGCTCCATGATCGGGTCGATGTCGGTCGGTGCGTGGGTGACCAGCAGTGATGCGAAAGCGGCGACCGAGTCGGCGAGCGCCCGTTGCTGGGCCCCGTTGGCCTGGTTGGTGCGGTTGAAGGTGTCCCGCAGGGACGGGACGGCCCGGAAGAGCCGGTTGTAGAAGACACGTGAGATCGTGCCGATCTCGGCGCCGACCACCGGCAGGGTCGCTTCGACGATCGACCGCGACGTACTCGAGAGAATGTCGACTCCTCGTGTTCGGGGGCTGTTCGGCCGGGGCCCTGAGACACGAAGGCACTACGATGCACCGGCCCCGATCCGGCCCGAGACATGTTACGGATGGGATTCCAGGGGTCAATGGGGATCACAAACCACGATCACCGTTTGTGAAGGCAGTCACAGGCAGGTGTCCGATCCGTCCCGAGGTGGGGGAGTCGGCGGGACGAGGCGTCCCGGCGGTGTGGGCCGGACGGCAGCGGCAAAAGCCGAGGTAGTTACTACTCGCGGGTAATAAACCCGTGCCCGATTCGGGTAGTTGGACCGACCATCGATTGGCAATCTTCGCAATGGCTGCGACGAAAATAGCCGAGATTGGCATTAGCAACAGGTAGACGGGCTTTTTGGACTGTGCCATTGTCGTTCTTGTACATCCGAACGGCACGCAAAGGATGTGAAGTCGTACACGCGTACTGCTTCATCCCGAGCGGGGCAGATCTAGAGAGTGGAGATTTGATGTCGACCACCGGCACCCCGAGGACTGCAGAAGAGATCCAGAAGGATTGGGACACCAATCCGCGCTGGAAGGGGATCACCCGCAACTACACCGCCGAGCAGGTCGCCAAGCTGCAGGGCAACGTCGTCGAGGAAGCCACCCTCGCTCGCCGCGGTTCCGAGATCCTGTGGGACCTCGTCAACAACGAGGACTACATCAACTCGCTCGGCGCCCTCACCGGTAACCAGGCGGTCCAGCAGGTCCGCGCCGGCCTGAAGGCCATCTACCTCTCCGGTTGGCAGGTCGCCGGCGACGCCAACCTGTCCGGCCACACCTACCCGGACCAGTCGCTGTACCCGGCGAACTCGGTTCCGCAGGTCGTCCGCCGTATCAACAACGCGCTGCTGCGCGCCGACGAGATCGCCAAGGTCGAGGGCGACACGTCCGTCGACAACTGGCTCGCTCCGATCGTCGCCGACGGTGAGGCCGGCTTCGGTGGCGCCCTCAACGTCTACGAGCTGCAGAAGGCCATGATCGCGGCCGGCGTCGCCGGTTCCCACTGGGAGGACCAGCTCGCGTCGGAGAAGAAGTGCGGTCACCTCGGTGGCAAGGTGCTCATCCCCACGCAGCAGCACATCCGCACCCTGACCTCGGCTCGCCTCGCGGCCGACGTCGCGGACGTCCCGACCGTGGTCATCGCCCGCACCGACGCCGAGGCCGCGACCCTCATCACCTCCGATGTCGACGAGCGTGACCGCCCGTTCATCACCGGTGAGCGCACCGCCGAGGGCTTCTACCACGTCAAGAACGGCATCGAGCCCTGCATCGCCCGTGCGAAGGCCTACGCTCCGTACTCCGACCTCATCTGGATGGAGACCGGTGTTCCGGACCTCGAGGTCGCCAAGAAGTTCGCCGAGGGCGTCCGCAGCGAGTTCCCGGACCAGCTGCTGGCCTACAACTGCTCGCCGTCCTTCAACTGGAAGGCTCACCTGGACGACGCGACCATCGCGAAGTTCCAGAAGGAGCTCGGCGCGATGGGCTTCAAGTTCCAGTTCATCACCCTCGCCGGCTTCCACTCGCTCAACTACGGCATGTTCGACCTGGCGCACGGCTACGCCCGCGAGGGCATGACGGCCTTCGTCGACCTGCAGGAGCGCGAGTTCAAGGCGGCCAAGGAGCGCGGCTTCACCGCCATCAAGCACCAGCGTGAGGTCGGTGCCGGCTACTTCGACACCATCGCCACCACCGTCGATCCCAACACCTCCACGGCTGCCCTGAAGGGCTCCACCGAGGAAGGCCAGTTCCACTAGGAACCAGCGCCACCCCGAGGTCCACCACCCCGCGGCGGGATCCAGGTCCCCATGTCCTGCCGCGGGGTGCGTGCGTATCCGGAGCAGTTCGAAACGCGCGCACCCGACGGGTCCTCGCTTGTACTTCCGGCCTCGGCCACGACCCCCACAACGAGAAGGAGCTGACGTGACCAGCGAAAAGATTCAGCGCGTCGGCGTGATCGGCGCCGGCATCATGGGCGCAGGTATCGCCGAGGTGTGCGCACGCGCTCATGTCGACGTACTGGTGTTCGAGCAGACCCGCGAACTCGCGGCTGCCGGACGTGCCCGGATCCTCCGGTCGCTGGACCGGGGCGTGAGCAGCGGAAAGATCACCGAACGGGAGCGTGAGCAGGCCGCATGGCGTCTGCGCTTCACCTCCGATCTCGGTGACTTCGCCGATCGGCAGCTCGTGGTGGAGGCCGTCGTCGAGGACGAGAAGGTCAAGAGCGAGATCCTCGCGGAGCTCGACAAGATCGTCACCGATCCCAACGCGGTGCTCGCCTCGAACACCTCGTCGAT
Organism: Rhodococcus sp. IEGM1339; assembly: GCF_050321925.1. Lineage (NCBI taxonomy): Bacteria > Bacillati > Actinomycetota > Actinomycetes > Mycobacteriales > Nocardiaceae > Rhodococcus > Rhodococcus sp. IEGM1339. Next base: position 258,580 of record NZ_JBNQFT010000003.1, read on the forward strand.
CCCGATCATGAAGCTCGGTATCGCGACCGGTGCGCCCGAGCGTGTCATCGGCATGCACTTCTTCAACCCTGTTCCGGTGCTCCCGCTCGTCGAGCTCGTCACCACCCTGAAGACCAGCCCCACCGTCGCCGAGCGCGCCGAGGCGTTCGCAGCCGACGTACTGGGCAAGCAGGTCGTGCGGTCCTCCGACCGTGCAGGTTTCATCGCCAACGCGCTGCTGGTGCCGTACCTGCTCTCGGCGATCCGGATGGTCGAGTCCGGCTTCGCCACCAAGGAGGACATCGACAAGACGATGGTCCTGGGTTGCGCCCACCCGATGGGTCCGCTCGCCCTGACCGACCTGGTCGGTCTGGACACCGTCAAGTCGATCGCCGACTCCATGTACGAGGAGTTCAAAGAGCCCCTGTACTCGGCCCCGCCGCTGCTGCAGCGCATGGTCGAGGCGGGACTCGTCGGCAAGAAGTCGGGCGCCGGCTTCTACGAGTACGCCGACAACGGTCGCACGGTCAAGAAGGCCGGCTAGCCAGGTAGCACCACCGCACACGGCGCCCGTGCCCGGCGACAGTGTTCCGAACACTGGTCACCGGTGCACGGGCGCGACGTGCATGAGGGAAAGGTCGACGCCGACATGGCAACTCTCGCCGACGGATACGGATCGAGCATCCTCGGGTACCCGCGCATCGGGCCCCGCCGCGAGCTCAAGTTCGCCCTCGAGGCCTACTGGCACGGTGAGGGCACGCGCGACGAACTTGTCGCGGTCGCTCGCGAGCTCCAGGAGAACACGTGGCGCGAGCTCGCAGCCACGGGTCTGACCCAGGTACCCGGCAACACGTTCTCCTACTACGATCACGTCCTGGACAACGCGCTGTTGTTCGGCGCGCTGCCCGAGCGGTTCCGTCCACTGGCCGATGAGCTCGACCCGCTCGATCTGTACTTCACGCTGTGCCGTGGCCGCGAGGACTTCCCGCCGCTCGAGCTGGTGCGCTGGTTCGGCAGCAACTACCACTACCGCCAGCCCGAACTCGACGAGAACACCGTCTTCGAGCTGAATTCGGCGGCCGTACTCGACGAGTTCGAGCGTGCGAAGGTCGAGGGTATCGAGCTGCGGCCGGTGGTGCTCGGCCCGGTCTCGCTGCTGCTGCTGTCGAAGATCGCACCGACGTCGACGAAGGAGAGTTTCCGCACCCTCGACCTGCTCGACGCGCTGCTCCCCGAATACGAGAAGCTCTTCGAGCAGCTCGCCCGTGCCGGTGCCACCTGCGTGCAGCTCGACGAGCCGTCGTTCACCGAGGACCGCAGCGAGGAGGAGCTCGCAGCCCTCGCGCGTACCTACGACGCGCTCTCGCACGCTCCGCTGCGTCCGCGTCTGCTCGTGACCGGCCCGTACGGGCATCTCGGTGAGGCACTGCCGATCCTGGCCGCGTCGAAGATCGAGGCGATCGGCCTGGACCTGGTCAACGGCCGCATGAGCGCGGACGAACTGGCCGCAGTGCCCGGACTCAAGCGCAAGCGCATCTACGCCGGTGTCGTCGACGGCCGCAACGTGTGGAAGGTCGACCGCCACCGCACCCTCGACTACCTGAAGTCGCTCGCCGCGGTCGCACCGGATCTCGTCGTGTCGACCTCGTCCTCGCTGCTGCACGTGCCCTACGACCTGCTCGTCGAGTACGACATCCCCGGCGACGTCGCCGACCGTCTCGCGTTCGCGAAGCAGAAGGTGGGGGAGGTGGTCTCCCTTGCCAAGGCGCTCACGACCGGAGCCGAGGAGCGGTGGCGCAAGCCGCCCGTGTCGGTGCACTTCAAGCAGAAGCACACCGTCCGTGCACGTCTGAACGCGGTCACACCCGCCCATCGGGTGCGCGCGCCTTACGAGGAGCGCCGCACCGCGCAGCAGAAGCGACTGGATCTGCCGCCGGTGCCGGTGACAACCCTGGGGTCGTTCCCGCAGACCGCGGAAATCCGCAGGGCACGAGCGGAACTCGGTCGTGGCCGGATGTCGTACGGCGAGTACGTCAAGCGGATCCAGGAGGAGATCGAGTCCACCATCCGTCTGCAGGAGGACATCGGTCTCGACGTCCTCGCCCACGGCGAGCACGAACGCAACGACATGGTGCAGTACTTCGCCGAGCTGATGGAGGGCTTTGCCACCACCCACTTCGGCTGGGTGCAGGCCTACGGTTCGCGCTGCACGCGCCCGCCGATCCTCTACGGCGACATCGTGCGGCCGAAGCCGATGACGGTCGAGTGGATCTCGTTCGCGCAGTCGCTGACCGACAAGCCGGTCAAGGGCATGCTCACCGGTCCGGTGACGATGCTGGCGCGTTCCTACGTGCGTCAGGATCAGCCGCTCCACGAGACGGCCGACCAGCTCGCGCTGGCCATCCGCGACGAGATCGCCGATCTCGAGCGGGCGGGCATCGCGATCATCCAGGTCGACGAACCGGCCATCCGGGAACTGTTGCCGCTGCGGCAGGACGGGCGCTCCGAGTACCTCGACTGGGCCGTCGACGCCTTCCGTCTCGCCACCGGTGGCGCGAAGCCGGAGACGCAGATCCACACGCACCTGACCTATTCGGGTCAGGTGTCGGTGGTCGACGCGATCGAGCGGCTCGACGCCGACGTCACGGCGATCGTGGCGACACGCTCGATCCGCTGGGTGCTCGAGGCGATCAAGGACCGCGCGCTGTCCCACGGTGTCGGTCCCGGTGTCTACGAGTCCCGCTCGGCCCGGATCCCGGACATCGACGAGCTCGACGAGTTGCTCAGCGAGGCGGCGGAATCGGTGGAACTCGACCGCTTGTGGGCCAATCCGGACGGTGGTCTCAAGACCCGTCACCACTGGCAGCTCGAGCCGTCGCTGCGCAACCTCGTCGCTGCGGCGCGACGACTGCGCCGCCGGGCGACACACCGGTCCGACCAGGCCGGATAGTCGAACCGTCTCCACGACGTGCACCTGCGGGAGTCCCCCGCGGGTGCACGTCGTCGCGAGGCGGAGTAGTTGTGGAGGAATGACGTCCACAACCGGTACGACCACCGTCGCCGCATACGCCGCCACCGCGCCCGACGCGCCCCTGTCGAAGACCACCGTCGAACGACGTGCCCTCGGCCCGCTCGACGTGCTCATCGCCATCGAATTCGCCGGCATCTGCCATTCCGACATCCACACCGCCCGGAACGAGTGGGGCGGAACCAAGTACCCGATCGTGCCGGGCCACGAGATCGTCGGCACCGTCGCCGCCGTCGGTTCCGGTGTCACGAAGCACGCCGTCGGAGACCGCGTCGGCGTGGGTTGCTTCGTGAACTCCTGTGGTGAATGTGAGCCCTGCCGAACAGGATTCGAGCAGCACTGCACCAGTCGGGTGACGGGAACCTACAACTCCGTCGACCGCGACGGCTCCGTCACCCAGGGCGGCTACTCGACACACATCGTCGTCACCGAACACTTCGTCCTGAGGATTCCCGACGGACTCGACCCGGCCGCCGCAGCGCCTCTGCTGTGCGCGGGAATCACCCTGTACTCGCCGCTGAAGCGGTGGAATGCCGGGCCGGGGAGCAAGGTCGCGATCATCGGCATGGGCGGTCTCGGGCATGTCGGAGTGAAGATCGCGGCAGCGATGGGTGCGGAGGTGACCGTGCTCGGTCACTCGCTGTCGAAGCGGGACGACGGCCTGCGCTTCGGTGCGGTCGACTACCGGTCCACCGAGGACGAGTCGACCTTCAAGGAGTTGCGCGGGAAGTTCGATCTGATCCTCAACACCGTCTCGGTCAACCTCGACCTCGACCGCTACCTGTCGTTGCTGCGGCTGCACGGCACCCTCGTCGGCCTCGGCCTGCCCGAGAAGCCGCTGTCGGTGCGGGCGTTCTCGCTCGCGATGAACGATCGTGCGATGGCCGGATCGAATGTCGGCGGAATCCCCGACACGCAGGCGATGCTCGACTTCTGCGCAGAGCACGGCATCGGTGCGGAGATCGAGCTGATCTCCGCGGACCGTATCAACGAGGCATACGACCGTGTGGTCGCCAGTGATGTGCGCTATCGCTTCGTGATCGACGCCTCGACGTTCTGACCGCGTCGACGTCCCGGGCACGGGAGCCCGGGACGTCGACCCGTCAGAAGTTGTCGCCGAGCTGATCGCGGAGCTGCGCGAGGGTCTTCGTGAGCAGACGCGACACGTGCATCTGCGAGACACCCACGCGCTCGGCGATCTGCGTCTGCGTCATGTTGCCGAAGAAGCGCAGCAGCACGACCGTGCGTTCGCGGGCCGGAAGGGCCTCGAGCAGCGGACGCAGCGCCTCGTGGTTCTCGACCTCGTCGAGCGCGGCGTCGTAGTCGCCGAGCGTGTCGGCGAGGGTGAGCCCGTCGTCGCCGGACGGGGACGACCGGTCGACCGACACGGTCTGGTAGGCGTTGCCGGCCACGAGACCCTGCAGCACCTCCTCCTGATCGATGCCGAGTACCTCGGCGAGCTCGGAGGCGGTGGGTGCACGTCCGAGCTGCTGGGAGAGCTCGGACGTGGCCTTGCTCAGGGACAGATGCAGTTCCTTCATGCGTCGCGGCACACGAACCGCCCAGCCGGCGTCACGGAAGTGCCGGCGCACCTCGCCCATGATCGTGGGGACCGCGAAGGAGACGAAATCCGAACCGCGTTCGGGGTCGAAACGGTCGACCGCGTTGACCAGGCCCAGGCGCGCGACCTGCAGCAGATCTTCGAAGGCCTCACCACGGCCGTCGAAGCGCCGGGCGATGTGCTCGGCGAGCGGCAGGCACCGCTCGACCACTGCGTCGCGGATGCGGATGCGACCGGGGTCGCCCTCCTCGAGTGCGAGGAGTGTTCTCAACGTTTCGGTGACGTCGGCGTACTCGTCGCTCGACCTACCCGTGTTGCGCGTCACCGATCGGCGCTGCCTTCGGCGATGGACATGTCGATCGTGGCGCGCGAGTCGTCGCTCGTCACCGAGATGGACTCGGTCAGCGAGTTGAGCACGTGCCATCCGAAGGAGCGCGGCTGCCCGATCTCGGAGGCGTCGTTCGTGGGCGCCGACAGGCTGATGTGCAGCAGCGGGAGAGCCGCCCGGAACGAGCACGCCAGGATCGCGTCCCCGGGTGCGCCCATGATCAGCCGCGTGGCCGCTTCGTCGACGGCGAGCTTCACATCCGCAACGGTATCGAGGTCGAAGTCGTGCTGCAGCGCGATCGCGGCGGCTACCGCTCGGAGCACTGCGAGCTGGTCGGGATGGGCCTCTACTCGAAGTTCGACTACCGGGGGATTGTGGTCGCGTGCCGATTCGATCGACGCGGATTTTGCCATGAGCCTGATGTCTCCAGTACGGGGAGTGGGGGTACGAGCGGGTCGTGTCTGTCTGGTCGTCGGAGAGATTACCCAGATACCGCGAATTCAATCCATCCACCGTGACCTGGGCAGGGGGCCGCAACATTCCCGAAATGCACGATCGGCGTGTTGAGTGCCCGTGGTTCGTGGACTACTGTGGCGGCAGAAGGTTGAGCACACAGCCGAGAACACGGAAGCACCGCTGTTTCGGGAGGGTTCCGATCGGTCACCGGTTGTGCCTGTCTCGTAGGTCGTGCTTCCTGCAATTTTCGATGTTGGGAAGTGCTATGACAGTTCCTCAGCGAATTGCCGCACAGGTAGATTCCGTCCCATCCGGGTGGTCGGCTCGGCCGATCAGGTCCGACATTCCCGCAGAACGGGTCGTCGGCGCAGAATTCAGCGCGCAGAAGATCGAACCGGACCTCGTCTGGATCGACGTGCGAGGCGAGATCGACATCCGCAACGCACACGCTCTACACGCGTTCACCCATCGGCAGCTCGAAGAATCGATCCGTATGGTCGTCGATCTCGGAGCAGTCGAATTCTTCGGTGCGGCCGGGTTGTCGGTCTTCGACGATCTCGACGAACGTGCGCGTGCCCTGAACGTCCGCTGGGCACTTCTGAGTGGGCGACCGGTGGAACGGTTGCTCCGGGTCGCCGACGCGACCATCGCTTCCAAGGCATGCAGAACACGTGAAGCAGCGCTTGCTGCGCTCGCTCGCGTGAAGTAACAGGCCGGGAGAGCCGACCATACGGCGTGGCCGCAATCCGCCACGCCCCTCCATACCGTTGCCGTTCGGGTTTCCCGGGCGGCAACGGTTCTGTTCGGAGGGCATCTCCGATCCGCCGCTCGGCCCGAGGCGCCCGTTTCGTCACTTCGACCCGGGGGAACCCGCTGGTGAACCCGAGGAGGTCGAGATGAGCACGAACGACTGGATTCTGCTGGTGACAGCGGTGGTCGTCGCGTTGGTGGTAGTGGCGGTGCTGGGGTGGACGCTCCGCAACCGGCGTGCCGAGCGCCGGCGTGCCGAAGCCGAACGTCTGCGTCGCAGCGTCGAGGAGAACAGGCCGGGAGTCGAACAGCGGGCGGCGTCGGCCGAACGCACCGAAGCGGAGGCCCGTCGCGCCGCGGCGGACGCCGAAGCGAAGGCGGCCGAGGCGGAGCGGCTGCGCGCCCGCTCCGAGGAGGAACGTCGTACCGCCGAAGCGGCACGAGCCGAACTCGACGAGCGTCGTCGCCGGGCGGAAGAGCTGGATCCCCGTTCGGCGGAACACGCCGAGCGCGGTGATCACCGCGCGGATCCGGTTCCGCGGACGGCAGGTTCGTCGGATCAGGTCCCGAACACCGTGCCGGGCGACGAGGCCGGCCCAGCGGGCGCACACCGGAACGATCAGGACTTCCGTCGCTGATCGCTCCGGCGTCTGTAGAGGTTCGACGGGCGCTACTGCACGCCGGTCCGTGCGGTCCGGTGTGCAGTACGCCGGACCGGCACGCAGCGTTCGTAGGCGCGAAGGGTGTCCTCCGCCACGCGATCCCAGGTGTACCGGGCGAGAACGCGGTCGCGTCCGGCGATACCGAAGGTGGCGCGTGTCGTCGCATCGGAGAGAAGGCGGCGCGCGGCGGCCGCGACAGCCTCGGGGGAGCGGGTGGGCACGAGAAGGCCGGTCGCCTCGTCGAGCACAGTGTCGAGCATTCCACCGGAAGCAGTTGCGATGACCGGGCGACCGCACGACATCGCCTGCAGGGCGAGCATCCCCGACGGATCGTGCCAGGGAGTGGAGACCACGGCGTCGGCGGACAGGAGCAGACCGGGCATCTCGTCCCGCCCGACATCGCGGCGGATCCGGACGCGTCCCTGCATACCGCGTACGCGTGCGAGCTTCACGAGACGGGACTTCTCCTGCTCGTCCGCTCGGCGCGACGAGTACGGGGGAGCGGGATGCGCGGCGATGATCAACTCGGTGTCGGGAATGCCCGCCAGCGCTTCGATGGCGATGTCGAATCCGGAGCCCAGTTCGAGAGGGCCGGCTGCGAGCAGACGATGCTTGCGGGTCCTCGTGGTGTCGGGAGCGGCAGCGGTGCTGTAGTGCACGGCGTCCACGCCGCTCGGCACCACCGTGGTCCGCGTGCGGGGAAGTCCCATGCGCGCCAGCTCGAACACCTCGTCGGAACTCGTCGCGATCATGCGTGTCGCGCCCCGGGCGAGGAGCCGCTCCAAGCGGATTCGGTCGCGCGCGGACGCGTCCATCGCAGTCTTCTCCCGGATCCGGTGCTCGACCGTGCCGAGGGAATGGAAGGTCTGAACCGTGGGGATGCCCAGCGAACGGGTGGCGAGCTGCGTGGCCAGTCCGGACAGCCAGTAGTGGGCGTGGGTGATGTCCGGTGGCCGCTGGCGCCACTCCCGATCCAGGAAGCTCCCGAATTCCCCCATCGCAGAGGCGGTTTCGTCGGGACGCAGCGGGGACGGTGGTCCTGCCGGTACCTGCACCACCTCGTATCCACCAGGGGCGGAAATCCGGTCGGGGGCGTCGCGGTCCTCGCGGCGTGTGTAGACCACCACCTCGTGACCGGCCCCGGCGAGGGCGGACGACAGTTCGGCCAGGTGGACGTGAAGTCCTTGCGGCGGCGCATCTGCGTGCGCGCCGTGACCGAGCAGGGGATTCACTTGTCCGGCAACCATCGCGATCTTCACCACAGCGGTATTCCCGTGTGTGGTGGGGGATAAACCGGTCACGGCGCGCCGGTACGAACCGGAATACGCTGCTGCCCCACCTGTTCGTTCGTGTGGGTCGGTGGCTCCGGCCGCACCGGGCCGGGACGACCGGTCCCGGATCAGATGATGGCGCGGGCGGAGATGGTGGCGTAGACGACCATCAGCACCAGCAGTACCCATCCCGCACCCTGCCAGATCGGCCAGCGACCGCCGCGCTTCCACGTGCGGTAGGCCGTCAGCAGTGCGCCGAGTCCGCCGAGCAGGAGCACGAGTGTGGGTCCGAAGACCAGGATCTGGCGGGCGGGATCGGTGCACACCGCGAATGCGGCGTCGCTGCAGTCCTGCCCGGAGTTCGTGCCCCAGAGGATGGCGACGCCCATCACCACGAGCGCAGCGACGATCACGCCCCCCGCGTACATCGTGGCCTTACGGGCCGTCCGGGGGTCGTTCAAGCGTTTCTCCACATCCTGGGTCATGGCTCTCCTTCTCGTGGCCGAACGGTGCACGCGCGATGGCGGCGCACGCGCGTAACGGCCGGCGTGACTCGCTCTCCGAGTACCCCCGGCCAGGTCGCCCAATCCGGATGTGCGGTGGTCACCCCACGAGAGGTGGGGTGAGCCGGGCGTCAGGCGTGCTGGTGCACGGTCATGAAGACGTGGTCGAAGTGACTCCGATGCTGTTCGGCAAGGGCCGGCAAGGACGTGATCTCGTGTACGAGTCGTTCGGCCAGTGCCCGCAGTTCGACGCCCGTTTCCTGCGAGCGCCAGGCGCCGCCGGACCCGGATTCATCCCCGCCCGATCCGGCCTCGGAGAGTTTTGTCCGTTAGGGCCGGATCAGGGCGCTCGGTGCGTTTGTTCGGTTTCCCCCTCGGGTATTGCTACCCGGCCGGACGGTCCGGCATATGAGACGGATCGAGGTGAGGTCGTGCGATTGGTGAGTCTCGTGGTCCTGATCTGGTTGATCATCGGTGCGGTGGCGGCCGGTCAGCGCGGCTACTTCAGCGACTCGGACCAGAATTGCAGCAGTCTCGCGACGGTGGCAGTTACGGTGGTGGCCGGGCCGCTCAACTACGCGGGCGTCAATCCCCAGGTCGAGTGCGAGGTGCCGCAGCCGAGCGGGTAGGTCCGCATTCCTTCGGGTCTGTCGCTGTTCGAGGTGCGGAGCGTGCGGGTCCTCTTCCGACAGATGTCGGAGAGGACCCGCACGCCTAGCTTCCGGAGGCGGTGACGTGCGCACCCGAGGTGGCCCGCAGGTCCTCGAGGAAGGTGCGCGACCAGCGGGCGACGTCGTACTCCATGACGTGCGCGTGCATGGTCTTCATGCGCTTCTTCCGTTCGGCCGGGTCCTCCTCTATCGCTTCCACGATCGCGCGCTTGACGCCTTCGAGATCGTGTGGGTTGACCAGAAGAGCGCGGCGGAGTTCGGCTGCCGCCCCGGCGAATTCGCTGAGCACCAACGAACCGCTGCCGTCGGGGTGGCAGGCGATGTATTCCTTGGCGACGAGGTTCATGCCGTCGCGCAGGGGAGTGACCAGCATGACATCGGCACCGGTGTACATCGCGAGCAGTTCGTCGCGGTCGACCGAGGCATGGAGGTAGTGGACGACGGGAGAACCGAGCCGGGCGAACTCGCCGTTGATCCGACCCACTTCGCGCTCCACCTGGTCGCGGAGTTGTGCGTACGCCGTCAAACGCTCGCGGCTCGGCGTGGCCAACTGCACCATCACGACCTTCTCGGGATCGAGGGTGCCTTCGGCGAACAGCTCGTGCAGGGCCTCGAGACGTACGTCGATCCCCTTGGTGTAGTCGAGCCGGTCGACGCCGAGCAGCATGACCTCCGGATCGCCCAGGTCCCTGCGGATCTCGGCGGCACGCTCCTGAACGGCGGTGTCGCGGGAACGTTCCCGGAGCTGCGCGGAGTCGATGGAGATGGGGTAGGCACCGACACGAACCTGCCGGTCGCCGAGAACGATGGTGCCGCCCGACGAGGTCCCGCGCGGTGCCGGAAGTCCGAAGAGCCGGTTGGCGAGATAGAGGAAGTTCTGTGCCCCGCCGGGGAGATGGAAACCGACGAGATCGGCGCCGAGCAGACCGTCGACGATCGCCTTCCGCCACGGCAACTGCAGGAACAGTTCGGTAGGCGGGAAGGGGATGTGGAGGAAGAAACCGATCGTGACGTCGGGCCGGAGTTCACGCAACATCCGGGGAACGAGCTGGAGCTGGTAGTCGTGCACCCACACCGTCGCCCCGGGGGCAGCGGCACGGGCCGCGGCCTCGGCGAATCGCTGATTGACCGCGCGATAGGTCCGCCACCACCGGCGATCGAAAGTGGGTGGGATGAGCGCGTCGTGGTAGAGCGGCCACAGAGTGTCGTTCGAGAAACCCTCGTAGTACTCCTCGACCTCCTGGGAGGACAACTCCACCGGATACAGCGAGAGCCCGTCCTCCTCGAAGGGATCGACCGTCACGTCGGGAGTGCCGGGCCAGCCGACCCAGGCGCCACTGTTGGACCTCAGGACGGTCTCCATCGCGGTCACCAGGCCACCGGGGCTGCGTCGCCAGACCGGCGGGCCACCGTCGGTCGGCGTCTCGAGATCCACCGGCAAACGGTTGGCGACCACGACGAAATCGTCGGAGTTCGGTTCGTTCATAATCCCGCCTTCGTGCAACTGCCTTACGGCGAACCAATCCCACATGTTCGAAATCGACTACTTCTTGTTATCAAGGCGGGTAGGGGGCCGCAAATTGCGTGCACCGCTGCGGGCCTTCGACCAGCAGTTCTCCGGAAAATCAGCTTTCGCTCGGCAGGGGAGCAGCCGGGTTGTCGAACATTTCGTCGATACGCTTCTTGATCTCCGCGGTACTGAATCGCACGCCCTGGTGGAGGGCTGCGGGCGGGAAGAAGGTGGCGCCGGAAACGGGGCTCTGCTCGAGCATCGTCGAGGTCCTTTCGAAAACAGGCGGAGATGGACCGGGACCTTTGTGGTCGCGGTCGGTGAAGTGACGAGGATCGGCCTGCGTCGTGGCCCGAACGATTCAGCTCGCGGGGTTCGCCGCGAAGAGATCTATGAGTGCCTTGCAGAATGCCGGCAGGTCGCCGGGGTTGCGGCTCGAGACCAGGTTGCGATCGACGACCACCTCTTGATCGACGACGTTTCCGCCGGCGTTGCGGATGTCGGTACGAACGCTCGGATACGACGTGAGGGTGCGGTCGCGCACCACGTCGGCCTCGACGAGCATCCACGGTCCGTGGCAGATCACGCCGACCGGGCGCCCGGAGGTGACGAACTCCCGCACGAACGACACGGCCTTGTCGTCCTGGCGCAGCTGATCGGGATTCGTGGTTCCACCGGGAAGCACCAGGCCGTCGAAGTCGCCGGGGGAGACCTCCGAGACGAGGTGATCGACGGTGTATTTCCCTGCGGCGTTGACGTCCTTCTCCATTGCCTGGATCTCGCCCTGCTCGATCGAGACGAGTCGGACCGTGGCGCCCTCGTCCTCGAGAGCTTTACGCGGCTCGACGAACTCGACCTCCTCGACTCCGTTCGTCGCGAGAATTGCGATGGTCAGTCCGGACAGTCGTGCCCCATCGGCGGAATTCATGTTCGTGTGTCCTTTCTCGGCTGCTGTCAGAATTACCCGGCTCGGATGGTGTGAAACGCGGGCTCTCACGCCTTTTTCCACCTCGGCGTCACCTGGGGGAAAGGTTGCCGGTCGCGGGCCCCTCCAGCAGAGTGCCGTCGGCAGTGAATCGGGAGCCGTGCAGCGGGCAGTCCCACGACGACTCCGCGTCGTTCCACCGCAGGATTCCGCCGAGGTGCGGGCAGACCGCGCTCACGCGGTGCGTCCGGCCGTCGACCGTGGACACGCCGACGGGACGTCCGCAACTGCGTACCACCCGTCCCTGTCCTTCTTCCGGCTTTGATCCGGAGGACGTCGCGGCCTGCAACCAGCCCTTGGCCATGTGCAATGCGACGGTGGCATTGAGTTTGGCTGCGGTGGGAATGCCGGTCACCAGTTCGGTGCGCCATGCCGCCATGGCGGGCGCCCACGCCTCGACCTCGGGATCCGGCGACTCCGAGAACCGGGACGCGATGATGTGCGCCGCCGCGACCCCGCCGGTCATGCCCCACTTGCCGAAGCCGGTCGCCACCCAGATCCGGTCGGCACCGGGCAGGACGGGGCCGACCTCGGGGAGGCTGTCCATGTTCGTGTAGTCCTGCGCCGACCACCGGTACAGTTCGTGGGCGCCGGGGAAGGTCCGTTGACTCCATCGCAGCAGGTCGTCGTATGCGGAACGGGTCGAATCGTGCCGGCCGACGACGTGTCCGTTGCCGCCGACGAGCAGTAGTCGATCCGCCGACGAGGACGTTCCCGCCGCAGAGGCGGTGCGGAGCGACCGGGTGGGACTGTCCGCGGACAAGAACATCCCTTCCGGCGGGCCACCGGGCACTTCGACGGCGATGGAGTACGAGCGGTCGGGTTCCATCCTGGCGAAGAATGCACCGCGGTCCAGGATGGGGATGCCGGTTGCAAGTACGACGCGATCTGCACGGATGTTGCCGTCGTCGGTGCGGACGATGCATCCTGCGTCCTCGGTGTCCACGGTCTTCACGCGCCGCCCGACGAACACTTCGGCGCCGCACGCACGCGCCCGGTCGACCGCCGTGAACAGAATGGGCATGGGATCGACCTGCACCTGGTCGGGAATCGTGACTGCCGCGGCCACGCCGAAGGGCAGCGGGATCTCACCGACCCTCTCGGCCGGTAACCCGGCGGCGCGACAGTGGTGGTATTCCGCGTCGATCATGCTTACGTTCGACGGATCCTGCGCGTAGGTATAGGCGTCCGCACGGTCGAAGTCGAGTCCGTGCCGCGTGCAGAAATCGACCACCCATCGTTGTGCCGCGAGGGTGCCGTCGACATATCCCTGACGGATCGTACCGGAATGTCTGCGGCCGATCTGCGACAGGCGTGTGCCCTGCAGGACGCTGACCTTGCCGGTGGTGTTCCCGGTGGTCACCGCCCCGATGTCCCGGGCTTCGAGCACCGCAACGCGCAGTCCCCTCTCAGCGAGGAGCAGCGCCGTCACGGTGCCCGTGATCCCGGCGCCGACGACCACGATGTCGTAGCGCTCCCGGCGGGCCGTCCAGTCGTCGTACGTCGCGATGTGCGGGGCGCGATCCCGCCAGAGGGACACCGTGGTCTCGGTAGGCATATGCGCTGGTTACCTCCCCGACCGGACCGGTAAACGGGGCGCTGCGGGAGCCTCTCGCATCGTTGTTTCCGGTTCGTGATCCGAACCGGGTGTTTCGATGCCGGACAGGTGTGGGTAAACCGCAGTACCACGTGGCGTAAGGCGAAATAAATCAACCGGTTTCGTGGGTGTCCCACGGGAGGTTCCAGTGCTGTCTTCTGAGATCGACGATTTCGGTGGAGGTGAGGGCGTCAGCCGCACCCACCGAGGTGGAAGCGTGCGCTCCCGAGTCGTTCGGGGCGCGGTACGCGCACTCGCGAAGCCGGTCGTCGGGGCATGGATGGCCCGGCCCGACTTCGCGTGGCCACTGTCGGTCGTCGACGGCGCTGCGTCCCTCCTCCCCAAGCCCTCCGGAGCCCAGTACGTGGACGTCGACCTGGGCGCGTGCAGTGCAGAGTGGATCCGCGCGGAAGGACGATCGACCAAGCGCGCGGTGCTGTACCTGCACGGTGGCGCGTTCCTGATGTGCGGATTGAACACTCATCGTTCGCTGGCCGTGAGCCTGTCGGATCGCGCCGACGGCGCGGTGCTCAGCGTCGACTACCGCATGCTGCCGAACGCTCCCATCGCACAGGCGGTGGACGACGCGGTACGCGGTTACGAGTGGTTGTGCGAGAAAGGTTATCGGGGAGAGGACATCGTCATCGCAGGCGACTCCGCCGGGGGATACCTGTCGTTCATGACGGCCCTGGCCATCGCGGAATCCGATCTGCCCCGCCCCGCCGGAATCGTCGCGCTGTCGCCCCTCGTCGACCTCGATTCCGATCGTCGCGCCGAACACGACATGCAGGCGGCCTGCCCCATGTTCCCCGGATCGGCCGTGCAGTCGCTCGTACGCTACATCGAGGGCACCCATACCCGTCTGACCGTCGACGGGGAGCCCGGACCGCTGATGTGCCCGCTCGACAACGACCTCAGTGTGCTGCCCCCGGTGATGATCCACGCCGGTCACGACGAATTGCTGCGCAGCGACGCAGAATCCATGGCGCGGGCCGTGCGGGAGGCAGGGGTCAGCTGCGACCTGCACCTGTGGCGACACCAGGTGCACGCCTTCCCGATCTTCGCCGACAGCGTTCCCGAGAGCCGGCGTGCGCTCGCGGAGGCCGGCCGGTTCGTGCAGTCCGTGACGGACACGACCGGTCGTGCGCAACGGTCCGTCGTCACGCCGATCTCTCGCTACGTCTCCGATTCCGCAGTCGCCTGAGCACTGCAGTGCTCTGAGAACTGCAGTGCTCTGAGAACTGCAGTGCTCTGAGAACTGCAGTGCTCTGAGAACTGTAGTTCTCTGAGAACTGCAGCGGCCCGAATCAATTGGAGTCGGGACCGCTCGGTCGCGGCACTCGTGACCGAGCAGTCCCGGAACCTTCTACAGCACCTACTGCTGCGAACTACCCGAGTGGGCGAATTCCAAGGTTCCGAGATCGGCTTCCGCCACCTCGAAAGGCATCGTCAGCACGGTCGCGGTCGCCCACCCCCGGCACACGAGAACGGCGTCGCTGTCGTGGGATTCGTCGAGTTCGACCGCCCGGAAGGTGACCGGCAAGGCGCGGGAGATGTCGCCGTCGTCCTCGACCTCCCCGATCTCGGCCTGGACGGCACCGAATCCTGCCAGAGGAGCACTGCGCAGTCCGCGTAACTCGTGGACGGGCATGTCGGGGATGTTGACGTTGAGAACCGTGCCCGGACGGCTGTGTTCGACGGCCCACTCGAGAGCGCGACGGGTCACCAACTCGGCGGTCTCCCACTGCGACGGAGCTGTCCCGTTGAGGGACAATGCGACCGCGCGGGCACCGTGGGTGGCCGCGGTCAGGGCTGCACCCACCGTGCCCGAATGCAGGATCGCGTGACCGGTGTTGGGGCCCAGGTTGATTCCGGATAACACGATGTCCGGTGCCGTCCCGAACGCGCCGTACGAGGCGAGGAAGGTGATCAACGCCGGAGATGCTTCCACCGCATAGGATTCCACCTCGGGCAGGTCGTCGAGCGGGCGACGGCTGAGCAGGAGTTTTCCTTCGTCCTGGAGAGCGGTCAAGGATGCACTGGCGCCGCTGCGCTCGACATGGGGCGCCGCGACCTGCACGTCGAATCCCGCCTCGACCGCGAGGCGGGCGAGCAGGGCGAGACCGGGACTGTCGATGCCGTCGTCGTTGACGATCAGTGCTTTCATGAACGCTTCCCCTTCACCTTCCGGACCTCCACCTTCTCGGCCATCTTCTCCACAGCGCCACGATGCCCCGTCGCCAGACCGCGGCGCGTGACGTTGACCGCACCTGCTGCGGCGCCGAGACGCAGCGCGTCCTCGAACTTCGCGCCCGCGGCGTAGGCCGACGCGATGCCGGCGGTCATCGAATCTCCGGCACCGTGGTGGTCCACGGTCTGCACCGAGGGTGCCTCCACCTCCCAGATGGTTCCGTTGTCCAGTGCGATCGCCGGATCGCCGGCGCGGGAGATCACCACCGAGGCGGCACCTTCGTCGTGGAGACGGTGCAAGGCCTCGATGAGATCGTCGAGATCCTCGGACTTCGCGCGACCGTCCTCGATGAGATCCTCGTGGCTCACCTTCAGCACGGTCACCCCGCCTTCGAGGGCCGCACCGAGGGTGGGGCCGGACAGATCGGCGACGACCGGGATGCCGAGGGCTCCCAGATCGGCGCACAGGCGCGTGTACACCTCGCTCGGTACGGCGTCGTCGTTGTGCGGTCCGCCCAGCATCGCGACCTTCGCGCACATCGCGGACGCCAGCGACGCGCTGAACAGATCGTCGGTCTCGTGACGGGTGAGTGCCGGCGGGTCGATCTCCACGATCTCCTTCCGTTCGCCCTCGCGCCGGTCGTGGATGTAGGAACCGTTGGGTGATGCGGTCTCCACGGCATGCACCGTCACGCCTTCGCGGTTGATCATGTCGACGAGGATCGTGCCGGACTCGCCGCCGAACGGTCCGCACAGGTGCACGTCCATTCCCAGGGTCGCCGCCATGCGGCCGATCCAGAATCCCTGCCCGCCGGGATGGACGTGCAGTTCGGTGCTTCCGTCGGGTGCCTTCTCGAGGGTTACCGTGAGGAGCGGGGACGGCGCGAAGACGAAGGCGTACGGGTTGGAGGAGGGGATGTTCTCGGCTTCCATGCCCGCCCGGATACCCCCTCCGAACAGCGATGACACCCGGCGTCGTGTGACACCTGCGGAAGCGGGGTATGCGTCTGCCGCAAGCGAGCTGTCGTCCAGAAGATGAGGAGCGGGCATGGCCAGGATCGCGACGATCGAGACTTCGGTGGCACCGGCGCGTGTATGGGAGATCCTCGCCGACGGCTGGCGGTACGCGGCATGGGTGGTGGGTGCGTCGCGCATCCGGGCCGTCGACCCCGCCTGGCCGCAACGGGACACCCGGATCCATCATTCGGTGGGTCTGTGGCCTCTCCTGCTCGACGACCACACCGAGGTCAGCGAGGTGGTGCCCGAACGGCAACTGGTGCTGCGCGCACGTGCCTGGCTGTTCGGCAAGGCCGAGATCGCGATCTCGCTCGAACCCACCCACGACGGCGGCACCCGCATCACGATGGCCGAACACGTCGTCGAAGGACCGTACGCCCTCGTCCCCGATCGCGTACAGGAGGAAATGGTGTTGCCACGGAACCAGGAATGCCTGAGACGGTTGGTGCTGCTCGCCGAAGGCGCCACCGAATGAGCGACGCGACGGTCGATGCGGTTGTCATCGGCGCCGGACCCAACGGTCTGACCGCCGCCGCGGTGCTCGCCGACGCCGGATGGGACGTCCTCGTACTGGAGGAACAACCCGAACCCGGTGGAGCGGTGCGCAGCGCAGAACTTCACCCGGGATACTGCGCCGATCTGTTCAGCGCGTTCTATCCGCTCGGTGTGGCCTCACCGGCCTTCCAAGCCCTCGATCTCGCGTCGCACGGCCTCCGCTGGGCGCGTTCCCCGAAGGCCTTCGGTCACCCGCTGGGCCCCGACGACGAGGACGCGATCGTCGTCTCTCCGGATCCGACCGACACGGCGGCCGACCTCGAGCGTCGCTACGTCGGTGACGGGGAAGCGTGGCTGGCGCTGTTCGACCAGTGGAAGCAGGTACGCGGCGCGCTTCTCGAACTGCTCCTCGGTCCGTTCCCGCCGGTCCGGGGTTCCGTGGACCTGCTGCGCACCATGAAGACGGGAGATCTGCTGCGCTACGCGCGCATGCTCGCGCTGCCCGTCACCCGGATGTCGTCCGAGTTGTTCGGCGGTTCGGCGGCGCGGCTGCTGCTCCTGGGCAATGCCATGCATGCCGACACACCGCCCGAGGCGCCCGGCAGCGGCGTGATGGGTTACATGCTCACGATGCTCGCGCAGGACGTCGGATTCCCCGCGCCGGTCGGCGGCGCGGGAGCGCTCACCGACGCGCTGGTCCGGTGCGGCGCCGCAGCGGGTGCCCAGCTGCGGTGCGACTCGCCGGTCGTCGGCGTGGAGGTGCAGGGCGGGAAGGTCTCCGCAGTCCGGATCGCCGGTGGCGAGCGGGTGAAGGTGCGACATGCCGTCCTCGCCGATACCTCGGCCCCGGCCCTGTACACGCGGCTCCTCCCGGCCGACGCCGTCGGGTCACGGGTACTCGACGACCTGCGCAAGTTCGAATGGGACACCCCGGTCGTGAAGGTGAACTACGCGCTCGACGGCCGCGTGCCGTGGCGTTCGCCCTCGTTGAGCGGGGCCGGCACGGTGCACGTCGGTGCCGATACGGACGCGATGATCCGGTGGTCGGCCGATCTGTCCACCGGGGTCGTCCCCGAGTCGCCCTTCCTCCTCTTCGGGCAGATGACCACCACCGACACGACGCGGTCGCCCGAGGGAACCGAAAGCTGCTGGGCCTACACACATCTGCCGCGGGGCATCACCGACGACGCGTCCGCCGACCACCTCGCCGAACGCGTCGACGCGCAACTCGAGGCCTACGCACCGGGTTTCGGTGCACGCGTGGTCGGCCGGCACGTCCAGCGACCCGGCGACCTCGAAGCGGCCGACGCAAATCTCGTCGGCGGCGCCGTCAACGGTGGAACCGCGCAGGTCCACCAGCAGTTGTTCCTGCGGCCCACTCCCGGTTTCGGTGGACCGCGGACCCCGGTCGAAGGGGTGTATCTCGCCAGCTCGGGTGCGCATCCGGGCGGGGGAGTCCACGGCATGGGTGGCTGGAACGCCGCCCACGCCGCACTCGCGGACGGCAAACGCACCGCTCCGGTGACCCGACGCGTGCGAAATGCCGCTCGCCGGGTGCTGTTCTCGTGATTGCTGGGCCTCCCACGCGGAACGGTGGCGTGTTTCACACGGAAGTCGCGCGGGTATCCG
Source organism: Rhodococcus sp. IEGM1339 (assembly GCF_050321925.1). Lineage (NCBI taxonomy): Bacteria > Bacillati > Actinomycetota > Actinomycetes > Mycobacteriales > Nocardiaceae > Rhodococcus > Rhodococcus sp. IEGM1339. The sequence continues at coordinate 277,212 of NZ_JBNQFT010000003.1, forward strand.
CCCGCGAACGGACGGATCCGGGTTTTCGGCCCGGGGTGGTGGAGATGCCGTCGAACTCGAGATACCGAGGTGGTGTGACGTGACAGCTTCCCTGGCGCTGGACGGATCGGATTCGCCGCGGGTATGGCGTATTCCGGGGGTGTACCGCCCCCAAGAGGATTCGTATCTGCTCGCAGGCGCGCTTGCGTACGCAGGCGGTACGAAGGGTGCGAAGGTGCTCGACTTCTGCACCGGGACAGGGTTTCTGGCGGTGAACGCCGCCATGCTCGGTGCTTCGTCGGTGACGGCCTTCGACATCAACCCGCGAGCCGTGTTCAGCGCCCGCGTCAACGCGTGGTCGCGCCGGCTGCCGATCCGTGCCCGGCAGGGAGGCCTGGACGAGGCGTTGCGCCACGGTCCGTTCGACATCGTCTTGTCGAATCCGCCGTACGTTCCGTGCGACGGGGAGAACCGCGACCCGCGCTGGGATGCCGGCGCCGACGGACGCTGCGTGCTCGATCCGTTGTGCGACAGCCTGCCCACCCTGCTCACGCCCGGCGGATTCGCGCTGATCGTGCACTCCGAGTTCACCGGTGTGGAGGCAACACTGTCCCGGCTGCGTGAGGCGGACCTCAAGGCATCCGTCGTCGCCCGCAGCCGTATCCCCTTCGGACCGGTCCTTCGCAACCGCACGGACTATCTGTTGTACTCGTCGCAGCTGGCGGAGCCCGGGGCACTGACCGAGGAGGTGGTCGTCGTCCGCGCCGACCGCCCCCGCACGAGGAGTTGAGAACGTGAGCAAGGCACCGAAGATCACGCAGCTCACCGCCGACGGAGAGTGCGACGCACGGGTCGTGCGGCAGGTGAGGGGCGGTCCCACCCTCGTCGAGGGCCCGGTGCGGATCGTCGAGGACGACGGCGCCGAGACGGTCTCGGACCGTTTCGTGGTGGCCGTGTGCCGGTGTCACCGCAGCGCGCTGTACCCCCTCTGCGACACCAGCCATCGCGCACTCCGTACGCCGAAGGCGGCGGCGCGCACCGACACCTAGGCATCGAACTAACCTTCCGGTCCGGGCCGGTCCCTGCACAGGGGCCGGCCCGGACGTCGTTCCGGGACCCCGGGCCGCCGGTCGGCCTGTCGTATCGGGGCGGGGTCGTAAGGGTCCGGAAACGACGAATCCCGGGTGCCGTGAGCACCCGGGATCCGCAGTTCTGCCTCGTGCCGGACGTCTCCTTCCGGCACGGACGATCGACAGGGGGTCAGTACCAGTGCGCGCGTCCGCCGATCGCCCGGCCCGTCGCGCCCAAGATCGCAAGGATCACGCCGATCACCAGAAGTATCACTCCGAGTATGGTGAGGATCGAGATACCGGTGAAGAACCCCACCACCAACAGAATCAGACCCAGAATGATCATTGTCGCCACCTCAGATGTCATGACCGAAACCTGGAAGCCTCGGTGCCCGGCGATCGAATAACCGGGTTGGTCCGTTTCCAAACGTTTGTGACTCGCCTGATCCGGACAAATTCATTCGACGCAGGTCACGGGACGTCCGGTGCGCCCGGATGTTTGGATTCCACCGTGCCTCGGGTATTCGCCTTCCGACACACCCGAGAGCATTCCGGAGGAAGAATATGTCGAACTCGAGCTACACGGTTCCCGGTCTGAGCGATGCCGACGGCTCGCGCACCGCGAAGATTCTCCAGGAGCGCCTGAGTGCCTACAACGACCTGCACCTCACGCTGAAGCACATCCACTGGAACGTCGTCGGTCCGAACTTCATCGGCGTCCACGAGATGATCGACCCGCAGGTAGAGCTCGTGCGCGGATACGCGGACGAGGTCGCCGAGCGGATCGCCGCGCTCGGTGCGTCGCCCAAGGGCACGCCGGGCGCCATCGAGAAGAACCGCACGTGGGACGACTACTCGGTCGGCCGCGACACCGCGCAGGCGCACCTCGCTGCGCTGGACCTCGTCTACGACGGCATCATCACCGACAACCGCAAGGCGATCGACGAGGTCGGCAAGCTCGACCCGATCACCGAGGACGTCCTGATCGGCCAGACCGGCCAGCTGGAGAAGTTCCAGTGGTTCGTCCGCGCCCACCTCGAGAACGCTGCCGGTATTCTCCCGAACGCCGATGCGCAGACGGAGAAGGACGCAGCGGAATCGGCCCGCTGACCGGGACACCCGGACGATACCGACGATGCCGATGGCTCCCACGACGATGCCGATGGCTCCCACGCCCCGAACCGGTCTGCCACGACGCATCGTCGTCACCGGAGCGAGCGGAAATGTCGGCACGGCGCTCCTGCGCAGGCTGGCCGCTCACCCCGCACAACTCGATATCGTCGCGATCGCGCGCCGGATTCCCCCGGCGCGCGATCCGTATGCGGCGGCGAAATGGTGCGCCGTGGACCTCGGGGCTCCCGACGCCGCCCGGGTCCTGACTCCGATCTTCGCGGAGGCCGACGCCGTTGTGCACCTGGCCTGGGGATTCCAGCCCTCGCACCGTCGCGACTATCTCCGGCGGGTGGCGGTGGACGGCACCCGCGCCGTCATGACGGCCGCCGCCGACGCCGGTGTCGCGCACGTGATCCACATGTCCTCCGCCGCCGTGTACTCCGAGGGCGCCTACCGTCGGGAGGTCGACGAGTCGTGGGCCCGCGAAGGCGTGCCCACCTGTGTCTACAGCGTCGACAAGGTTGCGGCGGAGACATTCCTCGACGACTTCGAGTCCGGCACGAACGTGCCCGTCCTCACCCGTTTCCGCCCGGGATTCATCGGGCAGCTCGTCTCCGGCTCGGGCCTCGAACGCTACGTGCTGCCCGAGTTCGTGCCCGCCGGCATCACGAACCATCTGCCGTTGATCCCGATCGATCACACGCTCACGATTCCCGCCGTGCACTCCGACGATGTGGCGGACGCGCTGGTCGCAGCGCTCGAGCGACGGGTGCCCGGTCCGTTCAACCTGGGTGCACCGACCCCGGTGGGAGCGCGGGACTTCGCCGCTCCGTTCGACTGCCCGACGATTCCGGTGCCGCGATGGGGTCTGTCGGCGCTCGCCGAAGCGACCTGGCGCCTACGGTTGCAACCGGTGCAGGGCGGATGGATCGACCTCGCCTACACCTGCCCGATGCTCGACTGCAGAAGGGCCCGCGAGGAACTCGGATGGTCGCCGAAGTACGACGGTCCCGAGGTGTGGTCCGAGACGGTGCGCGGCATGCGCAGCGCGACGGGCACCGACAGCCCCGTCCTCTCTCCGCGCAGCGCGCGCGAACGACTCGCCGCGCTCGTCGAACGCGGGCCCATCGGCCGGCGGATACCGCCGTAACACTCTCGGCCGTAACGCTCTCCTGCGCAGGACCATCCGCCGCCCTCCGTCGTCCCCTGCTGGGCGGTGGAGGGCGGGTTCGTGGAGGGCCGGTTTCGTGGAGGGCCGGATGCGGTATCCACCACCATGACGAAACCATCGAATCGAGCTCACGCTCCCACCACTGCGTCCCGAGCTTCGGGCTGGGTCGGATACGCCTGCATCCTCGCGGGGATCGCTGTCGTCGCTCTCGTCCTCTACGCGGCGGGCGACGGATTCGAGGGATGGGTGATCGTCGGAGCCATCGCTGCCGCCGTGCTCATCGTCGTCGGCGTGGTGATGTCCGCGCTCAACCTCCGTCGACGCCGCCTCCGCGGGTCCGGTGGCACCCCCACACACGAACCCGGCCTGATCAACTGAGCCGGGACCCCGGCACCGACGAGTGGAGCCCCGGGACGCACTGTCCCGGGGCTCCACTCGCTGACTCGTACCCGAGTGTCAGGCCGGTGCCTCCGCCGACGTGAGGAGCGAGCTGCGACCGGCGGTCCAGCTGCCCAGCAGATGGCTTCCGAGCCGGCCCTCGAGGAACTCGATGGCCTGCGCACCGAACGAGATGTCCTGCGCCCGAGCCGGATCCTGTTCGATCATGTAACCCACCACGTCGTGCCGCAGGACGAGCTCGTGGACGGCGTCGGCCTCGATGTGCTCGGAGTAGAAGAGGACGCACGCGTCGTCGGCGCCCAGACGCTCGAGAGCCTCGACCATGCGGCGGGCGCTGGGGGCGGTGGTGATCTCGGCCGCGGCGAACATCCCGACCAACATCGGCGTATATGCGCGGTGCAGACCGCACAACGACATGAAGTTCACCGTTGCAAGGGTGACGGCGGGAACGACGTCGAGATAGCCCAGATAGTCGTCCTTCAGGCCGGCGGCGAGCAGCAGGTCGGCGAACAACCGCGAGTGCATGCGCTCGGCCCGACCTCCGCCGTACTCGTCGAACTCGACGGCGACCAGCGCGGCTTTGGCGCGACCGGACAGTCGAGGGATCGCGAGGGCGTGTGGGTCCGCTTCCTTGAGGTGGTAGATCGAGCGATGCACGAAGAACTCGCGCATCATCTCCCACGTGCCGTTCGCGGCGAGCTCGTGGGAGACACCCCACGAGTCGTCCGGCTCGCGGCACAGGTCCTCGAGGACACCCTGCGGATCGTCGGAAGCCGGGACGTCGGCGCGCAGCCGATCGAGGAAGATGCGCTCGAGACGCGCCCGGACCCCGAGCGGGCCCGGTGCCCATTCCCAGGCCGGGTCGACGCCCGCAAACCCGCGGTAGTGGAGCTCGTAGAGAACGGCCAGAGCGAGTTGGACGTCCTCGCCGTAGGCATCCGCGCCGTCGGTCGCGACGTCCCACACGGCATCGTCCACCGGGCCACCGAGTCGCTCGACGATCTCGGCGGAGATGGGTCCGCGGGGTGTGGGAAGCGGAGCGTCGTGCACGTCGCACATCCGGGTCTCATGAGCCATACGCCGGGGTTACCCTCTCGGAGCAGTGCAGAAACGACCCGTCGGTCGGTGCAGAAACGACCCGTCGGTCGGTGCAGAAATGACCCGTCGGTCGGTGCAGAAATGACCCGTCGGTCGGTGCAGAAACGACCCGTCGGTCGGTGCGGACCGGGGAAACGGGCGTGAATATCGGTGCAGCCTGTGGGTATCCGGCGGCCATGAGCGAGGACCGCGGACGAGAACCACACACCATCGACTATCCCGGTGAGACCGACGAGATGGCCGAGCGCCCCGCCGACGAGATGCGCGGTTACGTCGGCCGCGGGTTGCTGTCCGGCCGCAAGGCCCTCGTCACGGGCGGCGACTCCGGCATCGGACGGGCGGTCGCCGTCGCCTTCGCGAAGGAGGGTGCCGACGTCGCGATCGCGTACCTCGAGGAACACCGCGACGCCGAACACACCGCCGACCTGGTGCGACGCGAGGGCCGCACATGCCACGTGATCGCGGGCGACCTCGGCGACGCGCAGCACTGCCGGGCGGTGGTGGCCGAGACGGTCGAGCAACTCGGTGGCCTCGACATCCTCGTCAACAATGCCGGCACCCAGCAGCCCGTCGACGATTTCGCCGAGTTGAGCGAGGAGCAGTGGCGCCACACCTTCGCCGTGAACATCGACAGCTTCTTCCACGTGACGAAGGCGGCCCTGCCGCATCTGACGCCGGGCGGTTCCGTCATCAACACCGCGTCGGTCAACGGTCTGCGCGGCAACAAGACGCTCATCGACTACTCGGCGACCAAGGGCGCGGTGATCGCCCTGACCTACTCGCTCGCGCAGGCACTGCAGGACAGGCAGATCCGCGTGAACTGCGTGGCGCCCGGACCGGTGTGGACACCGTTGATCCCGGCGACGATGGACGCGGAGAAGGTCTCCGAGTTCGGGCAACAGGCCCCTTTCGGCCGCGCCGCGCAGCCCGACGAGATCGCCCCGTCCTACGTCTTCTTCGCATCGGAGACGATGTCGTCGTACTACAGCGGTGAGGTACTCGCCCCGCTCGGCGGCGAGACCATGCCGGGCTGACCGGGTGAGCCGGTAGAGAGCAAGAACGGTCGGGCGGCGGCCGGGGTCTGCGCGCGACACTGAACGCATGACCTTCGGCCGTGATCGACTGCGGGAACTGCTCGACGCCGTTCTCGACGAGAACAACGCGACCCTCGAACGGATGGCGCAGCACGCCTACGCGTCGCAGTGGCACTTCAGCCGCACCTTCGCGGTGGGCACCGGCGAGTCGCCGGTGGCGTTGCGGCGCCGGGTGATGCTCGAGCGTGCCGCCTGGCAACTGCGTCACGGCAGTTCGGTCACCGATGCGGCGTTCGCCGCCGGCTACGACAGCGTCGAAGGGTTCGCCCGGGCCTTCGTCCGTGCCTACGGATATCCGCCCAGCGAGGCCGCCCGGGTGCTCGGCACCGGCCGTAGGGATCCCGGGGCGCCTGCGCCCGTCGACCCCGGGGCGCCCGCACCCGTCGACCACTGGGCGCCCGCGCCCGTCGATCACTGGTTGCCCGCCCCCAACGGCGTACATTTCCATCCGCCCACCAATCTCTGGGTCGAGGAGGACGGAGGGCGGTCCACCGCGCCCGACTACCCGGCCGCCGAGGTCCTCGCGCAGATGGTGCAGCACGACCTCGCGGACACCCGCTATCTCCTCGAGCGCGCCACCGAGCTCGACGACGACGAGCGCGACCGGATCAGGTTCCCCGGACTGGTGGTCCTCGAATGGGACGGTCCCGAGGAATCCGTCTCACGTGTGCTCGGCAACCTGGTACGTGCCAAGGAGATGTGGTTGGCCTCGATGGCCGGCGCTGACCACCCCGAGGATTCTGACAACGGGATCGACTCTCTGACAGTGCGTTTCGAGGACGTTGCTCCGCGCTGGGTGGAGACGATCCGCGACATCCATCGCCGCGGCGCCTGGGGCGACGTGCTCATCGACGCCCTGTGCGACCCTCCCGAGAGCTTCGTCCTCGGGGGAGTGGTCGCCCACGTCCTCACCTTCGCCGCACACCGCCGTCAACTCGCGCGGCACATGATGCGGGCGGTCGGGCTCGACGTCGATCACGGAGATCCACTCGACTGGAACAGGAGCAGCTCATGACCCGGATGATCTACTACACCGCAAGCACACTGGACGGCTTCCTCGCCACCGAGGACCATTCGCTCGACTGGTTGCTCACCCGGGAGTCCGGTGACGGCGGGCCGTTCGACTACGAGAAGTTCATCGCCGGTATCGGCGCCATCGTCATGGGATCGTCCACCTACCGCTGGGTGCTCGACCATGCAGGCGAGGACAAGTGGGAGTACGACCTGCCCTGCTGGGTGTTCACGCATCGCGACGACCTGCCCGTCGCCCGGGCAGGCGACGAACCCGGCGACATCCGCTTCACGCAGAAGGACGTCCGTCAGGTCTACGACGAGATGGCCGAGGCCGCGAACGGCCGCGACCTGTGGATGGTGGGCGGCGGTGATCTCGCCGGACAGTACGCCGAGCGCAGTCTGCTCGACGAGCTCGTCGTCTCCTTCGCGCCGGTGACCATCGGTTCCGGCCGTCCGTTGCTCCCGCTACACGTGGAGATGCGCCTCACCGAGCTCGGGCAGAGCGGCGAGTTCGCCGTCCTCCGCTACGAGGTGCTGAAGTAATCCACCGGTCGGTTGTGATGCGAGTCACGTGCAGGTACCGTCGGCATCGAGAGGGACACACCTCGTCCGAGGAGGCCGGTCGTGAAACTCAATCTGTTCGTAGCCTGGAGCGCCTATGCGCTCGCACTCGCCTCGATCCTGATGATCGCCCTGACGATCGTCGCCGCGGGGTACGGATTCTCGGGCTGGGCGCTCGTCGCGGCGCTCGGCGCTGTCGTCGCACTCGGCGCGGCATTCGGCATGATGGCCGGAACCGTGCGCCGAGACCACAGACGGCACTACGACACCCCGCATCTGTTCTGAGGGTGATACCTGACGCGAGTCGGTGAAAGCCGACTCGCATCACTCACACGACATCACGACTCTGCGAGTCTGTGACATCACGACTCAGCGAGTCTGTGACATCACGACTCTGCGAGTCGGCGCTTCTCCGTTTCGATGTCGAAAGTCGGCTCCGGCCAATCGAGGTCGAGACGTTCGAACGCGTCGATGAGCAGTTCCGTCACCGCGAGGCGGCTGTACCACTTGCGGTCGCACGGTACGACGTACCAGGGCGCCTCGTCGGTGCTGGTCCGATCCAGCATGTCCTGATAGGCCTGCTGGTACTGCGGCCACAGGGCGCGCTCCGAGACATCGCTCGGGTCGTACTTCCAGTGCTTGTCGCGGCGCTCGAGGCGCTCGGCGAGGCGCTTCTTCTGCTCGTCCAACGAGACGAACATCGCGACCTTCACGATGGTCGTGCCCTCCCGGACGACTTCGCTCTCGAACCGGTTGATCACGTCGTAGCGTCCGCGCCAGACATTCTCCGGCACCAGTGATCTCACCCGCGCGACCAGCACATCCTCGTAGTGCGACCGGTCGAAGACGCCGAGCTGACCGTTGCGGGGGAGGGCCTTCGCGATCCGCCACAGGAAGTGGTGCCGCTTCTCCTCCTCCGTCGGCACCCCGAAGGCCTTATGGTCGACGCCCTGCGGGTCGATTTGGCCGACGACGTGACGCACCATGCCGCCCTTCCCGGCGGTGTCCATGCCCTGCAGGATCAGCAGCACCGAGCGGGTGCCGCCGGTCCGCCCCTCGGCGAACAGCATCTCCTGCAGATCGGAGAGGACGGCACCACGTTCGGCGAACAGACGTTCGCCGAGCGCCTTGTCGCCGTCGAATCCCGGGGTGCCGTTCGTGTCGATCTCGGCGACGCGGGTCTCGGGCGTCGCCCGGAGGGCTTCGACGATCGATGCGGGCCGGAAGACGTCGTCCTTCGTCATCCCGACAGCGTGTCACACGCAGGCGTCATCGGGCGTGTGCCACACGCAGTGGTCATCGGGCGTGTGCCACACGCAGTGGTCATCGGGCGTGTGCCACACGCAGTGGTCATCGGGCGTGTGCCACACGCAGTCGTGATCAGGCGGGATCGACACCGTCGGTCTCGGTTGGCAGAGGGTAGGGCGGTCGCGAGATGCCGTCGACCATGTGGCTGCCCCACAGGTCGACCTCCGAGATGCGGGCGGTCGCGGTCTCGGGGGCGTCGGGCACCGTGATCGTCACGGTGGTGCCGGGGGCAGGCGAGGAGTCTGCTCCGAGGGTCTCGGCGAGCCTGCGGAGCCGGCCGCGCCACACGTGCCGGCCGAGCAGGGGGTCGAACCGTCCGGAGATCTCGACGTCGACGGCGACCGTGCGGTTGCCCACGGTGACCTCGGCGGGACCGCGGTAGCCGGGATCGTCCTCGTCGTGCAGGTCGTCGGCGTGGTCGCTCACACCCGCACTATACGTGCAACTTCGAGTAACAGTAAAGGTGTCGATCAGGGAGTGGTCGACGACTCCGGCAGGAGTGGATGCGGTTGCGACTTGAAGCGCACCGGAGATCCGGCGACTCCGGCGATGCCGTTCATGCCGCCCCAGATCATCATCGTCAGATAATCGATCAGGTCCTCGGCGGTCATCGACTTGTTCGAGATCCACCAGTGCGTCGCGAGCTGGATGCCGCCGACGATTCCGTACGCCCACGGCACGGCACCACCCGAATCCATCTCGAGCAGCCGCAGCCGTTCCCCGAGGACGGTAGCGACGAGCTCGGCGATCATCCGCTCCGAATCGGCCACCACGTCGCGCCCCGCCGACGCGCTGTTGCTCATCACGTACAGATAGACCTCGGGATCGTCGGCGACGGTCTCGACGTAGGCGGTGATCGCCTCCCGGGTGAGCTCGTACTCGTCGAGATCCTCCGCGACCGCCGCGTAGATCCGGGGAGCAAGGACCGTCTCGACGTACCGCAGCATCGTCGCGGTCGTCAGGTCGCTCTTGTCGGTGAAGTAGCGGTAGAGCACCGTCTTCGACACGCCGATCTCGGCGGCGATCTCGTCCATGCCGATCTCGTGGCCGCGGGAGCGGATCGCGTTGATGGTGCCGTCCACGAGCTCTTCCCGGCGGGCGATCTTGTGCTCGTGCCAGCGCCGTTTGCGGCCGTCCTGCTTCACGGGCGGGGCGGCCTCGCTCGAGGTCGTGGTCGAAGTCGTCTGCGGTCTGCTGGACACTGTGTGGCACATCCGTTCGGTTTCGATCGTCGGCTCAGTCTACGATCCGGCCCCCCGTCCTTCAGAACTCGAGGGCGATCCGTCCGCCGAGTGCCGACTTTCGGCACAATCGATCGGGTGCAGCTCCTGACGACCGACGACGAGATCAAACGCCGAGAACTCCGCCGTATGAAGGCGGTCGCGACCGGCTTCCTCGTCGCCGCCGCGATCATCTATCTCTTCTGCCGCTGGCAGGAATCCCGCGGCGCCGGCGCATGGGTGGGTTACGTGCGCGCGGCTTCCGAGGCCGGCATGGTCGGCGCGCTCGCCGACTGGTTCGCCGTGACCGCCCTGTTCCGGCACCCACTACGGATACCCATCCCGCACACGGCGATCATCAAGCGGAAGAAGGACCAGCTCGGCGCCAACCTGAGCTCGTTCGTCGGCAACAACTTCCTCGCACCCGAGGTGGTGTCGGCCAAGGTCGAGTCGGCGCAGATCCCGCTGCGGGTCGGTACCTGGCTCGCCGAACCCGAGAACGCCCAGCGTGTGGCCAAGGAGACGTCGACGGTCCTGCGCGGCGTGGTCGGAATCCTGCGCGAGGACGACATCCAGCAGATCATCGACCACACCATCGTCAAGCGGATCGCCGAACCGGAATGGGGACCGCCCATCGGGCGTGTCCTCACCGAACTCCTCGCCGAGAACCGCCACCTGCCGCTCGTCGACATGCTCGCCGAACGCGCGCACCAGTGGGCGCTCGGGAGCCAGGAGACCATCGACCGCGTGATCAGCCGCGACTCGCCGTCGTGGTCGCCGAAGTTCGTCGACCTGCTGCTCGGCGAGAAGATCCACCGCGAACTCGTGGAGTTCACGTGGAAGGTGCGGTCGAATCCCGACCACGAGGTGCGGCTCGCGGTCAACAAGTTCCTCGCCGACTACGCCCGCGACCTGCAAAGCGATCCCGTGACCATCGCCAAGGCGGAGAAGGTCAAGGCCGAGATCATGGGCCGCGACGAGATCACCGGGCTCGCCGCGGCGACCTGGCGGACGGCCAAGCGAATGATCCTCGACTCGGTGGACGACCCGAACAGCACCCTGCGCACGAAGATCGCGGAGAACGTCATGGCGTTCGGCATCCGGGTGCGTGAGGACGCCGAGCTGCGCACCAAGATCGACGGTTGGTTGCTCGACGCGGTGCGTTTCGTCGCGTCCAACTACGCCGACGAGATCACCTCCGTCATCCGCGAGACGGTCGAGCGCTGGGACGCCGAGGAGGCCAGCCGCAAGATCGAACTCGCCGTGGGTCGCGACCTGCAGTTCATTCGCATCAACGGCACGGTGGTCGGCTCACTCGCCGGGTTGACGATCTACACGGTCTCGGAGTTGCTGTTCGCGTGACGGCGGTCACGTGCTAGCAAGGTGCTTGCTGTAGCTAGCACTTGTCCGTAGACTGGTCGGTGTGTCCACGGAACCAGATCCGATCGAGGGCTCGGACACGCCGGACGACAGCGCCGGACCGGGGGATATCGCCGTTCGGGTGGTCAACAACGCCGCCCAGGACATCGGTGCCTTCATTCGGTCGCAGCGCGAGGCTGCACAGGTGTCGCTCCGCCAGTTGTCGCAACTGGCCGGTGTCAGCAACCCGTACCTGAGCCAGATCGAACGGGGCCTGCGCAAGCCGTCCGCGGAAGTGCTCGCCCAGATCGCCAAGGGGTTGCGGCTCTCGGCCGAGGTTCTCTATGTGCGAGCGGGGATCCTCGAACATCGAGGAGCGGAGAGCGCCGTGCGCGACGCGGTGCTCGTCGACACCGTTCTCACCGAGCGGCAGAAGCAGGTCCTGCTCGACATCTACGACTCGTTCTGCCGAGAGAATCAGCAGAACACCGGCGAGGCCCGGCCCGACCATCCGACAGACTTCGACGAGGAGAAAACTCCATGACCGATCCCACCAACATCCGTACCTCCCTCTACGCCGCGGTCGGTGCCGGCGACGCCGTCGTCCAGGCCGTCGCCGACCTCGTGGCCCAGGCGCGCCGACGTGCGGAGACCAACCGCACCGAGGTGGCCGAGCGGGTCGAGACCGCCCGCGACCGCTTCGCGACCCTGCCCGCCGATCTCACCGAGACCGTCGAGTCCCTCCGCGAGCGTCTCGCCGAACTCCCGGCCGAGCTGCCCGAGGAGATCGCGGAGCTGCGCGAGCGCTTCAGCACCGAGGAGCTGCGCAAGGTCGCCGAGGCGTACCTGAAGGTCGCCTCCGACCTCTACACCGCACTCGCCGAGCGCGGTGAGGAGACCATCGAGCGTCTGCGCTCCCAGCCGGCCCTCGAGGACGGCCTCGGTCGCGCCGAAGCCGTGCTCGGCGACGCCGCCGACCTCACCGAGGAAGCCCTCGGGACGGTGGCCCGCCGGACCCGCGAGGTCGGCGAGCAGGCCGCTAAGCTCGCGGGTCGCGCGGCCGGCCGCATCTCCGAGACGAGCGACGAGGTGAGCGAGGCCGTGTCCGACGCCGGCGACAAGGCCGCCGAGCGCGTCGTCGAGCTCGGTGAGCGTGCCGAAGAGACGGGCTCCGAGACCGCCGGACGGGTCGAGTCGGCCCGCGGCGAGGTCCGCGAAGCGGCTTACAAGGCTGCGGAGAAGGTCGAGTCGGTGGCCACCCCGGTCGAGCCGGTCGAGGTCACCCCGGCCAAGGCTCCGGCCAAGAAGACTCCCGCCAAGGCCCCGGCCAAGACGGTTGCCAAGACGCCCGCCGCCAAGGCTCCGGCCAAGACCGCCGCCAAGACCCCGGCGAAGAAGACCCCTGCCAAGAAGGCGGCTCCGCGCAAGACCAGCGGTTCCTGACCTGCAGTGATCGATCGGCCCTCGTGCGAACTCGCACGAGGGCCGATTCTCGTAGACTGGTGTGGTGACCAATGTCGATTCACTTGCCGGTCTGATCATCCTCGCGCTGCAGATCATCGCCATCGCCGGGGCGGGATTCGCGCTGTTCCACGTCGTGCGTCAGCCCGCCGAGGCGTTTCCGGCCGTCGACAAGCTGACCAAGCCCGTCTGGCTCGGCATCCTCGTGGCCGCGTTGCTCGTCCTCGTCGTCTTCGGCGCGGTGGGTCTGCTCGGGATCATCGCGGTCGTCGCCGTGTGCGTGTACCTCGTGGACGTCCGTCCGCGGGTCGAGGAGGTCCAGCGCCCTCGGTGGTAGGGGGTCGGGCCTCCCTTTCGCTTGACAAGTGTGATCCAGATAATGACACTTCGGGTAACGGATAATTTTCCGAGACGAGGTGATCGGCGATGACGCTCCTGCGAAAGCACGACAGCCTGCCGGGTGAACACTCCACGGATCACCGGCAGGATACCGCGCAACGCCTGCTCGATTCGTCGGCGCGGCTCTCCTACGATCCCGAGCTCGAGATCGACTGGGACGCGCCGCTCGTGGACGGCAAGTACGGCATGACCCCGGAGTGGTGCAGTCTCTACGGCACCGACCTGTGGGAACGCATGTCGGAGGACCAGCGCATCACCCTCACCGAGCACGAGGCCGCGAGCATCGCCGGCACCGGGATCTGGTTCGAGATGATCCTCATGCAGATGCTCGTCCGCGATCTCTACCGGCACGATCCGGCAACCCCCTACGTGCAGTTCGGGCTCACCGAGATCGCCGACGAATGCCGGCACTCGATCATGTTCGCACGGTCGGCGCAGCGATACGGCATCCCCTCCTACCGGCCCAAGCGTTGGATCCGCGAGACCGGCCGGCTGTTCAAGGCCGTCGCGCGCGGCGCCCTCGCCTACGGCGGCACCCTGTTCGCCGAGGAGATCCTCGACATGATGCAGCGCGATTTCATGCGCGACGAGCGGGTGCAGCCCATCACCCGGACGGTGAGTCACGTCCACGTCGTGGAGGAGTCGCGGCACATCCGCTACGCCCGCGAGGAGACACGCAGGCGCTCGGCCCGGCTCGGACGTCTCGAGCGGGCATGGATCCGGATCCACCTCGGGGTGAGCGCGTACTTCGTCGTCACCAGCCTCGTGAACGACCAGGTCTACGCCGCGGCCGGACTCGACGTCGCCGAAGCGAAGAAGGCCGCGCAGGAGAACAGGCACTACCACGACAAGCTCCGTCAGGGCACTCGCCGCACGGTCGAGTTCCTCGACGAGGTGGGACTGATCGGCGGTCCGTCAACTCTGCTTCTGCGTCGCGCGCACGTCCTGTGACGTCGCGCTGCTCCACCGAACCGACAGGAGAATTCCACCCGTGAGAAAGCCGTCCCCGACCGCGTCGATCGCCGCGGGCTCGATCGTCCTCGCTGCCGCGGCGACCACCGCCGTGCTCGTCCGCCGGCGTCGTCGGACGGTCGTCCGTACCGAGGACGTCGCCCCGCACGAGCTGCTGCGCGAACCGGAACTCGAACCCGAGATCCTCGACGTCCGCGCCGACGACGGTGCCCGGCTGAACGTGCTCGCCTATGGCGACGCGGACGCTCCCGTGCTGGTGTTCTGTCACGGCTGGACGTGCAACGCCGCGTACTGGACCCCGCAGATCAACGCCTTCGCGGAGAACTACCGGGTGGTGGTCTACGACCAGCGCGGGCACGGCGACAGTGAGGCCGGGGCGCGGACGCTGGGAGCAGACGTGCTCGCCGACGATCTCCGGACGGTCCTCGACGCTGTGGTCCGGCCCGGTTCGAAGGCCGTGCTCACAGGTCACAGCATGGGCGGGATGAGCATCATCGCGTGGGCCGAGAAGTACCCGGAGGACGTCGGCCGCACGGTCGCAGGCGTGCTGCTCGCGAGCACCGGCACCGACCGGCTGGTCGCGGACTCGGCGATCGTGCCGCTGCCGCAACGCTTCCCGCGGGTGCCGGTGCCCGTCGCGAGCCGGCTCATGGGTGCGACCGTCCCGTTGGCGGCGTCCCCGGTGACGACGCGGGCCCTGCGCTACGTGGCCCTGTCGCCCGGTGCGAGCGCCGCCGAGGTGCAGTTCTGCGAGAAGATCGTGCTCGGCTGCCCGCCGCGCACGCGGGGCGGCTGGGGCAGGGCACTGAGTGCCCTCGACATCCGTGAGGGTCTGCGCAATCTCACCGTGCCGACGACAGTGCTGGTCGGCACCGCCGACCGTCTCACCCCGCCTGTCCACGCCCGGCGTCTCGCCGAGGAACTCGACCGTGCGGGCAACCTCGAACGTTTCGTGGTGCTCGACGGCATCGGCCACATGAGCTCGGTCGAAGCGATCGACCGGTTCGACGAGGAGCTCGCGCACCTTGTCGAACGAGCCGGTGTGCCCGTCGGCTGAGCCGATCACTCGCACGCACGTCGGCTGAGCCGATCACCCACGCACGAAAGACAGGTCCATCCGCTCGCGGGTGGACCGGTTTCGGCTCGGGGGATCTACCGGAAGACGACGGTCTTACTGTCGTGCACCAGCACCCGATCCTCGAGGTGCCAGCGCAGACCGCGCGAGAGGACCAGCTTCTCGACGTCGCGGCCCTGACGGACCATGTCGCTGACGCTGTCGCTGTGACTGACGCGGATGACGTCCTGCTCGATGATCGGGCCCGCGTCGAGTTCGGCGGTGACGTAGTGGCAGGTCGCGCCGATGAGCTTCACGCCGCGCGTGAAGGCCTGGTGGTAGGGCCGTGCGCCGATGAACGACGGCAGGAAACTGTGGTGGATGTTGATCGCGCGGCCGGCCCAGTGCTCGCACAGTTCCTCCGGGAGCACCTGCATGAACCGGGCGAGGACCACCGCGTGCGGGTCGTGGGCGTCGACGAGCTTGCGGACCTGCTCGAAAGCCGGTCCGCGCTCGGCGGGATCCTTCGGGAACGACACGTAGTGGAAGGTGATGCCGTGTCGCTGCGCGACCGGTTCGAGATCGCGATGGTTGCCGATGACCGCGCAGATCTCGGCGTCGAGTTCCCCTGCGGCGACCCGTCCGAGGATGTCGTGCAGGCAGTGCCCTTCCTTGCTGACGAGCAGCACGACGCGCTTGCGCTTGCCGGTGTCGGAGAGCGTCCATTCGGTCTGCGGGCCGATGTCGGCGGCGACGCTCGCGAACTTCTCGCGCAGCTCGTCGAGTCCGAACGGGATCGACGACGCCCGGACGGCCTGCCGGGTGAAGAACCAACCGGTGTCTTGATCGGCGTGGTAGGCCGCCTCGACGATCGAACCACCGACCTCCGCGAGGAAGGTCGCGATGCGGGCGACGATCCCGGTGGTGTCCGGGCAGCCCAGGGTCAGAACGTAACGTCGATCGTCGGCGGATGAGGCGAGCGTCATGCCCCGATTCTCTCAGGTGACACACGGCGTCCTACTTCCGGTCGGCCCTGCTCCCGGTAGACCCTGTCTCCGGTCGTCAGCCCGAGACCGGAGGACGTCGAACCGTACCCGTGGCGACGAGAGTGGTCGCATCGATCGTGCGCAGTCCGCGTGCGGTGACCTCCTCGGCGATCTGCTGCCGCACCGACGCCACCTGCCCGGAGTCGAGCCCGGTCAGCACCGCGCGCAAACCGGTGCCCGTTACGAGCGACCAGCACAACTCCTCCGTCGCCGGAAGGAGATTCGACAGGGTGCGGACCTCCACGGAATCGGTTCCGGCGTCCGCGAGCCACGCCTCGAGTGTGTCCGGAGTGTCGATCCGGTGCAGGGGTGTGCGGTCGCGCAGGACGCCGCGCTCGCGCAGCCCGGGGGAGTAGCGCGACGCGACATCGAACACGATCGACGAGAACTCCTCCATCGCGCCGCGTCGCCAGACCGTCACGCCGGCGCGTCCGCCCTGCCTCACGAGCGAGACCAGACGCCAGAAGGTTCGGTCCATGTCCGGGAGGAAGAACACCCCGTAGGAGATCGACAGCACGTCGTAGCCGGCGTCGGGTACGTCCGACGGTGCCTCCCACTGCGAGGCGTCCGCACAGACGAATTCGATGTTCTTCAGGCCGCGGCGTTCCGCGGTCAGGCGGCCGTGTTCGAGCATCTCGTTGGCGACGTCGACGCCGTGGACGAGACCTTCGGGTCCGACGGCGGCGGCGGCGGGAAGCGCGGACGATCCCGTTCCGCAACACGCGTCGAGCACCGCCTCGTCGGGGGCGACGCCGAGCTGGAAGACCAGTGCCTGCCCGGCCGGTCCCCACACCGTCGGGGTCAGCTCGTCGAAATCCCCGCTCGCCGCGTCGAAGGTGCGTGCGGTCTCGGCGGAATCGGCCCAGGGGTTCTCGGGATCGTCGTTCATGCCTGCTCCTCGAGGGCGTAGAACGGCTCGGCGTACCGGAAGGTGCCCCGCAGCTCGGGGTCGTGTGCCGTGAGCGCCCGTGCCTGGAAGTGGGACGCCCACTCCTCGACGTCGGGGGAGATCCCGAGTTCGGCGGCGGGCACGAAACCGAATCGGGGGTAGTAGTCGGGATGTCCGAGCAGGAGCACGATCGACTCGTCCAGGGCATCCGCCGCACCGAGCACGGCGTGCATGAGAGCGGCGCCCACGCCGGAGCGCTGGAAATCGGGACGGACACCGAGTGGACCGAGGCCCAGAGCAGGGGTGGCGCCGACGTGACCCCGGGTGGCGACGACCTGGCCGACGATCGCGCCCGAGGGGTCCTCGGCCACGAGCGACAACGGCGGCAGCCATGCGTCGCTCGCCCGCAACGACGCGACCAGACCGGGCTCGACCGGCTCGCGACCTTCCGGGGCGAACGGCGCGAACGCGGCGCGATGCACGTCGGCGGTCGCACGGACGTCGGCGGGGAGTTCTCGACGGATCAGCACGCGATCATTGTCGTGGCCGAAGCGGTGCGGCGGTATCGAATTATCGCCGTCTGCTGTTCCTCCGGACCACCACGACGGCCACAACTGCGACGAGAAGCGCGATCACCAGGATTTCCATGGGAATCGACTACCCGGCACGGGGCGAAGCCTGCTGAGCACGGCCGTCGGATCTCGCCGTGTGGAAAGCTGCAGTCATGTCCGGAACTACGTTGACCCGCGCGCAGGTCGCGTCGATGATCGACCACACCCTCCTCAAGCCCGAAGCGTCCTCGCAGGACGTGCGGGCCCTCGTCGACGAAGCCGTCGAACTCGGCGTGTACGCGGTGTGCGTGTCGCCGTCGATGCTGCCCCTGCGGGCCGAGGGGGTCACGGTCGCGACGGTCGTCGGTTTCCCTTCCGGCAAGCACCATTCCCTCATCAAGGGCGCCGAGGCGCGACTCGCCGTCGACGAGGGCGCACGCGAGATCGACATGGTGATCGACGTGGGCGCAGCGGTGGCCGGCGACTACAACGCCGTCCTCGCCGACATCCTCACCGTGCGTGAAGCGATCGGTTTCGACCCTGTCCTCAAGGTCATCATCGAATCCGCGGTGCTCTCCGACGAGGCGATCGTCGAGGTGTGCCGCGCCGCGGAGAAGGCCGGGGCGAACTTCGTGAAGACCTCCACCGGTTTCCATCCCGCGGGTGGCGCCACCACCCACGCGGTCGCGCTCATGGCGGAGACGGTGGGCGGCAAGCTCGGCATCAAGGCGAGCGGCGGCATCCGCACCGCCGAGGACGCGGTCGCAATGATCGAGGCCGGAGCGACGCGACTCGGACTGTCCGGCAGCCGCGCGGTGCTGGACGGGCTGCAGAGCTGACGACAGCTCTCGACGGTCTGCCGGACCGGCCTCCTCGCTCACGACAGGAGGCCGCAGCTGCCCTCCTGCTGTTGCTGCTGCTGTCCCTGCGGGGCCTCCGGCAGCACGAAGCGGCCACCCTCGAGGCGGAGATCGATACCGCTGTCGGTGACGTTCACCTCGGTGGCCTGCATACCCAGCGGGTACTGCTGCAGACCCGAGGTCAGGATCTCCACGACGCCGTCGACGAGGGCCGTCGGGAGCCCGATGCCGAGGATCGTCGCGTCGGTCGTCTCGACCGTCACCACACCGCCGTTCACCACCGGTCGCGCGGTGAACTCCGCGAGACCCTGGCCGCCGACCGTGAACGTCAAGGTGCCCGCGTTCTCGTCGGCCATGACATCGGTGACGAGGCCGCCGACCGACTGGCTCTGCACGGTCGCGAGGATCCCGGAGGTGGGCCACGAGACGTCGGCACTCGAGCTGCCGATGGTGCCGGCGCCCTCGGCGGAGTCGCGCAGGTCGACGTCGTTGACCTCGGCGTGCACCTGCATCTGCTGGGCCGGACCGAAGGCGGTGTCGTCGCTGTCGAGAGCGACCGAGGGAACCTGCCGGTCGAGCAGCTGGAGCAACACCGGCTTCCAGCTCAGGTCGACGTCGACTCCCGTGCCGAGCTCGCTCTCGAAGGACTGGGCGAGGCAGGCCGTCGCGCGGTTGCGGACGTAGACCTCCGCGCCCACCAGGACTGCGATCAGCGCCGCGACGAGAACGACGGCGATCGTGACGGTGCGGTTGCGCTTCCGTTGCGTCATGGTCGCCGATTCTTCCGGACGACGCTGAGGATCGACTGAGCACACGGCCACAGGATGAGGAAAATATGTGAGGTGTACCACATTCTTCGGCTACGCTGGGCGCCATGACAGGGTGGACGGATTCAGGTTACGACGCAACCGGGCGGGCCGATGCCGACGACTCGCTGCGGCGCCTCGCCGCCACACAAGCCGGGTTCTTCACCGCACGCCAGGCCGTCGGTCACGGAATAGCAGCTCACGACTTCGCGGAACGCATCGAGGCGGGACTGTGGATCCGCGTCGAGACCGAACTGTTCCGCCTCAGCGACAGCCCACGGACGAAGTTCGACGAATTCGCCCAATGGTGCACCTGGTACGAGGGCGAAGCGGTCGTCTCGCACCAGAGCGCCGCCGACCTGCACGGCATGGGCCACCTGCAGCCCCGCTTCCTGCACCTGTCCACACCCGACCAGCGCACCGTGCCGAGCAACCGGCTCGCGCTGCATCACCGGACGCTGGCAGAGGAGGACTGCGAGGTCGTCGGGGCCTTCCGGATCACCACACCCGCCCGCACCGCGGTCGACCTCGCGGCCGGCGGCGTGTCCCAGGAAGTGCTCGACGAACTCGTCGGCGACGCGATCGCGCTCGGCCGGGTCGACTCCGACCAGCTGCACGCCGCCGTGGCGAACCAGCCGGCCGCGGTGGCCGACCGGATCGAGCTCGCGCTCCTCGCCGCGGGCTGACCGACCGGAGCGACGACGAACTCGGACAGACGGTCTCAGACCGCGACCAGCTCGGATGCAACGGGTGCGCCGGCGGGCGCGACCGCGTCCCATGGCACCGTCAGCACGCAGTCACGCAGACGGCGGCGGGGCGGAGACACCGGGAAGCCCTGATCCCGCAGCAGCTCGAGCGTCGCCTTCCATCGGATCCGCGGCCCGAACGCCGCGTGCGGAGCGCTCGTCGCCCACGCCCGGTCGGCCGCGCGGAGCAGCGCGTGGATCGGCTCGCCCGGGACGTTCCGGTGGATCAGCGCCTTCGGCAGCCGTTCGGCGACGTCGGACGGTCTCTCCACGTGGAACGGGCTCCACGCCAGGGTCAGCGAACGGGGACCGTGCTCGTCGAGGAGCACCCAGGCGCAGCGCCGGCCCAGCTCGTCGCACGTGCCGTCGATGAGCAGGCCGCCGGAAGCGAGGCCGGAACGCAGGTGCGCCCACGCCGGTTCGACCGCTTCCTCCGGATACTGCCGGAGCACGTTGAAGGCCCGGACCAGGGTCGGACGCAGGCCCGCGAGCTCGAAGCCGCCCCGGGCGAACGCGACACCGTCGCGGCCCGGGACCACACGGTCCGGATCGATCTCGAGACCGACCACGCGCAGATCGCTGCGGACCCGACGCAGGCGCGCGGCGAGTTCGAGGGTCGTCACCGGCATGGCGCCGTAACCCAGATCGACCACCAGCGGGTCGGTGGCGTGCGTCAACGCCCTCATGATGTGGGGGTCGTGCATCGCCCAGCGGTCGCTGCGGCGCAGCCTGTTGATGCCGGTGGTGCCGCGCGTGACGACACCGACGGGTCCTCGATTCCGCACGCGCTACCGACCGGCGAGCCAGTCGGCGGTGATGGCCGCTTCGGTGCGGAACACGTCGACGAGATTGGTGAGGATGAGTTCTTCGAGTTTGCCGCCGACGAACGGGATGTGCACCTTGGCCTCGGAGATGGTGCGGAGCGTGGCGCCGTGGTCGTCGCCGAAGAGCTCCATCGTGCCCGTGAGGCTGCCCGGACCGCCGGGGATCGACGCCTGGTAGGTGCCGGTCGCGCCGTCGGTGAACGGCCCGTAGTTCTCCTTGCGCGTGATGACCATGTCCTTCTTGATCACCGTGCGGGCGATCTCCGGCAGGTCGGAACGCGGCAGGACGTGGTGCAACACCAGCGCGATGCCCGATTCGGAGACCGTGAACCCGCGGACGTGGTTCTCCGAGTACTTGCGCATCTCGGTCATCCGCGCTTCCCAGTGGGCGGGGTCGGCGAGAGCCTCGTACACCCGCTCCGGTGGATGAGGGAAGCGGGCGGAGTAGTCGATACGCCGTGCCACGACCGGCCAGGTTACCGCGCCGGACGGCCTGCCCGGAAATCGCGACCGTCCACGGAGAGCTCAGCGGGGGTGCGATCAGGCCGAGTGGTCCCCGTTCAACCACTGCTCGGTGAAGGTGCGCTCCGCGTCGAACAGCTCGACGAGCTGCTCGACGATCATCCCCTCGATCTTGGAACCGAGGAACGGGATCTTCACCTCGACGGTGCCCTCGATGACGACGGACGAGCCCGCGCCGTCGGCGATGAGGGTCATCCCACCGGTGACCTCGCCGGGCATGCCGTCGACGTGGGCCGAGAACCTGCCCTCGGCGCGGCCGTCGGCGAGCGCTCCCCACGATTCGTGACGCCGGATGACGAGATCGCCCGGGCGGAGGCTCGTGACCATGCTCGGCAGGTGTTCGGCCGGGATGGCCTGATGGAGGTCGAGCTCGATCGTGCCGTCGCCGGTGTCGGCGCGTTCGACCGCCGCACCCGGGCCACCGACCTCACGCAGCCGGGTCTGCCAGTACTGCGGATCGACGAACGCCGCGTGGACCGCAGCAGGCGGGGACGAGTAGTTCGCAGTGTGGTCGATAGGGCTGCCCATACGGGGCACGCTACCGTTTGCTGGTGCTTGATCCACGTACCAGGGCCCGGCTCGTCGAAACGGGAGCCACGGTGTCCGAGCAGGTGTCGCTGTCGGAATTCACGACCCTCCGGCTCGGTGGCCCCGCCCGGTATCTCGTCGAATGCACGTCCACCGCGTCGTTGATCGAGGTCGTGCGCCTGCTCGACGAGCAGGAAGTGCAGCTGCTGCTCCTCGCGGGTGGCTCCAACCTCGTGATCGGCGACGACGGCTTCGACGGCGTGGTGGTGCGTGTCGCGACCACCGGTGTCGACCTCCGCGACGACCACGTCCGGGTGGACGCGGGAGCCGAATGGGACGCCGTCGTCGCGGCCACCGTGGAGGCCGGCCTCGGCGGCCTCGAATGCCTGTCGGGCATCCCCGGCTCCACGGGAGCGACGCCGGTGCAGAACGTCGGCGCGTACGGCGTCGAGGTGGGCTCGATCCTGCGTCGCGTCCGCCTGTTCGACCGCGCCACCGGCCAGGACTCGTGGGCCGGCCCCGAGGCACTCGGTCTCGGCTACCGGACCAGCATCCTCAAGCACACCGACGCAGCGGTCGTCCTCGAGGTGGAACTGGACGTGCGGAGCGACGGTTCGTCCGCACCCCTCGCATACCGGGAGCTCGCTGTCGCGCTGGGTGCGGAGGAGGGCGAGCGCCGGCCGGCGGCGCAGGTACGCCAGCACGTGCTCGCGTTGCGCCGCAGCAAGGGCATGGTGCTCGACGCCGACGACCATGACACCTGGAGCGCCGGATCGTTCTTCACGAATCCCGTCGTCCCCGACGACCGCCTGCCGCAGGTGCTCGCGGCCATCGCGGCGAAGGTGGGGGAGGACGTGCGCATCCCGCAGTTCCCCGCGGACGGCGGCACCAAACTGTCGGCCGGATGGCTCATCGAGCGGGCCGGTTTCGTGAAGGGTTTCCCCGGCGCCGACGCACCGGCGCGGTTGTCGACGAAGCACACGCTGGCGCTCACCAACAGGGGAGCGGCATCGGCCGCGGACCTCGTGGCGCTGGCGCGGACGGTGCGCGACGGCGTCGAGGACGCCTTCGGGGTCCGTCTGCATCCCGAACCCGTCACCGTGAACTGCGTGATCTGACGGACGGCCCGCCCGTCGTCCCCGGTCGAACACCCCGAAGGCGGTGGCGGGATCGAAGACCAGCTCCCGCCCACCCCCGGTGACCGTGACAGTACCGACGGGGGTGGGCGCGACCGCCTCGCCGCGCCCACCACCGCGGTGGGTCAGTCGGTGACGCGGTGGAACCGGCCGGCATTGGCCTGGTCGCGCGGCTTGACGATGATCTGGTCGAGGTTGACATGCGACGGCCGCGACGCGACGAAGCCGATGATGTCGGCGATGTCCTGGGCGACGAGCGGGGTGATGCCCTCGTACACCTTGTCGGCCCGATCCTTGTCGCCCTCGAAGCGCACCAGCGAGAACTCGGTCTCGACCGCGCCCGGCGCGACTTCGGTGAGGCGGACGGGCTGTCCGAGCAGTTCGCCGCGTAGCGTGCGGTGCAGCACGGCCTGCGCGTGCTTCGCCGAGGTGTAGCCGGCGCCGTTGTCGTAGGCCTCGAAGGCCGCGACCGAGGTGATGGTGACGATCAGGCCGTCGCCCGAGGCGATGAGCTTGGGGATCAGCGCCTTGGTGATGCGCATGGTGCCGATGACGTTGGTCTCCCACATCCAGCGCCAGTCGTCCTCGACGGCCTCGGCCACCGGTGCGAGTCCCTTGGCGCCACCGGCGTTGTTGACCAGCACGTCGACCCGCGGCAACACCGTGGTGAAAGCGTCGACCGAATCCTCGTCGGTGACGTCGAGCTCGAGCGCGGTACCGCCGATCTCGTCGGCGAGCTTCTGCAGGCGGTCGAGGCGGCGTGCGCCCACCACGACGTGGAAGCCCTGTGCGGCGAGCGTGCGGGCGGTCGCCTCGCCGATTCCGGAGGAAGCTCCGGTGACGACGGCGACGCGGGAATCGGGAGAGATGCTCATGGGGGCAATCGTAGTGTCGGGCACCGGATGCCGCCGCACGTCCCGGCCTGCGAAGTCCTTTCCGTGCGGCTACCCTGCGGCGTATGACCACCACCCGCGGTCGATACAGTTCGGGCGAACAGACCCGGATCCGGCTCGTCGAAGCCGCCGAGCGACTCTTCGCCCGCAGTGGATACGACGGGGTCACCCTCGCCGACATCCGCAAGGCCGCCGGACAGCACAACTCGTCGGTGGTCGGTTACTACTTCGGCACCAAGGAGGGGTTGCTCGAGGCGGTCTTCTCCCACCGGTTGCTCGCCCTGCACTCCCAGCGGGAAGCGCTCCTCGCCGAGATGCTGCGGACGCGGGAGACCCTCTCGGTCCGCGACCTGCTGTGGGTGATCATCCGCCCCCTGGCCGGCACGCTCGGCCGCAACAACCACTACGTCGCCTTCCTCGACCGGCTGTCGAACCACGACCGGTTCGCCGAGTGCTTCCGCGTCACCGGACCGACGGGAACCGAGAGCGGCCGCCGGTCCGACACCGCGCTACGGACCCTGCTCGGGCCGTTGCCCGACGATATCGCCGGGCAGCGTCTGCGGCTGGTCTACTCCGGCACCGTCGGTGCGCTGGCGCGGTGTCACCGTGCAGGCGAATCACCCACCACGGCAGAACTCGCCGCACTCGTCGACGCGTGGGAGGCGTTGCTGCTCGCCCCGGTGTCGGCGGAGACCGCGCACGCACGCGGGGACGTGCAGGAAGATTTCCCACCGGATCGGTGAGGATTGGACACGACGCGGTTCGGGCGATAGTTTGAGCGACATGTCAGTCGGCCGCGCCTCCGCACCGCGGGTCACCTATGTGACCGCCGCGCTGGGATCACGGCTGCCTCTGGCGCGTGAACTCTGTTGTCGCTGCTGCGGAAAGTAACTCCGCACCGATCCCGCCCTCGTTGTGCGGGTCCGTCTCCGATCATGTTCTCCACGTCGGGGTCTCGGTGCGTCGATCGTCTCCCGCCCGTTCTCCGGTCATCACGTCCGGATCAGCAGCCAAGGATCAGCGCCGTGTCGGTTCCCACTCTCTCGCCGTCCGTTTCCCTTCCCTCGCGGTCGTCCGCGCCCCGTCGCGCCGCCGGTTCCGCCGTCCGTGGATCCACGCGTGCGACGGTCGTCCGTCCCCGCACCTCCCGTGTGTCGAGCCCCGTCAGGATCGTTCCGCCGGACCTGCGTATCGCCGACGGCACCGGGGCGTCGGTCTTCCGTGTCGCCGCCAACCGCGGCCCCGTCTCGCGCGACGTGATCGCCAAGGTCACCGGTGCGAGCATCGCCACCGTCAATCGTCAGGTGTCGGCCCTGCTCTCGGCAGGTCTGCTGCGTGAGCGCGCCGACCTGACCGAACCCGGCGCGGTCGGCCGGCCGCGTGTTCCCGTCGAGGTCGACCACGAGCGGTACCTGACGGTCGGCATTCACATCGGTGCCGTCACCACCGGCATCGTCGCCAGCGACCTGCGTGGTCGCATCATCGGCGCCGTCGAGGTCCCCACGCCGACCGGCGACCAGGACGCCGCGCTCGCGTCGATCACCGCGAGCGCCAAGGCCTTCGTCGGGCGGTGGCACCGCCGCGCCCCGTTGTGGGTCGGCGTCGCACTCGGCGGGCGGGTGGACTCGAACACCGCCGTCGTCACGCACCCGCGACTCGGTTGGGTCGACGCCCGGGTCGGCGCGATCGTCGGTGGCGGTATGGGGCTTCCGGTCTCGGTGGCCGCGCACGTCGAGGCGATGGCCGCCTCCGAGCTGCTCCTCACCCCCGATCGCGACGCCCCCGAGGTCAAGGGCACCGGCCTGTACTTCTACGTTCGTGAGACGGCCGGTGTGGCAATCACTTTCGACGGCAAGGTGCACACTCCTGCCGGTGGTCCGGGCTCGGTGACGCATTTCCCCACCGGTTCGTCGGCGCGGTGCTCGTGCGGCGGCACGGGCTGCCTCGAAGCGACGGTGAGCGACCGGGCGATCGTGCAGCGTGCGGTGGCCGAGGGCATCCTCGCCGACGGCGACGACACCATCCAGTCGCTCTACCGCCTCGCGCGGAACGGATCCGAGGCCGCCCACGGTCTGCTCGTCGAGCGGGCCACGGTGCTCGGCCGCACCGTCGGAATGCTGCGCGACCTGTTCAATCCCGACCGTGTGATTCTCGGCGGACAGGCCTTCACCGAGTACCCGGCCGCGGTTCCGCACGTCGCCCGCGCGTTCGCCGCGTCGACCACCCTGCCGCGCAAGGACATCCGCATCACCGGCTTCGGAAACCGGGTGCAGGCCCACGCCGCGGGTGTCGTCTCGCTCAGCTCGTTGTTCTCGGATCCGATCGCGGCGATGAAGCGCACCGAACTCTGAGCGATCCCGTCGGATTCACACGCTCGGTGGTGCGTCCGTCGCGTCCGCAGCGGCGCCCCGCCGGTCGAGTTCCGCCCGGGCCCGGTCGAGCCCGCCGTGTTCGAGTGCGGCCGAGTGCGATTCGTCGGCCCACACCAGTTTCCCGCGTTCGTGGACCGTCACGGTCATGCGACCGCCGAGATGTTCGATCGAACCGGCGACGTTCCGTCGTTCCGCGGGCAGCGGGACCGGTAGGACGTGCGCCGCTCCGATGGGTGAACTTCCGGAGATCTCCACGCTCCAGCGGGCGTTGCGGCCGCGCAGGTGCCAGCTCTCGTCGGTGACCGTCGCCCGGACGGGGGACGTGACGGGATTGCCCAGTCGCACGATGCGCCCGTCGGCTAGTGCGACGACGACCGCCGTGACCTCCGTGTGCAGCGGACCCGAATGCACCTGCCCGCCTGCGAACGCCACACACGCCTGCGGGTCGGCGAATCCCTGCGCCTGACCCCACCACCACGACTCGGGGAAACCGCCCTTGCCCCAGTTCTTCTCGCCGTAGACCTGCGCGCCGGTCAGATCCCACTTCTCGTCGCCGAGGATCGCGTGCCCTTCCACCCGGCCGCCGAGCAGCCAGGAATGCCAGTACTGGTTGAGACCGGGGACGGAATGGAACACGCTCGACGCGCCGAAGCGGCGTCGCGGCCAGAGCCACAGATCCGACAACCGGATGTCGAGACGGGCGTCGTCGCCGAGATCCATCCACACGCGTTCGCTGTCGCCGCAGAAGACGTCGCCGGCCGATGCGCCGAGCCGATCGGGATCGGAAGCGGCCACCGGATGCGCGGCGGTGCGCAGGAAACCCCCGGGATGGGCGGCCAGACCGAGCGTCGCCCAGTGCGAGCCGGGCCCTCCCGAGTCGTCTGCACGGTTTACCCCGCACAGAGCGATGACGACGCGGCCGGTTCCGGGCTGGGTGGAGCGCCAGAAGTAACCCTCCATCGCGACGCCGTGCGCGGCGAGCGGATTCCCGAAGGGCAGATCCGCTCCCGACGCGCGGTAGCGGGTCCACAGACTCCTCGGAGAGAGATCCTTCGGTGAGAGCCGTCCGTGTCGTTCGTGCACCGCCATGCCCGCTCCGTTCCGTGGATCCGTCCTGTCCGTTTCCGGATGTACCCAGCATGGCCGTTCCCGTCACGGAACGCGCGGAATCGGGCAGCGATGTGCGGACGCGGGGGAGGTACCTTCACCTCGCGTGGTCGGTCGGCCATAACGTTGACCGGACCGGATCGGACCGAAGAGAACGCGAGAAGTACGTGACAGGAGAGAAGGGCGGCTCGTACCGCGAGTTGTTCGCAGCGCCGGGTGCAGCCGCGTTCTGCCTGGCGGGATTCGTGGCGCGACTGCCGATCGCGATGGTCGGGATCGGCATCGTCACGATGTTCTCCCAGCTCGAGGGTAACTACGCGGTCGGCGGCGCACTGTCCGCGGTGTTCGCGCTGTCGTACGCCGTGCTCACCCCGCTCGTCTCCCGCGCGGTCGACCGGTACGGCCAGCGACGGGTCCTGCCCACGGCGGCGGCCGTCAGTGCGGTCGCCACCCTCGCGATGCTCTCGGGCGTCCGGTTCGAGGTGCCCACGGTGTGGCTGTTCGTCTGCGGGATCCCGGCGGGACTCATGCCCACGATCGGCGCGATGGTGCGGGCGCGGTGGACACAGCTCTACGGCGGCACCCCGCGACTGCGCACCGCCTTCGCGCTCGAAGCGGTGGTCGACGAGGTGTGCTTCATCGTCGGCCCCGTCCTGTCGGTGGGCCTGAGCGTGGCGGTCTTCCCCGAGGCCGGCCCGCTGCTCGGCGCGGTCCTGCTGCTCGTCGGCACCCTTGCCCTTGCTGCGCTGCGCAGCACGGAGCCTCCCGTGCAACCGCACACCGACGACCGTGCGCGGACGAACATCCTGCGCATGCCCGTCCTCCTGTCGGTCGTCGTGGTGATGGTCGCGATGGGTGTGGTCTTCGGCGTGATCGATGTCGCAGCCGTCGCGTTCACGGCCGAACAGAACTCTCCGGGCTCGGCCACCTTCGCGCTCGCACTGTTCGCGACGGGTTCGGCGATGAGCGGCCTGATCTTCGGTAGCCGGGTGGGATCGAGTGCTCCGACCCGCCAGTTGTTCGTCGCCACCGGCACTCTCGCCGTGCTGCTGTGCCCGTTGCTGCTCGCCGGCTCCGTGCCGATGCTCACGGTGCTGTACTTCGTTGCCGGATGCGCGATCTCGCCCATCATGATCGTGGCGACGTCGCTGACGCAGCAGATCGTGCCGCCCGACCGGCTCACCGAGAGCATCACGTGGACCGTCGCGGGTCTCGGGGTCGGTGTCGCCGCGGGGTCTGCGCTGGTGGGGCAGGTCATCGACCGGACCGATGCCGGCACCGGATATCTCGTGGCGGTCGCCGCGGGCATCCTCGCCGTCACCTGCGCCGGCGGGATCCATGTGCGGGCACGGTTAGAGTGACGCGCATGGCAGTTCGTGAAGTGGCCGGTATCGACGGCACCTCCCTCGTGTATCGCGCATTCGGCTCCGAAACGGCACCGGTCCTGGTGCTGCTCCACGGATGGGCGCAGTCGTCGCGGTGCTGGGGCGACGGGGTTCTCGACGCACTCGCCCGCGACTTCCGTGTGGTCGCCGTCGACCTGCGCGGACACGGTTATTCGCAGGCTCCCGAGACCGGATACGCCGATCGCAAGCTCTGGGCCGGCGACCTCGCCGCGGTGCTCGCCGCCGAGAACGTCTCCGGGACGAACCCGGCGGTGCTGCTCGGATGGTCCTACGGCGGTCTGGTGATCTGCGACTATCTCGCCGAACACGGCGCGGAAGCCGTCGCCGGCCTCGTCCTCGTGGGTGCCATCACGAGCATCGGGCGCGGCGAGAAGGGCGGACGCGTCGGTGCCTCGATGCGTGCCGCGATCCCCGCCGCGATGTCCGAGGACCCGAAGGAAGCGGTGCGCGCGCTCGGTTCCTTCGGCAACGCGCTCACCGGTCCCGTCGAGGACAGCGCTCTCCTCGAGGGCAAGGGTGCGGTGTCGCAGGCACTGTTCGGCGCGAGCCTGTCCACCCCGCCCCGGGTCCGTGCGGCGCTGTTCGACCGAGCGGTGGGCAACGACGACCTGCTCGCCGGCCTGGACGTGCCGGTTCTCCTCCTGCACGGCGACGCCGACTCGGTCGTCGACGTCTCCGCGGCGCACCACGCGGCGTCGCTGCTGCGACGCGCCACGACCTCGATCTGGGAGGGCGTCGACCACGGTCCGTTCGTCGAGGATCCCCACCGGTTCGTGTCGGAGGTCGGAGAGTTCGCTCGCACCGCGACGGCAGAGGCGGCGACACGCGAAGATCGGCAGCAGGGCAGTATGGAGGGGTGACGTCCCAGCCCAGCCGCCCGCACCGCGTGGCCGTGATCTCGGTCCACACCTCGCCGCTGGCGCAGCCCGGAACCGGGGACGCAGGCGGTATGAACGTGTACGTCCTGCAGACCGCCGTCGAGCTCGCGCGTCGCGGCGTCGAAGTCGAGATCTTCACCCGTGCGACCTCGTCGGCCGATCCGGCCCTCCAGCAGGCCGCGCCCGGGGTGCTCGTCCGCAACATCGAGGCCGGCCCCTTCGAAGGCCTCGACAAACACGACCTGCCGACGCAGCTGTGCGCTTTCGCTGCCGGCGTGCTGCGCGAGGAGGCACGGCACCCGCAGGGCTACTACGACCTGGTGCACTCGCACTACTGGTTGTCGGGGCAGGTCGGCTGGCTCGCCCGCGACCGCTGGGGTGTGCCGCTCGTGCACACGGCCCACACGCTCGCCGCGGTGAAGAACGCCTCGCTCGCCGAGGGCGACACCCCCGAACCCGCAGCCCGGCAGATCGGGGAACAGCAGGTCGTCGCGGAGTCCGACCGCCTGGTGGCCAACACCGCCGACGAAGCGGGGCAGCTCGAACGCATCTACGGGGCCGATCCCGCGAAGATCGACGTCGTCGCACCGGGCGCCGACCTGAACCGCTACCGGCCCGGCGACCGCGCGGCCGCCCGCGCCGAGCTCGGACTCGACCCGCGCGAGACCGTCGTGGCATTCGTAGGCCGCATCCAGCCGCTCAAGGCCCCCGACGTGCTGCTCGAGGCCGCTGCGCGGGCACTCGCCGACGATCCCGGCATGCCACTGCGGGTGCTCGTGGTGGGAGGTCCCTCGGGAACGGGTCTCGAGCGCCCCGACGCGCTCATCGAACTCGCGTCCGCGCTGGGTATCGCGTCGCGGGTCACCTTCCTCCCGCCGCAGCCGCCGGACCGTCTCGTCCAGGTCTACCGGGCTTCGGATCTCGTTGCGGTGCCGAGCTATTCGGAGTCCTTCGGTCTCGTCGCAATCGAGGCGCAGGCTTGCGGCACGCCCGTGCTGGCCGCGAACGTCGGGGGTCTCGGCGTCGCCGTGCGCGACGGGGAGACCGGCATGCTCGTCGACGGGCACCGCATCGACGACTGGGCGACGGCGTTGCGTTCGCTCGTCGGCGATCCGGATCGTCTCGCCCGATTCGCGGCGACCGCGCCCGTGCATGCGGAGTCCTTCTCGTGGGAACACACCGCGGAAGGACTGCTCGACAGTTACCGACGGGCCGGGATGCGTCGCAACCGCGCCTTCGGTACCGGCGAGCACTCGCTGCGACGGCAGCGTGGAGTGTGGAAGTTGCGCCGGACGAGGGGAGTCACGGCATGAGCGACCGGCTCATCGAACTGATCGAATCGACGCTGCGCGATCGCGAGCTCGAGTTCTCCGTCAAGGAGGGCGGGCACTTCGTCGTCGAGCTTCCGGGCGAGAAGAAGCTCGCGACGACCACGCTGCTCAGCGTCGGACAGCACGGTGTGCGGGTCGAGGCGTTCGTGTGCCGCAAGCCGGACGAGAACTTCGAATCGGTGTACCGCTACCTGCTGCGTCGCAACCGTCGCCTGTACGGCGTGGCGTACACGCTCGACAAGGTCGGCGACATCTATCTGGTGGGACGCATCGCCGCGCACGCGTTGACCCCCGAGGAGATCGACGCGGTCCTCGGCCAGGTCCTCGAGGCGGCGGACCACGACTTCAACATCATCCTCGGTATCGGGTTCATCACGTCCATCAAGCGCGAATGGGAGTGGCGGGTCTCGCGGGGCGAACCGTTGCGCAATCTCGAGCCGTTCCGTCACCTCATCGAGGAGGAGACCGGCACGCCGTTCGAGCCCGATGTGGACGACGACGAACCCGGGGATCGGCGCGAAGCGAACGGGTGACGGCGCTGCCGGACACCGTTATCTCACCGTGAACATGTCCGGTTGGAGAGGTCTGCACGGCCGTATGGTGTGACCATTCCCACAATCGAAATCCGCTGAAAACGTCCGGGAAACGGCGCGTTCCCACGAAGCGACCTGGGGTTTTGTCGATCGCCGGTCCGGTTTCTCGCACAGCCGTACCGGAAAATCGAACCGTGACCTCGCCGTGATGAACCCTTACCGTCGATGTAGGCCCGATACCGACGGGCTTTACACACCGGCCCCGCAGCCGCTCGTTCCACCCCCGCGGGATTGTCGGATCCACAATCTGCCGAGGGGTGGAGCGAGAGAGCGACCGGGCGTGCGCCAGCACCGCACCGTGTTGCCGGCACCGACCGTCAAGCCCACATGTGGCGGACCCATTGCGTCGGGGGCCTCGCAAGCAGCCGGAAAGGATTCATCCACATGGCAAAGTTCACGATCAAGCGCGCCCTGGGCACCCTCGCTGCCTCCACTGCACTCGTTGCGACCCCGTTCGCTCTGGGTGCCGGTACCGCCAATGCTGCATCCGGTAACTGGGATGCCGTCGCACAGTGCGAGAGCGGTGGTAACTGGGCGATCAACACCGGTAACGGCTACTACGGCGGTCTGCAGTTCTCGCAGAGCACCTGGGAGGCCTACGGTGGCTCGGGAACCGCGAACAACGCGTCGCGCGAGGAACAGATCCGCGTCGCCGAGAACGTCCTCGCCGGACAGGGCGTCGGTGCATGGCCGGTCTGCGGTCAGTACCTCTGACCGCAGCGCCCTCCGGGGTGGCGAGCGCAGCTCACACGCCATCGTGAGTGCAGCTCCAGCAGCTTCACGAACCCCGCGTGCGATCCGTCGCACGCGGGGTTCGTGCTTTCCGGCAGGGGAATCGCGCCGGGACGGTATCCTCGCAATCCCCACACAGCGTGTGTGACGGGCTTCATAGCCGCTGCGGTAGTGTGAACTCGACCGAAAGTCGGCACGGCGTGCCAGCAGAATACTCGGAGGATGAGTAATGAGTTTCCGCAGTCCCTTTCCCGACGTGGACATCCCGGCATCGAGTGTCTACGACTTCCTGTTCGGTTCGCTCGACGAGTCCGAGCTCGATCGACCCGCGCTGATCGACGGCGCGTCCGGCACGGTGACGGACTACCGCACGCTCGTGACCCACATCGACGCCGTCGCCGGAGCGCTGGCCGCCCGGGGCATCGGTGTGGGGAAGGTCGTCGGGCTGCTCGCACCCAACGTGCCGGCCTTCGCCTCGGTCTTCCACGGCATCCTGAGGTCCGGCGCCACCGCGACCACGATCAACGCTCTCTACACGGCCGGGGAGATCTCGAAGCAGCTCGACGACTCGGGGGCCGTGGCACTGTTCACGGTGTCCCCGTTCCTGCCGCAGGCGAAGGAGGCCGCCGCGGCCGCCGGGATCCCCGATGAGCTGCTCTTCGTGCTCGACGGGGCCGAGGGCCATCCGTCCCTGCGCGACGTGCTCACCGAGGGGTCACCGGCTCCCGCGGTCGAGTTCGATCCGGCCACCCACCTCGCGGTACTGCCGTATTCCTCGGGCACGACCGGCCGGCCCAAGGGCGTGATGCTCACGCACCGTAATCTCGTCGCGAACGTCTGCCAGATCACCCCGCGGATGGGTATCGCCGCCGACGACCGCGTGCTCGCACTGCTGCCGTTCTTCCACATCTACGGCATGACGGTGCTGCTGAACGCCGCGCTGTACAACCGCGCGTCGCTGGTGACGATGCCGAAGTTCGACCTCGTCGACTTCCTCACCTACATCTCGGAACACAAGTGCACGTACGTGTTCATCGCGCCGCCGGTCGCGGTCGCGCTCGCCAAGCACCCCCTCGTCGACCAGTACGACCTGTCGAGCGTGCACACGGTCTTCTCCGGTGCCGCACCGCTCGACAAGGAACTCGCCGGATCCGTCGTGAAGCGCCTGGGCTGCAACGTCCGGCAGGGATACGGCATGTCGGAGATGTCGCCCGTGTCGCACGCAATTCCCTTCGAGGACAACGAGACCGATCTCGATTCGGTGGGTCCGACGATCGCGAACATGGAATGTAAGATCGTCGATCCCGCGACCGGCGAGGAAGTCGAATATCCCACCGGCGACGGCGTTTCGGCGCCCGGCGAACTGTGGTGCAAGGGGCCGAACGTCATGCTCGGTTATCTCGGCAATCCCGAGGCCACGGCCGACACCCTCGACGATGACGGCTTCCTCCACACCGGCGACATCGCCACGGTCGACGGGAAAGGTGCCGTCCGGATCGTCGACAGGCTCAAGGAACTCATCAAGTACAAGGGCTACCAGGTGCCGCCGGCCGAGCTCGAGGCTCTGCTGCTCACGCACCCGCAGATCGCCGACGCCGCGGTGATCGGCGTCCACGACGACGAGGGCGAGGAGGTCCCGAAGGCCTTCGTCGTCCGGCAGCCGGATTCGACGATCGACGAGGACGAGGTCATCGACTTCGTGGCCGCGCGGGTCGCGCCGCACAAGAAGGTCCGCCAGGTCGAGTTCATCGACACGGTGCCGAAATCCTCTGCGGGCAAGATTCTTCGGAAGGATCTGCGCGCCCTGAACGCCTGACGGGCGCACCGGCGACGTGTGGATCCCCGGGAGATCGTGTGTCTCCCGGGGATGCCGCTGTCCGGCCCCTGCTACGGAACCGCCGGGCCTCGACCTCTCGGGCCGTGGAGGACCCTGCCCGATCAGGCGAGCATGTGTGGTTCTCCCGCTCGGTACCGGTCGGCGTTGATGCGCCGCAAGGGTTCCAGTTCGGGCGGTTCGTGCAACTTGTACAGTGCCGGCGGTGCGGCGGGGGAGCCCGCAGTCTGGAGCAACGCACCCACCGCCGCCCGCGCCGATTCGTTCGCGCTCTCCATCGTCGCGAGGTCGATGTCGTTGCGGACGTAGTCGCCCGCGAGGAACAGGTTCGGGATCGCGGTGTGTGCCTCGGGCCGGTTCGCGAGCGACCCCCGCGGTGTTGATGAGCAGCGGGTGTCGTTGGTGACGCCACCGGCTCCCCACTTCACGCCGGGATCGAGGAACCACGAGGCGATGTCGTTCTCGTCGATCGCGCCCGTCCCGTCCTCGAGGCAGGCCGACATCTGCGCCCACACCTCGCGGGCGATCTCCTCCGGCGTGCACTGCCTGGCAGTTCTGCCGTAGAGGATGCCGGGGGTGTCCCAGTCGGAGATGTCCACCGACAGGCAGTCGTGCGCCGAACCGTCGCCGTACCGTTGGGCGAAGTCGCCGCGCCACAGCGAGACGGCGCGTTCGGCCGGCATCGCCGCGACGAGCTGTCGCGTCAGTGCGGAGACGAGCTGTCGCGTCAGTGCGGAGACGAGCTGTCGCGTCAGTGCGGAGACGAGGATCTCGAGGTACCCCTTCGACTTGCCGTCGGCCTCGAGGGTCTGCGCCCACGTCTCGTGTTCCCCTGGCCGTTGCGACGTTCGAGGCTATTGGTGAGGAACATGACGAGTTTGCGTATGAAGACCGCGAGTTCGTGCGGCGGGATCGAGCCGCCGAGGGAGAAGGCCGCTGTCAGGCTCTCCTGCAGACTCAGCGGGTCGTAGATGTCGAAGCGCAGCGGTGCGATGGAGGCCGGGGCGGTGAAGTGGGGCGTGCCGGGATCGCCATCCGGGAGCCGTGTCCCGCAACGGGTTTGTCGAACACGCCGTTCGGGTTTCCGGGGAACGGGATCCGTCGCATCGTGTCGGGGATGTGCTGGTTGAAGCCAGGGAAGAAGCGGAAGCCGTGTTCACCGGGCAGATCGAGGCGGCCGCCTGCCGCGGTGCCGGGGGAGGGGATGCTGCGCGCCTTGCCGCCGAGCGCGGTCGGCTCGAAGACGGTGACCTCGAAGCCGCGTTCGATCAACTCGTGCGCGGCGGCTCGGCTGTGCGCCCGCCGTGACCGGCAGGGCTGCGGCCCCGAGCGCGCCGAGGGCGGTGAGGACGGTGCGGCGGGACATGCGTCCGTCGGGCTGCGGACCCCGGTGTGACATCGAATCCCGTGTGTGTCGGTGATGACGAACTGTGGTGCGCGGCGCCGACTCCCGCGTTCCTGGCAACGTACATTGTCAGATATGGCCCACGATCGGGGGCGCCCGTGGCGAAATCCCCATCCGTGCATGTCAGGATTGGGTCATGACTATCGGAACACTTGTTCTGCTCCGCCACGGCGAGAGCGAATGGAATGCGATGAACCTGTTCACCGGCTGGGTGGACGTGCATCTGACCGACAAGGGGATCGCCGAGGGCAAGCGGGCCGGTGCCCTCCTCGCCGAGCACAATGTGCTTCCCGACGTCTCCTACACCTCCCTGCTGCGCCGCGCGATCAGCACCGCCAACTTCGCGCTCGACGCCGCCGACCGGCACTGGATCCCCGTC
Organism: Rhodococcus sp. IEGM1339; assembly: GCF_050321925.1. NCBI lineage: Bacteria > Bacillati > Actinomycetota > Actinomycetes > Mycobacteriales > Nocardiaceae > Rhodococcus > Rhodococcus sp. IEGM1339. Next base: position 313,322 of record NZ_JBNQFT010000003.1, read on the forward strand.
ATCCGCGACTGGCGTCTCAACGAACGCCACTACGGCGCGCTCCAGGGCAAGAACAAGTCCGAGATCAAGGAGGAGTTCGGCGAGGAGCAGTTCATGCTGTGGCGTCGCAGCTACGACACCCCGCCGCCGCCGATCGAGCCGGGTTCGAAGTACAGCCAGGACGCCGACCCGCGCTACGCCGACGTCGACGAGGTTCCCCTCACGGAGTGCCTGAAGGACGTCGTCGCCCGTTTGATCCCGTACTGGGAGTCGACGATCTCCCAGGACCTGCTCGCGGGCAAGACCGTGCTCGTCACCGCGCACGGCAACTCGTTGCGCGCGCTCGTCAAGCACCTCGACGGGATCTCCGACGACGACATCGCGGGCCTGAACATTCCGACGGGCATCCCGCTGCGCTACGACCTCGACGAGAACCTGCGCCCGCTGAACCCGGGTGGCACCTATCTCGACCCCGAGGCCGCAGCTGCCGGTGCGGCGGCGGTCGCGAACCAGGGCGCCAAGTAGCAGCCTCACGGAAGCGAGATCCGACCCCGTTGCCGTTCGGTGACGGGGTCGGTTCGTTCGTGCAGGTCCGTCGCAGAGTGGTCCGTTCTGGGCGAACAAAGGGTGAACAACACTCCAACATCCGAAAAATGAGGTGTGACGTGCGGGAAATGCCGTCGACCCGCTGTCCGGTGGGGTACCGGTGTCATTACGATTCGAAGTGTGAGTGTTACGCAGGCCGTGTTGCTGGCCGTGGTCGCAGCGGTCCTCGGCGGGATCGTCACCGTCGCCGCCGGGAGGCTGGTGCAGCGCCGGGCCCACGGTAGCAACCAACCCGACCTCACGATGTTCGACGTGCTCGACCGGGTCGTGCACGGGGCGTCGACCGGTATCGCGGTGGTCGACAAGTTCCACGACGTCGTCCTGTCGAACCCGCGCGCCGAGGAACTCGGCCTCGTCCGCAACCGGCAGATCGACGACCGGGCCTGGGCGGCCGCCTGCCAGGTGCTCGAGAAGAGGAAGCCGATCGAACTCGACCTGGGCGCGAAGGCATTGCTCGGCCGCGAGCCCGTCGCGGTGCGCTGCACCGTCCGGCTGCTGCTCGACCAGGATCCGCGCTTCGTCGTGCTCTACGCCTTCGACGACTCCGAGCACGTCCGCATGGAGGCCACCCGGCGCGATTTCGTGGCCAACATCAGCCACGAACTGAAGACCCCCGTCGGCGCGATGGCGTTGCTCGCGGAGGCGCTGCTCGAATCCGTCGACGATCCCGAGACCGTCCGCCACTTCGGCGAACGGGTCCAACGCGAGGCGACGCGCCTCGGCAACATGGTGACCGAACTGATCGCCCTCTCGAAGCTCCAGGGTGCCGAGAAACTGCCCGATCTCGAGGTCGTGGACGTCGACGACGTCGTCGACGAGGCTCTCGACCGCACGCGCCTGACCGCCGAGAACGCCTCGATCACCATCAGCACCGACCGGCCGAGCGGTCTCGAGATCCTCGGCGACCGAACGCTGCTCGTCAGCGCCCTCACCAACCTCATCGAGAACGCGATCGCCTACTCCCCGGCCGGCTCACCGGTGACCATCAGCAGGTCGCTGCGCGACGGGAAGGTCGCTATGGCCGTCACCGACCGGGGGATCGGTATCGCCAAGGAGGACCAGGAGCGGGTCTTCGAGCGCTTCTTCCGCGTCGACAAGGCCCGGTCGCGGGCCACCGGAGGCACCGGCCTCGGGCTGGCCATCGTCAAGCACGTCGCTGCGAACCATCACGGCGAGATCACCCTGTGGAGCAAGCCCGGTACCGGCTCCACCTTCACCCTCCTCGTCCCGGCCCACGTCGAGGCCGCCGAGGACGACGAGAACCACACCGCCGACCGCACCGAGAAGGTGGTCGGATCGTGACGCAGACCCCACCCGGGTTCCCGGGCGGACGGATATCGAGAAACAGACGGAGGACCAGCTCGTGACGCGTGTGCTGATCGTCGAGGACGAGGAATCGTTGGCGGATCCGCTCGCCTTCCTGCTGCGGAAGGAGGGGTTCGAGACGACCATCGCCGGCGACGGCCCCTCGGCCCTCGCCGAGTTCGACCGGGAGGGCGCCGACATCGTCCTGCTCGACCTGATGCTCCCCGGGATGAGCGGCACCGACGTGTGCAAGCAGTTGCGGACCCGCTCGGGTGTGCCGGTCATCATGGTCACCGCTCGCGACAGCGAGATCGACAAGGTCGTCGGGCTCGAACTCGGCGCCGACGACTACGTCACCAAACCGTACTCGGCGCGTGAACTCATCGCCCGGATCCGTGCGGTCCTGCGGCGCGGGGCCGACACCGAGAGCGAGGTAGCGGCGGACGACGGACTGCTCGAGGCCGGACCCGTGCGGATGGACGTCGACCGTCACGTCGTGTACGTCAACGGTGAGCCGGTTGCCATGCCGCTCAAGGAATTCGACCTGCTCGAATATCTCCTGCGGAACTCCGGGCGGGTGCTCACCCGCGGACAGCTCATCGACCGGGTGTGGGGCGCCGACTACGTCGGCGACACCAAGACCCTCGACGTCCACGTCAAGCGTCTGCGCTCGAAGATCGAGGAGGATCCGGCCAAGCCGCGTCACCTCGTGACGGTGCGCGGTCTGGGTTACAAGCTCGAGGCCTGATCGGAGCCGGCATCGGAGCCCGCCTGTGCTGCCGACGTCGCGGGATGGATCGCGATCAGACCCAGTCCCTGGCGTCGCCGGCACAGGCGCGCAAGCTCGTCGTAGGCCGCCGCACCGAGGAGTTCGGTGAGCTCGGGGGCGTACGACTGCCAGACCGGACGCTCGCCGACGTGCGCGTCGGGAGAGCCCGAGCAGTACCAGTCGAGGTCGTGTCCACCCTCACCCCAGCCGCGTCGGTCGTACTCGGTGATGACCGTGCGCAGGATCTCGGTGCCGTCGGGACGCTCGACCCAGTCCTGGGTGCGGCGGATCGGGAGCTGCCAGCACACGTCAGGCTTCATCTCGAGCGGTTCGATGCCGCGTCGCAACGCCATGGTGTGGAGGGCACAGCCCTGGCCGCCCTCGAATCCGGGACGGTTCAGGAAGATGCACGCACCCTTGTAGCGGCGGGTGCGCAGGGCGGGCTCGTCGTCGATCTCGTCCTCTTCGAGGTAGCCCTTCTTGCCCAGGCCCTTGTCCATGAACTGCCAATCGGCCGGCGTGAGGTGTTTCACTGCCTTCGCCAGCTTCTGGCGATCGTCGTCGTCGGACAGGAACGCACCGTGCGAGCAGCACCCGTCGTCGGGTCGCTCGGCGATGATGCCCTGGCACGCCGGAGTGCCGAACACGCAGGTCCACCGCGAGAGCAGCCATGTCATGTCTGCGGCGATGACGTGTTCGTCGTTGTCGGGGTCGGTGAACTCCACCCATTCCCGAGGAAAGTCGAGAGGGACTTCCGGGGCCGGGTCGAGTTTGTGTGGGGCATGGGACATACCTGCTGTCACAGGTCCCGACGGTAGACCCAGTACCGTATTGATGTGCGCTTAGGGGTACTCGACGTCGGAAGCAACACCGTTCACCTGTTGGTGGTGGACGCCCATCGTGGTGGGCACCCCACGCCGATGAGTTCGACGAAGGCCACGCTGCGGCTGTCCGAGAACATGGACGACAACGGCGACATCACCTCCAACGGCGCCGATCAGCTCGTCGAGACCGCCGCCGAATTCGCCAGCATCGCCCGCACCTCGGGATGCGGCGAGCTCATGGCGTTCGCGACGTCTGCGGTGCGCGACGCCGGCAACTCCGAGGCCGTCCTCGAGCGGGTGCGCCGGGAGGCCGGGGTGTCGCTGGACGTGCTCTCCGGCGAGGACGAGGCGCGGCTGACCTTCCTCGCGGTGCGCCGCTGGTACGGCTGGAGCGCCGGAAACATCCTCGACCTCGACATCGGCGGTGGTTCGCTCGAGCTCACCTTCGGTGGCGACGAGGACCCCGAGATCGCCTACTCGCTCCAGCTCGGTGCGGGACGGCTCACCCGCGACTGGTTCCGTGAGGACCCGCCCGGCAAGCGCCGGATCTCGGCGCTGCGCGACTGGCTCGACGCCGAACTCGCCGAGCCGGCGAAGGCCATACGCAACGCGGGCGACCCCGACCTGTGTGTGGGCACCTCCAAGACCTTCCGGACCCTCGCCCGCCTGACCGGCGCGGCCCCCTCGTCCGCCGGCCTGCGGGTACAACGGACCCTGACGGCCAGCGGACTGCGCCAGCTCATCGCCTTCATCTCCCGGATGACCACGGCCGACCGCGCAGAACTCGAAGGCGTCAGCTCGGACCGGTCCGAGCAACTCGTCGCCGGCGCCCTCGTCGCGGAGGCGAGCATGCGTGCCCTCGGAGTGGAGACGCTGCAGATCTGCCCGTGGGCGTTGCGCGAAGGCCTGATTCTTCGGAAGCTCGATACGGATATGGGTGGCGAACTGGTGGTGGCAACCGGATGAGCGAGAATCGCAGCAACGACACGGGGCAGATCTCCGTGGCCGAGCTGTTGGCGCGTAACGGCCAGAAGGTGGGAACACGGGCCGGGGGACGACGCCGACGAGGTGCGAGCGGCGGCATCTCCGTCGCCGAACTGACGGGCGAGATCCCGATCACCCGCGCAGACAGCAAGGTCGAGCGGCGCACCCCGACCGATGTGGAAAGCGCTGCCGGGCAGGCGGATTCGTCGTCCTCGACGGCTGCTGTCGAGGCGGAGACCCCGCCGAAGGCCGTCCCGGCGCCACGCAAGGTCGAGACCCCGAAGCTAGAGACGCCGAAGGCGGCGACCTTCGCGCTGTCCGACATCGAAAAGACCACCGTGACCCCGCGGGTTGCCGTCGAGACGAAGACGCCGCCGGTGAAGACCGGAACGAGCACGCCTGCCGTCACGAAGACGCCGCCTGCCGCGAAAACACCACCCACTGCGAAGGCGCCGTCCGGCCCGGCGGCGAAGGTGCCTGCAGCCGCGGATGCAGTGTCGAAGACGGACACGGTGTCGAAGACGGATGCAGTCTCGAAGACGGCCGCATCGACGAAGGCAGCGTCCAAGGCGGCGCCGCCCAAGATCGAGTCGCCGACCGAGGTCATCCGTCCCGAGGCGCTCCCCCGTCGCGCGCGGGCGCATCTCGGAGCGGCCGCGCCCGGCTCGCAGTCCGGTGAAGGAGCAGCGGTCGCCGACAAGAAGGCGGACAAGCAGTCCGAGAAGGCGAGCGCCCCGGCGGTGTCGGTGCGCAAGGCCGACGTCGCCGAACCGCGACTACTGTCCGGCCCCGCCAGCGACCTGCAGGGCACCGGTGCCGACGCCGACGACTCGACCGACACCATCGGTGCTGCGGGTGCCGCGCCCGACGCTTCGGAGGGAGTGGCATCGTCGCGGTCGCGGAAGTCCCGCGGCAAGGGTGGGAAGTCGACGTCCGACGCCGCCGACGACTCGGCACGGAAGAGTGCGGACGACGAGTCCACCGACGCGGAGCAGGGCAGTGGCCTCAAGCAATGGGCGTTGCTGATCGGCGAGAGCGTCGCCGCGATCGTCGCGGGCGGATTGCTCTTCAAGGGCTTCGAGCGGTTGTGGGACCTCATGCCGTGGGTCGCCTTCGCGCTCGCGCTGCTGGTGATCGTGGGCCTGGTCGCGCTGGTGCGTGTCCTGCGGCGCACCGACGACATCACGAGTCAGCTCATCGCGCTCGCGGTGGGAGCATTCGTGGCCTTCGGGCCGCTGTTGTTCCTGCTGCCCGGGTGAGCCGATGCCGACCGCGCAGGGAATCCGGGTAGGGCTGTCCACCGCTTCGGTCTATCCGGAGAACACCGAAGCGGCGTTCCGCTTCGCGGCCGATCTCGGTTTCGACGGGGTCGAGCTGATGGTGTGGGCCGAACCGGTGAGCCAGGACCCCACCTCGGTGGAGCGTCTGGTCCGCGAGTACGGCGTGCCGGTGCTCGCCGTGCACGTGCCGTGTCTGCTGATCTCGCAGCGCGTGTGGGGATCCGATCCCGCCGCCAAGCTCGACCGTTCGGTGCGTGTCGCCGAGATCCTCGGTGCGGAGACCGTCGTGGTCCACCCGCCCTTCCGGTGGCAGCGTCGCTATGCGGAGGGATTCTCCGACCAGGTCGCGGCGCTCGAGGCCGACAGCCACGTGGTGCTCGCGGTCGAGAACATGTACCCGATGAGGGCCGACGTCGTCTTCGGCGGTCGTGATCGCGGCGCCGAACGTCTGCGTCGGCGCGGTCCCGGCCGCGCGGTCTCGGCCTACAGCCCGTCGCTCGACCCCACCGACACCGGTTTCGCGCACTACACGCTCGACCTGTCGCACACCGCGACCGCGGGGGCCGACGCCCTCGCGCTCGCGGATCGGATGGGGGAGGGGCTCGCCCACCTCCATCTCGCCGACGGCCGGGGCTCCTCGCTCGACGAACACCTCGTCCCGGGAACGGGCACGCAGCCGTGTGCGGACGTGTGCCGCCGGCTCGCCGCGAGCGACTTCGGCGGGCACGTGGTGCTCGAGATCAGCACCCAGAGCGCACGGACGCGTGCGGAGCGCGCCGGGATGCTGGCGCGTTCGCTGGCCTTCGCGCGCACGCACCTGGATCGCTCGGCGACGCGCGCGATCACCGCCGGCCCCGAGAGTCCCAGGCACACGGACATCGCGCGCGTCCCCGCCTCAGAGGGCAGCGATTCCGGTGGCGAGCACGGCGACGCCTGAGATCAGCACGCCCGCGGTGAGGGAGACGGCGCCGAGCCGGACCGCCTCGAACATCCGGCCGGGCCGCGTCGGATCGGGCCCGAGCACCGACAGGAAGAAGCCTGCCGGGATCAGGATCGCGGCGACGAGCACGGCGATGGCGCCGGCCGCCGACCAACCGGGTGATGCGCCCACGACGTGCGTGAGAACGGCGATGAGCAGCCCGAGTGTGACGAGTACTCCAGCGTGGGCGTGACCGGCACGGAAGAACGTCTTCTGCAGGTCGTTGGTGGGTACGCCGCCCGCGGCGACGCGGAGCAGGAAGGTGCCTCCGAAGGCGATGCCTGCGACGGTGAGCACGGTGCTCCCGAGAACGATGGTCACGAGCGGATGCATGAGGGCCTCCTCGGCCGGTACTCCGCGACTGGATACTACAACTATCCAATACTGGATAGTTGTAGTATCCGGTGTCGAGGAGCGGAGGTGATCGGTGCGTATCTCGGAACTCGCCGAGCGTTGCGGCATACCGCTGCCGACGGTGAAGTACTACCTGCGCGAGGGGCTGCTCATGCCGGGCGTGGCGACGAGCGTCACCTCGGCGACCTACGACGACCGGCACGTGAGGCGCATGGGTCTGGTCCGGTCACTCGCCGCGCAGGGTCTGCCCCTCGCGAAGATCAAGACCGTCGTGGATCTCGTCGACAATCCCCGCGACGACCTCTTCGTCGAACTCGGCCACGCCATCGCCGCGCTGCCACCCTACGTCGAGGACTCGGCCGGTCCCGGCTATCCCCGCGCCCGCCACCTGCTCGAACACCTCGGCCAGATCTACGACCCACGGTTCGCGGCCGTGGCGCAACTCGAACACGCGCTCGCGGCACTCGAAGCCGCCGGCCTGCGGATGGACGACCGCCGGATCGACGCCTACGGCCGTCACGTCCGCGCCATCGCCGAACTCGACCTCGAACTGCTGCCGACGCACTCCCGGGAAGCCACCGTGGAAGCGGCCGTGCTCGGGACCGCCCTGTACGAACCGGTCCTCACGGCCATGCGCCGGTTGGCCCACCAGCATCTCGCCGCCCGCATGTTCGGGTCCGGTGGACCCCCCACGACCGGCGCCGATCCGGCCCCGAACGACGACCAGGAGCAGCAGTGACCCTCACCGACCAGCCCTTCCTCGACCTGACCTCGGTCACCCGGGTGCCGGCAGAGCACCCGGATGGCACGGCGGCCTGGCAGGCGCACATCGATCCGGTGTGGACCATCGGGCCCAAGGTGCACGGCGGATGCATGCTCGCGGTCTGCGCGTCCGCGGCGCGCAGGTCGGTGCTCGACGCCGGCGTCGACCCGCTCACCCAGCCCCTCGCCGTGAGTGCCTCGTTCGTCGCCGCGCCCGACCCCGGCGACGTCGAACTCACCACCGTCCTACGCAAGCAGGGCAAGCAGATCGCCCTTGTGGACGTCGAACTGTCCCAGGCCGGGCGTGTGGCGGTGCGGGCGAGTGTCACCCTCGGCACGCCGGATACCGAGGAGCCCTTCCACACGGTGCCGCACCGCGCGACCACCATGCCCGCCGACCCGCCGGCCGAGTCGGTGCTCGTCACCCCCGAGCACCCCATGGGGCAGATCGTGAAGTTCGCCGCCACCTCCCACCTCCGGATCGACTCCGCCACCGCGCGTTTCCTCGACGGGCAGCAGGGTGAACCGCTCGTGTCGATGTGGACGCGGCCGTCGCCGGGCGACGAGGCCGACGTCGACACCTCGGTGCTGTTCGCGCTCATGTGCGGCGACGTGTCGGCTCCCGTCGCGATGAACCTCGGCCGTTTCGGCTGGGCGCCGACAGTGCAACTCACCGCCTATCTGCGGCGGGTCCCGGCTCCGGGATGGCTGCGGGTCATCGCCGAGAGCAGCGTGCTCGGCAGCACCTGGTTCGAGGAGGACCACACCGTCGTCGACTCGACCGGCCAGGTGGTCGTGCAATCGCGTCAGCTGGCCATGATGCCGCGCTGATAGGCCCGAACGTGGTAGGTCCCGACAGGCGGTGACCGTGGTGTAGGCCGCACGGACGGTCGTGGCAGTCTGTCCCCATGACGAGAATCGCAGTGATCGGTGGCGGCAGGATCGGCGAGGCGCTGATCTCGGGTCTGCTGAAGAACGGCTTCGCGACCAAGGATCTCGTGGTCGCCGAGAAGTTCGAGGAACGGCGTGAGGAACTGTCCCGGGCCTACTCGATCCGGGTCACCGACAGCACCTCCGACGCCGCGGAAGGCGCCGACGTGGTGGTCGTGGCCGTCAAGCCCAACGACGTGGACGTCGTCGTCACCGCCCTCGCGGCGGTCGACGCCGGGAACGACGACGAGCAGATCCTGGTGTCGCTTGCCGCGGGCATCCCGACGGTCCGCTACGAGACCAAGCTCCCGGCCGGTTTCCCCGTCGTGCGCGTGATGCCGAACACCCCGATGCTCGTCGGGGAGGGCGCGAGCGTGCTGTCCGCCGGTCGGTACGTCAAGCAGCAGCATCTCGACACGGTCCGCGAGATCCTCGCGAGCGTGGGAACGGTCTCGGTGGTCCCGGAGGCGCAGATCGACGCGGTCACCGCGGTTTCCGGATCCGGGCCCGCATATTTCTTTCTCGTCGCGGAGGCGATGATCGACGCCGGTGTCTCGCTCGGCCTGACGCGGGCGGTGGCCACCGATCTGGTGGTGCAGACGATGACCGGCTCGGCCGCGATGCTCACGCGCTCGGGGGACAACGCTGCCGACCTGCGCGCCGCGGTCACCTCGCCGGGTGGCACCACGGCGGCCGCGATCCGCGAACTCGAGCGTGGAGGCCTGCGTACGGCCTTCTACGAGGCGCTCGACGCTGCGAAGCGCCGTTCCGCGCAACTCGGGGCGGCATCGGATCAGCCGTCGCCTGCGGCCCGCGAGGGGCTCTCCGGGACGGCCTGACAGGACATCCACCCGAGGCACTGACAGGTGTCACTGCGGAACTCTGACAGACGTCACCGTAGGGCGTAGCGTGGCGACGAACAGCCGCCCGCCGGAAATTCCCCAGCTGCATCGTCGCACAGGAACCATTCGTCACGCTAAGCTCGAATCAGCACGTGCGTGTCTGTTCCGCCGGAGGGGAAGCCGGCGGCGCGGGCGTGCCGGAGGTGTGTAATGGTTTCAGGAAACACGCCGTCGAAGGGTCAACCTCAAGACGGACAGTCGGTTCTCGCCGGTACCCAGTTCCTGACGGTTGCCGAAGTGGCAGCTCTCATGCGGGTGTCGAAGATGACCGTGTACAGGCTGGTGCACAGTGGCGAACTACCCGCAGTGCGTGTGGGACGCTCGTTCCGCGTGCATGCGAAGGCCGTCCACGACTACCTCGAGACGTCGTACTTCGACGTCGGATAGAGGTCGGACAGGGACGATCGGCGCATCGTCGGAGACGACGGTACGGCGAACGGATCCGGTGCGCGAGGGAAGTCGCGTTCCGGGACGGACCTCGGTTTCACGCCGGGTGGGCCGCCCCGGTAGGATTGCTTGTCGTCGTACCGGCCAGCCGGTGTCGTGAGGCGCTGTTACTCGTCGCCACGAGGCCCAGCGTCGACATACATCAGGCGTACGTCACCGGCGTGCGCAGGAACGCTACAAGGAACGTGAGGGATGCCCACATGGGATCTGTGATCAAGAAGCGCCGTAAGCGCATGTCGAAGAAGAAGCACCGCAAGCTGCTCCGCCGCACCCGAGTGCAGCGTCGTAAACTCGGCAAGTAAGCCCTGCGCCTATCCGATGCCCGTCACCTTCCATGGTGGCGGGCATCGTTCGTCTGTGCATCCCGGTACACGAATAGTTCACCCACGAGTCGTGCGATGGCGGCGAAGTGGCCGTATTGTGGGACGGCGTACCGCGTCGGGGCGAATGTGACCGATGACGCGTGTGGTGCAGCAGGGGGTTTCACGAGTGGTTTCGCAGGGGCACGAAGTGGCACGTCCACGAGTCGTGCTGGTCACCGGAGCAAGTCGGTTCCTGGGTGGTTTCCTCGTCACCAGGCTCGCCCAGAATCCCGACATCGAGCGGGTGATCGGCGTCGACACCCAGTCGCCGTCGAAGGACATGCTCCGGCGCATGGGGCGGGCCGAGTTCGTGCTCGCCGACATCCGCAACCCACTCATCGGCAAGATCATCCGCAACATGGACGTCGACACCGTCGTCCACGCGTCCGCCGTCACGAAGGCCCCGAAGTCCGGGAGCCGCACGGCGATGAAGGACATGAACGTCCTCGGCGCGATGCAGCTGTTCGCGGTGTGCCAGAAGGCACCCTCGGTGCGCAGGATCGTGCTGCGCTCGTCGTCCGTCCTCTACGGATCGAGTGCCAAGGACCCCGCGAAGTTCACCGAGGAGATGAGCGCCCGCCGCCGGCCCACGGGCGCCTTCGCCCGCGACATGATAGAGGTCGAGGGATATCTGCGCGGCGTCGCCCGGCGGCGCAGCGACATCGCGACCACCATCCTCCGGTTCGCACCCACCGTCGGGAACCGGCTGCCCGGCTCGGTGTCGAGCTATCTCACTTCCCCGCTCGTCCCCAACGTGCTCGGCCGCGACGCGCGACTGCAATTGCTGCACGAGGAGGACGCACTCGGTGCGCTCGAACACGCGGTCGTCGCCGGACCGTCAGGGACGTACAACATCGCCGGTGAGGGGATCGTCACGATGACCCAGGCCGTGCGCCGGGCCGGTGGCGTCACCGTGCCGATGCCCTACGCGCTGTTCCGCACGGTCGGGCACGCACTCATGGGTTCCGTGATGAACTCCTTCACCAAAGAAGAACTCGACTATTTCCATTTCGGATGCGGACTCGACACCACGCGCATGCGCAACGAGTTCGGATTCGAACCACGCTGGACCACGAGAGAAGCGCTCGACGATTTCGCCCGGGGCCTCGCCCTCACCCGCATCGTGAAGACCGAATGGGTGGACAAGGCCGAGTCGATGGCGCTCTCCGTGCTCGGAGAGACGAGGGAGACGCGATGACGGAGGTCGCGAAGGTCATCCCGTTGCACGCCGGCAACCGCCGTCCCGGCGAACGGGTCACACGCACACCCCATCCGTCGATGGGGCCACCCCCCACCCCCGAGCAGGTGAACCGCACCGATCGATTCCTCGACGACCTGCGCGGCACGCTCGCACAACAGGTCACCGCCACCGCCGAGTTCGTGCGCCGCCGGATGACCGGCGACTACGAAGTCGACGACTTCGGCTTCGACCCGCACTTCACCGAGAACGTCGTCCTGCCGGTGCTGCGACCCCTGTTCGACAAGTGGTTCCGCGTCGAGGTCCGCGGCGTCGAGAACATCCCCGCCGAGGGCAGCGCACTCGTCGTCGCCAACCACGCCGGCACGCTCCCCGTCGACGCACTGATGACCTCCGTCGCCGTGCACGACCACGCGGATCGTCACCTGCGGATGCTCGCCGCCGATCTCGCCTTCGGTATGCCCGTGGTGGGGACGGTGACGCGCAAGGCCGGCCACACCCTCGCGTGCCATCCCGACGCCGAACGACTCCTCCGGCAGGACCAGGTGGTCGCGGTCTTCCCCGAGGGGTACAAGGGACTCGGCAAGCCGTTCAAGGAGCGTTACAAACTGCAGCGGTTCGGCCGCGGCGGTTTCGTGTCGGCGGCCCTGCGCACCCAGGCGCCCATCGTGCCGTGCTCGATCGTCGGCTCCGAGGAGATCTACCCGAACATCGCCGACCTCACCTCGCTCGCACGCCTGCTCGGCCTGCCCTACTTCCCGATCACCCCGCTGTTCCCGGCGCTCGGCCCGCTCGGGATCGTGCCGCTGCCGTCGAAGTGGTACATCGAGTTCGGCACACCCATCGTCACCGACGTGTACGACGAGGCCTCGGCGGAGGATCCGATGGTGTTGTTCGAGGTCACCGACCACGTGCGCGAGACGATCCAGCAGACCCTCTACAAACTGCTCACGCGCCGGCGGAACGTCTTCCTCGGCTGAGCACCTCGAAAATCAAGCCGCTCGGTCGCGGCTGTACTGTCAGGCCGCTCGATCGCGGCGGCGACCCACGAGGACCGCGACAGCACCACCCGCGGCACCGAGACCGAGCGCCGTCGGCACCCCGACCTTCGCGGCCTTGCGCGCCGTCCGGAAGTCGCGGACCTCCCACCCGCGTGTGCGAGCGACCTGCCGTAGATCCGGATCGGGATTGATCGCGACGGCCGTGCCGACCACCGAGAGCATCGGCACGTCGTTGTGACTGTCCGAATAAGCCGTGCAGCGCTTGAGATTCAGACCCTCACGGATCGCGAGGGCCCGCACCGCGTGCGCCTTGCCGAGACCGTGCAGGATGTCGCCGACGAGACGGCCCGTGAAGACGCCGTCCTTCGACTCGGCGACGGTGCCGAGCGCACCGGTCAGGCCGAGGCGTTCGGCGATGACGTCGGCCAGTTCGACCGGCGTCGCGGTCACGAGCCACACCTGCTGGCCCGCGTCCAGGTGCATCTGCGCGAGCGCGCGGGTGCCCGGCCAGATCTTGTCGGCGATGATGTCGTCGTAGATCTCCTCGCCGAGCCGGCGCAGTTCCTCCGTGGAGCGGCCCTGCACGAACGACAGCGCCTTGTCGCGACCGGACGCGACGTCGTTCATGTTCTCCTTGCCCGTCAGGCGGAACTTGACCTGCTGCCAGGCGAACTCGAACAGGTCGGACTTGTCGAAGTAGTTCCGGGCGACGAGGCCGCGGGCGAAGTGGATGATCGACGCGCCCTGCACCATCGTGTTGTCGACGTCGAAGAACGCCGCCGCGGTCAGATCGCGCGGGACGGGAGCGGTATCGGGGGAGGGCTCGGGTTCGACGCGGGATTCCTGCAACGCGAGGGCGGCATCGGCGCTCGCCTCACCTGCGAGATTGGCGCGGACCTCTTCCTCGCTGGGTCCGAATTTGCGAGAGAAAAGCCGACGTCCGGGACGGATGATGCTCGCCCACGTCTCACCCATGCCCCATCCGTAGGGAAACGAACGTCCTGGCACTCGCACCTCCGGTGTCGTAACGGGCGGGGCTGTCGAAACGGGCGGGCCCCGTGTGACCCCTGCACTTCCGGGCGCCGCACATATGGCGACCGCATGCACGGGCGACCCGCGCCAAGCCTAGCCCGCGACACCGCCCCTCACCGGGAGGCCGTCGCCCCCGTGACGGGGTGTGACGTTCATCTCGACAGGTCGTGCCGCACAGTGGAGGCATGAGTGAGCAATCGTCATCGGCAACGAGCGGCTCCGCGAGCCGTCATCACCTGACACTTCTCGTGCGCGCCGGGTGCGGTGCGTGCGGTCCTGCGCGCGAGCAGCTCGAGGCGCTCGCGGAGGAGCTCGGCGTCGAGGTCACCTGCATCGACGTGGATGTCGCTGCCGCAACCGATCCCGATCTGAGGGCCGAATTCGGGGACCGTCTGCCCGTCGTTCTGCTCGACGGACGCGAGCACAGCTACTGGGAGGTCGACGAGCCGCGACTGCGCGCAAATCTCGCTCGGTGAGTCGGCAGATCCTCGTCGTACAGCAGGTGGGAAGCACATTCGGGGTGCTTCGAGCAACTTTGTGCATGGCTTCACAAGCGGTTACCGTGGTGTGAACGAATTCCCGGATCACCGTGAGGCCAGGTGTGTATCCACCGGCCGGACGAGGAGCCACGTACCGTGACGCAGTTGCACCCACCGCAGGGCGAGGACGCTCGCGGCACCGCCGAGTCCGGCGAGGGTGCCACTCCCACTCCTCCGGTCCGCGATATCCCACAGGCTACTGTGACGCGTCTCGCGACCTACCTCCGGGTCCTCGGTGCGTTCGCCGAAGCGGGCACTCTCATCGTCTCCAGTGAGGAACTCGCGGCCGCCGCCGGGGTCGGTTCGGCCAAACTGCGCAAGGATCTGTCCTTCCTCGGACCCAACGGAGTGCGGGGCGTCGGCTACGACGTCCTGCGCCTCCAGTCCCGCATCGAAGCAGCTCTCGGACTCGACCGGGGCCATCGCGTCGTGCTCGTCGGAGTTGGCAGCCTCGGCCGCGCCCTCGCCCGGTATCCGGGCTTCGACCGCCGCGGTTTCACGATGGCCGGACTCTTCGATTCCGATCCCGACGTGGTGGGCACACGTGTGGGCGATCTCGTCGTGCGTCACGTCGACGATCTCGAGAACGGAGCCCATGAACTCGGCGCGACCATCGGTGTCGTCGCCACCCCCGACGAGGCAGCACAGCAGGTGTGCGATCGGCTCGTGCTCGCAGGCGTGCGCAGCATCCTGAGCTTCGCTCCCGTCGAACTCGATGTCCCCGACCACGTCGAGATCCGACGCGTCGATCTGTCCGTCGAGATGCAGGTCCTGTCCTTCAACAGCACCCGCAACGGGGAGACCCCCCGGGCCGCGACCGCTGACGTTCGTCCTGCTGCCGGCGACGTACGCCCCGCCGGCATACCGCGGGTGTCCACCCGAAGCTCTGCTCGGCGTACCACAACAGGAAAGGCGGGTCCGATGGGCTCGGCCGCGACCAGAAACGGATCGGTGATCGCACCGTGAGTGTTCTCCTCGTCGGGATATCGCATAGGAGCGCACCGGTCCCGGTGCTCGAGAAGGTGGCGGTCACGGACACCGACCGCCCCAAGCTCACCGACAAGATGCTGGCGTCGGACAAGATCTCCGAAGCGATGATCGTCTCCACCTGCAACCGGGTGGAGATCTACGCGGTGGTCGACGCCTTCCACGGCGCGCTCGCCGCGGTCAGCGAACTGCTCGCCGAGCACTCGGGTCTGCCCGTCACCGAACTGCACAAGCACGCCTACGTCCGCTACAGCGAGGCCGCTGCCGAACACCTGTTCTCCGTCGCCAGCGGGCTCGACTCGATGGTCGTGGGGGAGCAGCAGATCCTCGGCCAGATCCGCACCGCCTACGCCGCCGCCGACGCTCAGCAGGCCGTCGGCCGCACCCTGCACGAACTCGCCCAGCAGGCGCTGCGCGTCGGCAAGCGGGTGCACTCGGAGACCGGCATCGACGCCGCCGGTGCATCCGTCGTGTCGGTCGCGCTCGACAAGGCCTCGAACTTCCTCGGAGGCGCCCTGGAGGGCCGCACCGCCGCGGTGATCGGTGCCGGCGCCATGGGTGGTCTCGCCGTCGCGCATCTCGTCCGGGCCGAGGTCGGCTCGATCGTCGTCGCCAACCGCACCCGCGACCGTGCCGAGCGACTCGCCGAGACCGCACAGGCCGCCGGTGTCGACGCCGAGGTCGTCGGATTCGACGATCTCGCGACCGCACTGAGCCGCGCCGACGTCGCCGTCACCTGCACCGGAGCCGTGGGCGCCGTCGTCACGCTCGCCGACGCGCACCGCGCACTCGCGCAGCCCGGCCGCGGCGAACGCCTCCTCGCGATCTGCGATCTCGGTCTGCCGCGCGACGTCGACACCGCCGTGGCCGGTCTTCCCGGTGTGCAGGTCTTCGACATGGAGTCGCTGCAGCGCGACCCGTCGGCCGGCGCCGCCGCGACCGACGCGGAGGCCGCCCGCACGATCGTCGCCGCCGAGCTGTCGCAGTACCTCACCGCGCAGCGACTCGCCGAGGTCACCCCCACCGTGACGGCACTGCGTCAGCGCGCCGCCGAAGTGGTCGAGGGCGAACTGATGCGCCTCGAATCGCGACTGCCCGATCTCGACGACGGCCAGCGCGGCGAGGTCGCCCGCACCGTGCGCCGGGTCGTCGACAAGCTCCTCCACGCACCGACGGTGCGCGTCAAGCAGCTCGCGTCGACGCCGGGAGGCGACCAGTACGCCGAGGCCCTGCGCGAGCTGTTCGAGCTGCGCCCGGGCTCGGTCGAGGCGGTCGCGACACCCACCAAGGATCTGAACTCGCTGACCGATCCCACCCTCTCGGGGGATCTGTCCGCCGCACTCGACCCCGCTGTCACCACCGAACTCCAGGCCTCACGAAAGGACGGCACCGCATGAGCACCGAAGCCGCATCGGTTTCCCGCGACGATGTTGCTCGGCAGGATCGTCCCCTGCGGATCGGTACCCGCGGCAGCGTGCTCGCCACGACCCAGGCCGGTACCGTGCGCGACGCACTGATTGCCGCCGGTCGCCCGGCAGAGCTCGTCATCATCACCACCAAGGGCGATGTGACGCCCGGCCCGGTGCAGCGCATCGGCGTCGGCGTGTTCACCGCCGAGCTGCGCGAGGCGCTGCTCGCAGGTGAGGTCGACGTCGCCGTGCACTCCTACAAGGACCTGCCGACCTTCCAGGATCCGCGCCTCGTCGTCGCGGCCGTCCCCGAGCGGGAGGACCCGCGCGACGCGCTCGTCGCCCGCGACGGACTCGTCCTCGGCGAGCTGCCGCCCGGCTCCAAGGTCGGTACCTCGGCGCCGCGCCGGCGGGCACAACTCGCTGCGCTCGGCCTGGGACTGCAGATCGAACCGCTGCGCGGCAACATCGACACCCGCATCGGCAAGGTCGACTCCGGCGAACTCGACGCGATCGTCATCGCGCGTGCCGGACTGTCGCGGATCGGACGCCTGGACCGGGTCACCGAGTCCCTCGAACCGGTACAGATGCTGCCCGCGCCGTCGCAGGGTGCGCTCGCCGTGGAGTGCCGGTCGGACGATCCCGAGATGATCGAGCTGCTCGCCGGACTCGACCATGCGCCGAGCCGCGCCGCAGTCGTCGCGGAGCGCTCGCTGCTCGCCGAACTCGAAGCCGGATGCACCGCACCGGTGGGGGCGATCGCCGAGGTCGTCGAATCGCTCGACGACGACGGCCGGGTGATCGAGGAACTGTCGGTGCGCGGATGCGCCGCCGCCATGGACGGATCGGATGTGCTGCGAGCGAGCGCGGTGGGGGCGCCGGAGAAGGCCGAGGAACTCGGTCGCCGTGTCGCCCGCGAACTGCTCGACCTCGGTGCGCGCGAGCTCATGGTCGAGCACGGGGTCCTCCCCGAGACGAGACCTGCCGATGATTGACACAGCCGGCACCGTCACCCGATTTGCCCATACCGCTGATTTGACCGCACTGGAGAATGACCGATGAGCCGAGTCCGTAAGCACAACCCCGGGCGCATCCTGTTCGTGGGATCGGGCCCGGGCGATCCTGCGCTGCTCACCGTGCGCGCGCGTGACGTGCTGGCGGGCGCCACGATCGCCTTCACCGACCCCGATGTAGACAAGGGTGTCGTGGCCCTCGTCGGTGTCGACCACGGCACCGACCCGGAGACCGGTGAGCCCGTCGCCGAGGTCCGTCCCGCGCTCGGCGAGCCCGCCGAGGTCGCCAAGACGCTCGTCGCCGAGGCGAAGGCCGGTCGCGACGTGGTGCGCCTCGTCGCGGGCGACCCGCTCACCACCGACTCGGTGATCGCCGAGGTCAACGCGGTCGCCCGCACCCAGGTGGTCTTCGAAGTCCTGCCGGGCCTGCCCGCCGGATCGTCCGTGCCGAGCTACGCCGGTATGGCGCTCGGCTCGTGCCACACCGAGGTCGACGTGCGCGGAGAGGTCGACTGGGCCGCGCTCGCCGCCGCCCCCGGCCCCCTCGTCCTCCATGCGACCTCCGGCCACCTCGCCGAGACCGCCAGCGCGCTGGTCGAACACGGCCTGGCGCCGCAGACCCCCGCCGCGATCACCGTGCGCGGCACCACCCGTCAGCAGCGCACCGTCGAGGCCACCCTCGCGACCCTGAACGACGCGGGTTCCGAGCTCGTCGGACCGCTCGTCGTCACCGTCGGCAAGGTCGTCTCGCACCGCAACAAGATGTCGTGGTGGGAGTCGCGCGCCCTGTACGGCTGGACCGTGCTCGTGCCCCGCACCAAGGATCAGGCCGGCGAGATGAGCGAGCGGCTCGTCACGCACGGCGCGATCCCGATGGAGGTGCCGACCATCGCGGTCGAGCCGCCGCGCAGTCCCGCGCAGATGGAACGCGCGGTCAAGGGCCTGGTCGACGGTCGCTACCAGTGGGTGGTGTTCACTTCCACCAACGCGGTGCGTGCGGTGTGGGAGAAGTTCGAGGCGTTCGGTCTCGACGCGCGCGCGTTCTCCGGCGTCAAGATCGCGTGCGTCGGTGAGGCCACCGCTGCGAAGGTGCGCTCGGTCGGCATCATCCCCGAGCTCGTGCCCAGCGGCGAACAGTCCAGCCTCGGCCTGCTCGCCGAGTTCGCCCCGTACGACGACGTCTTCGATCCGGTCAACCGGGTGCTGCTGCCGCGCGCCGACATCGCCACCGAGACCCTCGCCGAGGGTCTGCGCGAGCGCGGCTGGGAGATCGACGACGTCACCGCCTACCGCACCGTGCGTGCCGCTCC
Source organism: Rhodococcus sp. IEGM1339 (assembly GCF_050321925.1). Classification (NCBI taxonomy): domain Bacteria; kingdom Bacillati; phylum Actinomycetota; class Actinomycetes; order Mycobacteriales; family Nocardiaceae; genus Rhodococcus; species Rhodococcus sp. IEGM1339. Next base: position 332,294 of record NZ_JBNQFT010000003.1, read on the forward strand.
GCCGCCGGCCGCGACCCGCGAGATGATCAAGACCGGTGGTTTCGACGCGGTGTGCTTCACCTCGTCGTCGACGGTCCGCAATCTCGTGGGTATCGCCGGCAAGCCGCACGCCCGCACGATCGTCGCGTGTATCGGCCCGAAGACGGCCGAGACGGCGATCGAGTTCGGCCTGCGGGTGGACGTGCAGCCCGAGACCGCGCAGATCGGGCCCCTGGTCGACGCGCTCGCCGAGCACGCGGCCCGGCTCCGCGCGGAAGGCGCACTGCCTCCGCCGCGGAAGAAGTCCCGCGCCCGCCGCTGATCTCTGGTGATCCGATGATCCGTGCGCGGTCCCGGTAGTCGCCACTACCGGGGCCGCGCACGACCCGTATGGAAGGTGTTCTCCCCATGTTTCCCGACATCCGTCCCCGCCGGCTGCGCAGCACACCCGCCATCCGACGGCTCGTGGCAGAAACCTCCCTCGAACCCCGCCACCTCGTGCTCCCGATGTTCGTGGCCGACGGCCTCGACGAGCCGCGCGAGATCGCGTCGATGCCCGGGGTGTACCAGCACACCGCCGATTCGCTGCGCAAGGCCGCGGCCGCGGCCGTGTCCGCCGGTGTCGGCGGCCTGATGCTCTTCGGTGTGCCCAGCCCCGAGGACAAGGACGCCCGTGGTTCCGCGGCGAGCGATCCCGGCGGTGTGCTCAACCGCGCGCTGCGGTCGCTGCGCAGCGAACTCGGCGACTCCACGGTGATCATGGCCGACACCTGCCTCGACGAGTTCACCGATCACGGCCACTGCGGTGTGCTCACCGACACCGGCGTCGTCGACAACGACGCGACCCTCGAGCGTTACGCCGAGATGGCCGTCGCGCAGGCCGAGGCCGGGGCGCACCTGCTCGGCCCGAGCGGCATGATGGACGGCCAGATCGGTTTCATCCGGTCCGCGCTGGACGAGGCCGGGCACACCGAGGTCGGTCAGCTCGCCTACTCCGCGAAATACGCCTCGGCGTTCTACGGTCCCTTCCGCGACGCCGTCGGCTCGTGCCTCGAGGGAGATCGCCGCACCTACCAGCAGGATCCGGCGAACCGTCGCGAGTCGCTGCACGAGGTGGACCTCGACCTCGCCGAGGGCGCCGACATGGTGATGGTCAAGCCGGCGATGTCGTACCTCGACGTGCTGCGCGAGGTCGCCGACCGCTCGCCCGTCCCGGTGGCCGCCTACCAGATCTCGGGGGAGTACTCGATGATCACCGCGGCCGCGCAGAAGGGCTGGATCGATCGCGATGCGGCGATCCTCGAATCGCTGGTCGGCATCCGGCGGGCCGGTGCGGACGTCGTCCTCACCTACTGGGCCGCCGAGGTCGCGGGTCGCCTGTCATGAGCTTCCCCGCACCTCCTGTCGGGCCCGGCCCCGCGGCGAATCGTCCCGTTCCCGGAGACGTCACGACGGCCCACCAATTGTGGTGCGGGGTACTCGCTCTCGCCGTCGTGAGTTTGGCGGCAAGTCTGGCCGATCTGCTGAGTCGACGCGAGGAACTGCTCGACCTCATGACCACGATGGCCGCCGAGCAGGCCATCGAGGGCGTCACCACGGAGCAGCTCGAGTCGGCGGTCCCGCTGCTGGTCGCGCTGACCGCCGGCATCGGCCTGGTGATCGTCGGACTGCTCTATCTGGTAGTCAGGCAGCTGTTGAAGGCCAAGAACTGGGCCCGGATGCTGCTGACCCTGCTCGGGGTGTTCATGTCGCTGTCGACCCTGCCCACCGTCTTCGGTGTGGGCGTCGGGGAGGGCGGCGCGGGCTGGATACTCGGTGTGGTGGGCATTCTGCAAGCCGTCGCGACCGTCGGAGCGATCGTGCTGATGCACCGGCGGGATGCCAACCGCTTCTTCCTGCGACTGCCGGAAGAATAGACGTACCACTCGGTTTCGTCCGGCGCGACCGAAGAGTACGGTGGGCTCACCATGTGGGCCGCACGGCCCTTTCCGTCGAGCGAAAAGGACGTCATGCAGGTGGAACCGCGGCCCTATGGGCGCCGTCGCGAAATGGTGTTGATCGCTCTCATCGCCCTCCTCGGACTGGTGACCACCGTGCTGCTGGTGATCCCCGGCGCGTTCGCCGCTTGACCGACCCGACGGCCCCAGATCCGGCAACCCCTGATCCGGCAACCCCTGATCCGATGGGCACCGACCCGGCCGGGCCGCTGTTCCACGAACCCGGAGCGCGCTGGCGCACGGTCGCCATCGGCCCGCTGGTCTGCGTCGTGGCCCTCGTCGTCGAACTGTTCACCGGCCCCGTCGTGCACTGGGTCGCGCTGCCGATCATCGCGATCGTGCTCGCCGGCTTTTCCTACGTGATGGTCGTGGCTGCTCGTCGGCACGTCAGCGTCGAGCTCACCTCCACGGTCCTGCGGCAGGGCACCGAGGAACTGCCGGTCGCCGAGATCGAGGCGGTGCTGCCGCCGCCACCGGACGACCGGCGCGATCCGGAACGCTGGGAGACCGCCCGGAGCCTCGGCGAACTGGCGGATGTGCCGCGCGGCCGCAAGCCTGTCGGACTGCGGCTCATCGGAGGAACGTTCGTGCGGGCGTGGGCGAAGGACGCCGACGAGCTGCGAGCACGGCTCGCAGCTCGTCGGCGAACCCGGTCAGACTGCGACGTCCTGAGGTGGGACGACCGCTCCCTCACGGTCGAGCATGGCCGAGCCGAGCAGGTAGTCGGGCACACCCAACCCGTCCACGAGCGTCAACGCGTGCGGACGCAGGCCGCGGCACCGCTCGTTGATCCCGCGTGTGACGGCCTTGGCGCGTTCGACCGACAGCAGGCGGTGCTCCATGAACCACGCCTTGTCCTCGTCGATGATCGTCAGCGCGTAGAGATCGCACAGCTCCGACAGCAGGTCGCGGGCGGTCTCGTCCTTGCAGTCCTCGATCGCGGCGACGAACGCCTCGAGCACGACCCGGTCGATGTGCGCGCGGGCGGCGTGCAGAACGTGGTCCTGCACGAAGTTGAAGGCGTCGAACGGGTTGTCCTCACGCTTCATCGCGGCCTGCAGGCGCCGGGCCGCAGTGGACAGCAGGTACTGCTCACGGTCCTCGAACATCGTCACCTGGGTGCCGCGGTCGAAGAGGCTGCCGTCCTCCTCGTTGTCCTGGCGGGTGTCGACGATCGTCTGGATGATCTGCTGCGCCGCGGTGCGCTTCTTGACGATGTCGGAGATGGTGGTCGCGGCGAAGCGCATCCACTCCACCGGGCTCATGCCCTGCACCTCGTCGGCGTAGGCCGTGAGCAGTTCCTTCGCGACCAGCTGGGTCAGGACGTGGTTGTCGCCCTCGAAGGTCGTGAACACGTCCACGTCCGCGCGCAGCGCCGTCAGCCGGTTCTCGGCCATGTAGCCGGCACCACCGCACGCCTCGCGGCACTCCTGTATCGCCCGCGACGCGTGCCAGGTGTTGGCGGCCTTGAGGCCGGCCGCGCGACCCTCGAGTTCGCGCTGTTCCTGCGCGTCGAGTTCCTGCAACGACGTCGACTGCAGCCGGTGCATCGTCGTGAGCAGCTCGTTCTGGGCGAAGCCGAGCGCGTACGAGCGGGCGATCAGCGGGAGCAGGCGCCGCTGGTGGACGAGATAGTCCATGATCGGCACCTCGCCGTCGCGCCCGGGGGCGTCGAACTGGCGACGCTTCTCGGCGTAGCGGGTGGCGATGCTCAGCGCGACCCGCGCCGCCGCACCCGCCGAGCCGCCGACGGTGATGCGCCCGCGGACCAGCGTGCCGAGCATCGTGAAGAACCGTCGGCTCGGGTTGTCGATGTCCGAGGCGTAGGTGCCGTCCGGTTCGACGTCCGCGTACTTGTCGAGCAGGTTCTCCCGGGGGATGCGCACCTGGTCGAAGACGATGCGGCCGTTGTCGACACCCGGCAGGCCGCCCTTGTAACCGCAGTCGGAGGTCGTCACACCCGGCAGGTCGTTGCCGTCCTCGTCGCGGATCGGGACGACGAAACAGTGCACACCGTGCGTCTCACCCTGCGTGACGAGCTGCGCGAAGACGGCCGCGAACCGCGCGTGTTGCGCCGCGCCACCGATGTAGTCCTTGCGGGACGACGGGGTGGGGGAGTGGATCACGAACTCCTGGGTGTCCGGATCATAGGTCGCCGTGGTCTCGAGCGACTGCACGTCGCTGCCGTGGCCCGTCTCGGTCATCGCGAAGCAGCCGAGCACGTCGAGGTCGATGAGCTGCTTGACGTACTTCTCGTGGTGCCGCTCGGTGCCGAGGTTCTCGATGGCACCGCCGAACAGGCCCCACTGCACGCCCGCCTTGACCATCAGCGACAGGTCGGACATCGCGAGCATCTCGATGGATGCGACCGCGCCGCCCGCGTCGCCCGTGCCGCCGGACTCGACGGAGAAGCCCGCCGCGGCATAGCCGTGTTCGGCGAGGATGCGCATCTGCTCGAGCGTGATGGCGCGCGCCTTGTCGGTCTCGGGGGTGTAGTGCGGTGCGAACTTCTCGTGCGCGAGATCCTTGCGTGCGCGTTCGCGTGCTTCGTGCCACGCACCGTCGAGTGCGATGCGCAGGTGTTCGGCTGTCGTCGGCATGCCTCGGACGATAGGTGCGACAAGTCACTCACGGTGTCCCTTTTTCCTGGTAAGGGAGAAAAAACACATGAGGTTTGAGGACCACTGTTTTTGGCAAATCCCGCGAAACTACGGACACTGGAAGTCGTGACTGCGACCCCCGATGCTTCGTCCACCCACGACACTCGATCCGCCGCACTCTTCCACCGGGCATCGAAGGTGACACCGGGGGGCGTCAACTCTCCGGTCCGCGCGTTCGGATCGGTCGGCGGCAATCCTCCTTTCTTCGCATCGGGATCGGGTCCGCTGCTCACCGACGTCGACGGAAAAACCTACGTCGACCTGGTGTGTTCTTGGGGCCCGATGATTCTCGGGCACGCGCATCCGGCGGTCGTCGAGGCCGTCCGATCCACCGCGCCGGCGGGTCTGTCGTTCGGTGCCCCCACCGAGGGTGAGGTCGAACTCGCCGAGGAGATCGTCGCCCGCATCGCACCCGTCGAGCAGGTCCGGCTCGTCAACTCCGGCACCGAGGCGACGATGAGCGCCGTCCGTCTCGCGCGCGGATTCACCGGACGGTCGAAGATCGTGAAGTTCGCGGGTTGTTATCACGGTCACGTCGACGCGCTGCTCGCCGACGCCGGTTCCGGCCTCGCCACCTTCGGTCTGCCCACCTCGCCCGGCGTCACGGGCGCCCAGGCGGGCGACACCATCGTCGTCCCCTACAACGACCTCGCCGCCGCGCGCGCCGCCTTCGAGGCGAACCCCGGTGAGATCGCCGCGGTCATCACCGAGGCCGCCGCCGGCAACATGGGCACCGTCCCGCCGGTGTCCGGCTTCAACGAGGGCCTGCGCGAGCTCACCCGTGAGCACGGCGCGCTGCTGATCATGGACGAGGTGATGACCGGCTTCCGCGCGAGCCCGACCGGCTGGCACGGCATCGACGGTGTCTCCGGCGACCTGATGACCTTCGGCAAGGTCATGAGCGGAGGTCTGCCCGCCGCGGCCTTCGGTGGCCGCGCCGACGTCATGGCCCATCTCGCCCCGAGCGGACCGGTCTACCAGGCCGGCACCCTGTCCGGTAATCCCGTCGCCGTGGCCGCCGGCCTCGCGAGCCTGCGTGCCGCCGACGCCGAGGTCTACGCCAACCTGGACCGCAACTCCGAGACCCTCGGGCGTCTGCTGGGGGAGGCACTCGCCGCCGAAGGGGTGCCGCACCGCGTCCAGAATGCCGGCACGCTGCTGAGCGTCTTCTTCACCGATGAGCCGGTGACGAACTACGAGCAGGCCAAGGCCGCGCAGACCTGGCGCTTCCCGGCCTTCTTCCACGCGCTGCTCGAGCGCGGCGTCTATGCACCCCCGAGTGCCTTCGAGACGTGGTTCGTCTCGTCCGCGCTCGACGACGACGCGTTCTCGCGGGTCGCCGACGCGCTGCCGCACGCCGCGCGCGCGGCCGCCGCGGCGACCGCGCCGTAGCACCGCTCTCCTGCCTGCCCAGCCCGATCCGCCCCTCCCACACCCCTCGAGGAACATCGACGTGACCGACGCCGCCCCGTCCGAGACCCGCACGATCGTGCACGTGCTCCGCCACGGAGAGGTCCACAACCCCTCCGGAATCCTCTACGGCCGCCTGTCCGGCTTCAAGCTGTCGGTGACCGGTGAGGCCCAGGCACGTGCGGTCGCGGCGTCGCTCGCCGACCACGACATCGCACACGTGGTCGCGTCCCCGCTCGAACGGGCCCAGCAGACCGCCGCCCCGATCGCGGAGAAACACGGACTGCAGATCCGCACCGACGAGAACCTCATCGAGGCGGCCAACGACTTCGAGGGCTTGAAGGTCTCGGTCGGCGACGGTGCGCTCAGCCGCCCGCGCCACTGGTGGAAGCTGCGCGATCCGTTCACCCCTTCCTGGGGCGAGCCCTACCTGCAGATCGCCCACCGCATGCTCGCCGCCGTCCACGCGGCCCGCGTGGCCGCGGTGGGGCGGGAAGCGGTGTGCGTGAGCCACCAACTCCCGGTGTGGACGCTGCGCCGCTTCCTCGAGGGCGAGCGACTGTGGCACGACCCGCGTCGCCGCCAGTGCAGCCTCGCCTCGCTGACCTCCCTGGTCTACGAGGGTGACACCCTCGTCGACCTGGTCTACTCCGAGCCGGCCGGCGCCTCCGACCCGAACGTCCACGGCGCATGAGAAAGGTGTTCCGGGCGACGGTCGCCGCGATCTGCGGTGCCGTCCTTCTCACCTCCTGCGCCACCGGGGACGACGCCGTCGCCACCGGGGGAACGTTCGACTTCGTCTCGCCCGGCGGGCAGACCCGCATCTTCTACGACCCCCCGGCCGACCGGGGCACCCTCGGTGAGCTCACCGGCGAGGACCTCATGAACGAGGGCGAGACCATCTCCCTCGACGACTACGAGGGCCAGGTCGTCGTGCTCAACGTGTGGGGCCAGTGGTGCGCGCCGTGCCGCAGCGAAGCCGACGATCTCGAGGAGGTCTACGAGGCCACCAAAGATCTCGGGGTGCAGTTCCTCGGCATCAACGTCCGCGACAATCAGCGCGACAAGGCCCAGGACTTCGTCACCGACCAGCGGATCGGCTACCCGTCGATCTACGACCCGCCGATGCGGTCGCTGCTCGCCCTCGGCCGCAACTACCCGACCTCGGTCGTGCCGACGACGGTCGTCCTCGACCGTGAGCACCGCGTGGCTGCGGTCTACCTGACCGAACTGCTCGCCGAGGACCTGCAACCGGTCGTCGAACGGGTCGCGGCTGAACCGGATTCGGAGCAGTAACAGTGATCCTTGCGTCGGGTGTCGGGGAGACCTTCCAGAACGCGGCCCTGTCGGGTCCGCTGCTGCTGGCGATGGGCGCGTGCCTGCTCGCCGGTCTCGTCTCCTTCGCATCGCCGTGCGTCGTGCCGCTCGTTCCCGGCTATCTGTCCTACCTCGCCGGAGTGGTGGGAGCCGAGGCCCCCGCCGTCACCGCCGAGCAGGCCGGTGCCCGCACCACGACCGTCCGCAGCGACGGCCGCCTCCGGGTGGCCGGTGCCGCCGGGCTGTTCGTCCTCGGATTCACCGTGGTGTTCGTCCTCGCGACGGCCTCGGTGTTCGGGGCGATCTCCGCGCTCGCCGTCAACCGCGAACTGCTCATGCGGATCGGTGGTGTCGTCACCATCGTGATGGGTCTGGTCTTCATCGGTCTCATCCCAGTCTTGCAGCGCGACACGCGTCCGGCGCCCCGGCGCATCTCGAACCTTGCGGGAGCCCCGCTGCTCGGCGCGGTGTTCGCGCTCGGGTGGACCCCGTGCCTCGGTCCCACCCTCGCCGGCGTCATCTCGCTCGCGGCGGGCACCGAGGGCACCACCGCGGCACGCGGGGTGACGCTGATCGTCGCCTACTGCCTCGGCCTCGGGTTGCCGTTCGTCGTGCTCGCGCTCGGTTCGGCGCGGGCGCTGCGCGGGGTGGGCTGGCTGCGCACCCACGCGCGGACCGTGCAAATCGTCGGTGGCCTGATGCTCATGGCCGTCGGCATCGCTCTCGTCACCGGTGCGTGGGACCTGTTCGTGTCCTGGGTCCGTGACTCGTTCATCTCGGAAGTGACTCTGCCCGTATGACCGCGACACACACCCCGACCCCCGCACCGCAGCCGTCGCCTCCGCCGCGACAGGCCGCGTTCGGACGTGCCACGGCCTTCGTGCGGAACACCTGGCGCGGCCTGACGTCGATGCGGACCGCGCTGGTCCTGCTGTTCCTGCTCGCGCTCGCCGCGATCCCGGGCGCACTCCTGCCGCAGCGCAGCCTCAACACCCAGAAGGTCGACGAGTACATCGCGGCCCGGCCGACGCTCGGACCGATCATGGACCGCTTCGAGCTGTTCGACGTCTTCGGGAGCTTCTGGTTCACCGCCGTCTACGTGCTGCTGTTCGTCTCGCTGGTCGGCTGCATCCTGCCGCGCTGCGTCGAGCACTTCCACGCCCTGCGCACCCCGCCGGTCGCCGCGCCGCGCAACCTGCAGCGCCTGCCGCACCACACACAGACGATGGTGGCCGAGGCCCCCGCCGACGCCCTCGACCGGATCCAGAAAGAGCTGCGCGGTTGGAAGGTCGTGCGCCGCGAGGGCGGTGCCCGCGGGCCTGACGGCGAGGTGACCCTGTCCGCCGAGAAGGGTTATCTGCGCGAGGCCGGCAACCTGGTCTTCCACATCTCCCTCGTCGGGCTGCTCGTCGCCGTCGCCGCCGGCAAGCTCTTCGGTTACGAGGGGCAGCGCATCCTCGTCGCGAACGGTGAGGAGTTCTGCACCACCTCGCCCGCCTCCTTCGACTCGTTCCGCGCCGGCAGCACGCTCGACGGCACCGGTCTGAACCCCATGTGCGTGCGGGTGAACACCTTCGTCGCCGACTATCTCGACAACGGCCAGGCCGAGATGTTCACCTCCGACATCGAGTACCAGTACGGCGACGACCTCGTCACGAACACCTGGCGCGACGCGCAATTGAAGGTCAACCATCCGCTGCGGGTCGGCAGCGACCGCGTGTACCTACAGGGTCACGGTTACGCCCCGACCTTCACGGTCACCTGGCCGAACGGCGAGACCCGCACCGAAACGATGCAGTGGGCGCCCGACGACGCGACGACCTTCCTCAGCAGCGGCGCCATGCGCTTCGACCCGCCCGGTGGCATGTACCCCGACGCCGACGAGCGCCGGAAGAACCAGATCGCGATCGAGGGACTGTTCGCGCCGACGGCGTCCTTCCACGGCACGCTGCTCACATCGATCTTCCCCGCCCTGACGGACCCGGCTGTCGCCATCGACATCTACAAGGGCGACTCCGGTCTCGACACCGGCAACCCGCAGTCGCTGTTCTCGCTCAACAAGGAACTGATCAATCAGGGACGCCTCGTGAAGCAGGATCGTGTAAACCTGCGTCCGGGGGAGAGCGTGACGCTCGCCGACGGCACCGAGGTGCGATTCGACAAGGCCACCGACTTCGTCAACCTGCAGGTCTCGCACGACCCGGCGCAGCAGTGGGTGCTGGTCGCGGCGATCTTCATGATGGGCGGACTGCTCGTGTCGCTGCTGGTCAAACGACGCAGAGTGTGGGCACGCGCGTACCCGGACGGTACAGTGAGCGACGGCGAACGACGGACCGTAGTAGAGCTCGGCGGTCTCGCACGAACCGATCAGGCCGGATGGGGAGACGAGTTCGACCGGCTGGTCGAGCGCCTTCTCGGCGACGATGCACCCTCCGCCCCGGCGGCACAGGAGAAGAAGAACTGATGACAGAGAACGACACCCTCGCGCAGTACAGCGACTGGGCCTTCGAATCGGCGTTCGCGGTGCTCGTGCTGGCTCTGCTGCTGCTCATCGCCGAGTACGCGACCCACCGGGCCGACGTCGTGGCGGAGCGGGAACGCGAACTCGTGGCCGCCGGAAGGCAGCAGGCCCCCGCCGAGCGCGCGACCGGGCCGGGACGGATCGACCAGACGCCGAAGCGCACCGTGTCGCAGCGTCTCGGCAACATGGGACGCGCGCTCGTCGTCGTGGTCGCGGGCCTGCAGCTCGCCTCGATCGTCCTGCGTGGGCTGGCCACCGAGCGGTTCCCGCTCGGCAACATGTACGAGTTCGTCTCGATGGCGTGCACCGCCGCGGTGATCTTCGGGCTGATCGTCCTCCGCAAGCCGGCCTACCGGATCATGTGGGTGTACCTGGTGGTCCCCGTACTGATCCTCATGTTCCTCGCGGCGACGGTGTTGTATGCCGACGCCGCTCCCGTGGTGCCGGCCCTCCGATCGTTCTGGCTGCCGATCCACGTGACGATCATCAGCGTCGGCAGCGGCATCTTCCTCGTCTCGGGTGTCGCGAGCGTGCTGTTCCTGCTGCGCATCCGCTTCCCGAAGGGCGAGGAGCGCAGCGGTGTGTTCGCGGCGATCGCCGAGCGGCTGCCCGACGCGCAGACCCTCGACCGGCTCGCCTACCGCACCACGATCATCGGCTTCCCGCTGTTCGGCGCCGGCATCATCCTCGGGGCAATCTGGGCCGAGGCGGCGTGGGGACGCTTCTGGGGCTGGGACCCGAAGGAGACGGTCTCGTTCATCTCGTGGGTCATCTACGCCGCCTATCTGCACGCGCGTGCGACCTCCGGCTGGCGGAACACCCGCGCAGCGTGGATCAACATCGTCGGCTTCGTCACGGTGCTGTTCAACCTGTTCATCATCAACATGGTCGTGTCGGGCCTGCACTCGTACGCCGGGCTCAACTGAGGCTGCTATCGTCGCGCCGTCGTCCGTGACAGTCGACGGGGGGAGAACGCGGTGAATGGGGCCGGTAACGGGTCGTCGGGGCTCGACGGACACGCATTGGACGCGACGGCGCTGGACTCGTCGCTACTTGTACGTCCGGTCGCCGCGCCGCCGCGGAAGGGCTGGCGGCGGGTCGTCTACCGGGCGACCGGTGGTCGCGTGCACGTGGGGGAGAGTTCCCGGCAGCAACGCAAGGAGGAATCGGCCGAGCGGGTGCGTGCACCGCTGCACGGCTGCCATCGGATCGCCCTGCTGAGTCTCAAGGGCGGGGTGGGCAAGACGACCACCACGGTCACGCTCGGCTCGACCTTCGCGGAGCTGCGTGGCGATCGGATCGTCGCGGTCGATGCGAATCCGGACCGCGGGACGTTGAGTCAGAAGGTGGCCGAACAGACGCCGGCCACGGTGCGCACGCTGCTGCGCGATCAGTCGCTGCTCGAGACATATGCGGACGTGCGCGCCTACACCTCGCAGAACACGCATCGTCTCGAGGTGCTCGCCTCGGACACCGATCCGGCGGTCTCGGAGGCCTTCAGCGCCGACGACTACGAACGGACGTTGGGTCTTCTCGAGCGGTTCTACAGCATCGTGCTCACGGATTGCGGGACCGGGCTCATGCACTCCGCTATGACCGCGATCCTCGAGAACGCCGACACGCTGGTCGTCATCAGTTCCGGTTCGGTGGACGGCGCCCGCAGCGCGTCGGCCACGCTCGACTGGCTCGACGCGCACGGCTATCGCGAACTCGTCGAGCGGTCGGTGGCCGTCGTCAACGCGGTGCGGCCGAGGTCGGGCAAGGTCGACCTCGACCTCGTGGTGCGACACTTCGAACAGCGGTGCCGCGCGGTCCACGTCCTGCCCTTCGATCCCCACCTCGAAGAAGGGGCGGAGATCGACCTGGACCGGTTGCAGTCGGGTACGCGGCGCGCCCTGCTCGGACTCGCCGCGGATATCACCGACGGTTTCGCCGCGCGGTGACAGACCGCTCGGCGTAACGCGAACGGTCAGTCGCCCCGCTCCTGATCGGACTCGCCGGTGCCGTCGCCACTCCGGCGGCGGTGCACCTCGCGATCGACCTTCCACAGGAAGTCGGGATCGTCGTCAGGCCCCATCACGCGGGACGGCGGACGAGATGTGGGACCGTACGCCTTCCACAGCAGGACGGCGAGTGTCACCGCACCGATGAGTGCCAACAGATAGAGCACGTTGCACCTCCTGACCGTGGTGGTGCCGGACGAGGACGTGCCCTCGCCGTGCACCTCCGGGCCGCGGCGACCGCAGACCGGTTCGTCCACATTCTAGGTGGGAGGAACCCGGTCCGGCACGTGGGTTCCGCGGGTGGTCGGCCGGGATCCGGCAGGTGTACGCCGGAGGTGCGGATTCTGCTGTCTCGGATCAGCGTGTCGCTTCGGTCGTGAGGGAGCGGAGAAGCGCCAGGACCTCGGACTCACGGAAGCGGCGATGGCCACCGGGGGTCCGCAGCGAGCCCAATCGGCCGGCGTGGGCCCACCGGGTGACGGTCTTGGGATCCACATGGAACAGTGCCGCCACCTGGCCCGGGGTCAGCAGGGATTCCTTCGCGCCGTTGAAAGTGGGTGCGCTCATTGCGAATGTCCTCCCGGTTGTCGTGATCGTGTTGTTCGACGCGATCGAGTTGTTCGATCGGGATGTCCAAGCCCATGGTGGCACCGATACCCCTGGTTGCTCGAACGGTCTACGGTTGGTAAAGCGGAAGTAATAGACAAAACGGACGGATGTCCGACTTACGGAAATCGACGCGGAGCTCGTCGTCCGGGCGGCCGGTTAACCTGGAGTGGTGAACGACGAACGCCGGAACGAACCCTCGGATACCCCCTCCCAGCGCACTCCACACCCTCACGGTGAGGGCGCCACGGCCGCCGACGGTCAGGCGGGGGCCGGGTCTCTGATCCGGGACGTCGCGTTGTACTCGGTGGCCCGACTCGCCCTCGTGGTCGTGCTCACTCTGCTCATTCTCTACGTTCCTCGGGCATTCGGGGTGGAAATCCCCCTCCTCGTCGCGGCCCTGTTCGCCGTGCTCATCGCCCTGCCCGTCTCGCTCGTGCTCTTCGCGTCGCTTCGGCGTCGCGTCAACGTGGGCATCGCCGCGGTCGATGAGCGTCGGCGCACCGAACGCGCGGACCTCGAGAAGCGCATGCGCGGCGAGAACGGGCGGTGACGGCGACCGGTGCGGTCGTCGACCGCAGCGCACCCCGGGACTGGGTCGACAACGCGGTCCGGCTCATCGAGGCCGACGCCCAGCGCAGCGCCGACACCCACCTGCTCCGCTACCCCCTCCCCGCGGACTGGGGCATCGACCTGTACTTGAAGGACGAGTCGACGCACATCACGGGCAGCCTCAAGCACCGTCTCGCGCGCTCGTTGTTCCTCTACGCCCTGTGCAACGGCTGGATCCGTGAAGGGACCCCGATCATCGAGGCGTCGTCCGGGTCCACCGCGGTCAGTGAGGCGTACTTCGCGCGACTCCTCGGCCTCGACTTCGTCGCCGTCGTACCGCGCCGCACCTCACCGGCGAAGGTCGCGCTCATCGAGGCGCAGGGCGGCCGGTGCCACTACATCGACCGCCCGCCCGAGATCTACACCGAGGCTCAGCGGCTCGCCGACGAGCTCGGGGGCTGCTTCATGGACCAGTTCACGAACGCCGAGCGGGTCACCGACTGGCGGGGCAACAACAACATCGCCGAGAGCATCTACTCGCAGATGCGTCTCGAGCGTCATCCCGTGCCGGAGTGGATCGTCGTCGGCGCCGGAACCGGCGGCACGAGCGCGACCCTCGGCCGCTACATCCGCTATCGCCGTCACCGGACACGGCTGGCGGTCGTCGACCCGGAGAACTCGGCGTTCTTCGGCGGGTTCGAGACGGGATCGGCCGACTACACGACCGGCATGCCCTCGCGTATCGAGGGGATCGGACGTCCGCGCGTCGAGCCGTCCTTCGTGCCCGAGGTCGTCGACCGAATGGTGCGGGTGCCCGACGCGGCGTCCATCGCCGCCATGCGGCACGCGAGCACCGTGCTCGGACGTCGGGTGGGCGGCTCGACCGGCACGAACCTCTGGGGAGCCTTCGGCCTGATCGCCGAGATGCTCGCGGAGGGCCGTGAGGGCAGCGTCGTGACGTTGCTGTGCGATGGCGGCGAGCGCTACGCCGACACTTATTTCTCCGACGAGTGGGTCGCTGCCGAGGGGATGGACCTCGCAGGGCCGCTCGCGGTGCTGGAGAAGTTCGCGACCACCGGCGGCTGGTGCCGGTAGAGCCTTCACCACCTGCGCAGATTCCATTTCTGTCAATCGTCGTTGACGTGCCCTCGGTGTCAACTTACATTGACAACATGAGTGAAGCCACCACCCTCGCCGCTGCCGCCGCGAGCTCCGATCCCGCAGTGGGCCTGCGCGCCGTGCGTGCCCTGCGCCGGCTGCTGGAACGGCTCGAGGAGGTCCAGGTCACGAATGCCCGTGAGCGAGGTTGGTCCTGGCAGGCCATCGCCGACGAGCTCGCTGTCAGCCGCCAGGCGGTCCATCAGAAGCACAATCGGAAGCGCAGGTGATCGACATGTTCGAACGATTCGCCGACGGTGCCAGATCCGCCGTTGTCGCAGCGCAACAGGAGGCGATCCGGGTGTGCGATCCCCGGATCGAGGCGTCGCACCTGCTCATCGGGGCCGCTGTCGCTGCGGACGAACCGCTGCGGGTCCTGCTCGCGGAGGAAGGTCTCACGGTCGACGGGCTCCGCTCCGACCGGGCCGCCCGCACCGCCGACGCCCCGCTCGGTGACGAGGACGCCGCGGCGCTCGAAGCGATCGGGATCGATCTCGACGAGGTCCGGAGCCGTCTCGAAGCGGCCTTCGGCAAGGGGGTGCTCGACGGGAAGAACGCCGATCGGCGGGGCGTCGCGAACCGGCTCGGTCACATCCCGTTCGACCGGGCGGCGAAGAAGTCGCTCGAACTCGCGCTGCGGGAGGCCATCGCACGCCGCGAACGGGTCATCCGTCCCGAGCACATCCTGCTCGGACTGCTGCGCAGCGACGATCCGGCGACCGGCGCCCTCGTGGAAGCGCACGTGCCGCGCGCGCAGCTCCGTCAGCGCCTGAGCGGCCACCTCGACGCCGCTGCCTGACGTCGTCGAGCCTTCGGGTGGTTACCGGGTCGGCTGCGCGGGGGCGACGGCGAGCGGACGCCCGGCGACGAGCGGGACGACCGTCGCCGCGACGAGCAGCAGCGTGCCGACCGCGATCGTCGCGAACGGCCACCACTGACGATCCGATGTCGCCGTGACCTCCGCAGCCTGCGTGTCCGTAGCGGCCGGCGCGGTGCGCGGCAGCGCTTCGGTGGCCGACCGGACGTTGTCGGCGATGCCACCGACGACGTCGGCCACCGGCCCCACACCGTCGACCAGCTGTCCGGTGCCGTCCGTCAGGGCTCGGCCACCGTCGTCGAGGAGAACGAGGCCGTCGCGGAGCTGTCGCGAGCCGTCGGCGGCCTGCGCCATGCCCGCGACGAACTGCGCGTTCGGATCGGTGAGTTCGTAGGCGAGCTGCCGTGCGCCGTCGCGCAACTGCCCGAGCTGGGCGACGGTGTCCGGTCCGAGGCCCTGCGTGTCGAGGGTCTCGACGAGCCCGCGCAGTCGGCCGGCCGCGCCCTGCGAGACCGGATCTGCAGACGCACCGAGCGTGTCGGCGACAGCTGCGAGTTGCGCGGTGACGTCGCCCTGCATCTCCCCGAAACCGGAGAGCCGGTCGACCACCTCGTCGACGCCACCGCTCACCTGGCGGGCACCGTCGCCGAGCATGTCGACACCGCCGTCGAGTTGTCCGAGACCGTCGGCGAGCTGCTCCCCGCCGTCACGGGCCTGCCGGAGACCGTCGGAGAGCTGGTGGGCACCGTCGTCGAGCTGGGTGCTGCCCTCCGTCAGCTGACCGACCCCGCCGTCGAGCACCGACAGCGGCAGTCCGGCCCGCTGCAGATTGCTCCGCGCCTCGTCGACGCCGTCCGCAGAGGGACTCGGCTCTTCCGCGACGGTCGCGACCGTCGTCTGGGGGCGGTCGAGCCAGGCGAAGACCGAACCCGTGCCCACGAGGAGCAGACCGGCTACAGCGAGAAGCAGGGGGAGAAGACGTGAACGCACGCCGGCCGACGCTACCGTCCGTCGCTGAGAGGCCACTGAGGGGGAGGGGCGATCCCGGATGGGCCCGATTTGCCCGTTACGAGACCGAGTTCGGTGTGCCACAGTGGCACCATGATTTCTCTGATACTGCGGTTGATCATCAACGCGGTCGGTCTGTGGCTCGCGGTCGAGCTGGTCGACGGGATCGACTTCACCGATCCCGCAGGCACCTCCGACACGACCCGCAAGGTCATCTCCCTCGTCGTGCTGGCCGCCATTTTCACCGTCGTCAACGCACTCGTGAAGCCGCTGGTGAAGCTGCTGTCGCTGCCGCTGGTGATCCTCACCCTCGGGCTCTTCCTGCTCGTCGTCAACGCGCTGATGCTCATGCTCACCGCGTGGCTGAGCGGATTCACCGAATACGGCCTCACGATCGACGGTTTCTGGGCGGCGCTGTGGGGCGGCGTGATCATCGCGATCGTCAACTTCGTCCTCGGCCTGGTCGTCCCGGACCGCGACTGATCCCGTCCGCCCGCGACCCGGTCCGCCGCGCCCGCGTCATGGTCAGCCGAAGGCCAGCGCGGGCGCGGTGGCTACCGCCCACACGAGCATCGCGACACCCGAATCGCTGAGCGCCGGGATCAGCGCGAGACCGAGGGCACCGGCCCGCACCGGTTTGTGCGCGCGGACCGCGAACGGTGCGGCGAGGAAGCCGGCGAGCGCCCACGGCGTCGCCGCGACCAGCACGAGCGACATCACGAACGGCACGACGACCAGCACCAGGTGGAGCGTGCGGGTCCTCGGGTCGCCCAGCTTGACCGCCAGGGTCCGCTTGCCGGTCTCCGCGTCGGTGGCGATGTCGCGGAGATTGTTCGTCACCAGGACGGCCGTCGAGATCGAGCCGACGGCGACCGCGCAGGCCAGACCCACCCAGTCGACGCGACCGGCCTGAACGAACTGGGTGCCGAGCACCGCGACCAGCCCGAAGAACACGAAGACGCCGATCTCACCGAAGCCGCTGTAGCCGTACGGGTTCTTTCCGCCGGTGTAGTACCAGGCCCCGGCGATGCAGACCGCGCCGACGAGCACGAGCCACCAGGCGGTCGTGACGGCGAGAGCGAGTCCCGCGACGGCCGCGATGCCGAAGCACACGAACGCCGCGCGCTTGACAGCGCCGGGGCTCGCCGCCCCCGAACCCACGAGCCGCATCGGGCCGACCCGCTCGTCGTCGGTGCCGCGGATGCCGTCGGAGTAGTCGTTGGCGAAGTTCACGCCGATGATCAGTCCGAGCGCGACGACCAGTGCCAGCAGCGCCTTCCACCACACGGCCTCACCGAGCCACGCCGCAGCGCCCGTGCCCGCCAGGACGGGTGCGATCGCGTTGGGGAGGGTGCGCGGACGAGCGCCTTCGAGCCATTGACCAGCCGTTGCCATGGATCGATCTTCGCACCCGGGCCTGCCTGCCGCGTCGTGCGCACCCCGTCAGGAGAAGCGCGAGACGAGGGCGCGGCGATCGACCTTGCCCGGTCCACGCAGCGGCAGCGTGTCGACGACCTGCAGCTCACGCGGCGCAGCAGTGGGATCGAGCGTGGCCTCGACGTGGTCGCGGAGTTCGGCGAGCGTCGGCGTTGCGCCGGGGACGGGCACGACGACCGCCGCGACGCGCTGACCGAGCCGGGCGTCGGGCAGACCCACCACCGCGACCTCCCGGACGGCCGGGTGCTCGACGAGCACGGCCTCGACCACCTGGGGGACCACGGTGAGCCCACCGGTCGAGATGGCCTCGTCGAGCCGTCCCAGGATGCGCAGGACCCCGTCGTCGAGCATGCCCGCGTCGTCGGTGCGGAACCAGCCGGGTTCGGCGAAGGCAGGATGGTCGGGCAGGTTCCGGTAGCCCGAGGCGAGCGTGGCGCCGCCGAGCCACACCCGCGAGTCCCCGTCGACGCGCACGTACACGCCGTCGAGCGGCACGCCGTCGTAGACGCAGCCGCCGCACGTCTCGCTCATGCCGTAAGTGCGCACGACGGTGATGCCGGCCGCGCGGGCGCGGTCGAGGATTGGCACGGGAGTCGCGGCCCCACCGAGCAGGATCGCGTCGAGGCGGGCAAGCGCCGCGGTGGCGTCGGGATGGTCGAGGGCCTTGATCAGCTGCGTGGGAACCATCGAGCTGTACCGGCGGGGGCCCGGCACGGCGTCCACCGCCGCCGGCAGATCCGCAGGATCGAAACCGGCGGACACGTCGACGACGACGGGTTCGGTTCCGGAGAGCAGGCTGCGCAGCAGCACCTGCATGCCCGCGATGTGATGGGCGGGCAGGGCCAGGAGCCACGAGCCCGTCCCGCCCAGTCGGGCGTGGGTGGCGTCGCCGCTCGCGCGCAGCGCCTGCGCGGACAACATGGCACCCTTCGGGGTCCCGGTCGTGCCGGAGGTCGCGACCACCAGTCCCACACCGTCCGCGACGGGTTCACCGGGGCTCAGTGCTGCGGTGAGTCGGAGCGTCTCCCGCTCGTCCCCGGCGGGGGCGGGGAGCAGCGCCGGTCCGTCACCGTCGAGCATGCGCTGCAGGGTGGGCAGCACGGAGCGGACGGCGGACCCGGCAGGGACGGGCAGGAGCTCGAGTGTGGTCACAGATCGTATTGTGTCGTGTCCCATCCGCCTGCCTCGAGCTGGCGGCGGACCCGGTCCACATCGTCGGGCGACGGCATGTTGTTGGTGATCTTGCTGATCAGGACCGCGATGTCGATGCGGTTGATCGACAGGTCACCGTCCTCGACCAAGGTGTCGGCGACCTGGGCGACCTCCTCGTCGGACAGGCGCCGCGCGAGCAGTGCGAACAGGGGTACGTAGTCCTGTTCCGGTACCCCTTCGGGGTAACCGGCGCGGAGCCACTCGACGATGGAAGCGAGAAACGGCGGGAGAGCCACCCGTCACTCCGATCAGAAGATGTCGATGCCGAACGTTCCGGCGAGGAAATCGGACGCCAGCAGGAGGGTTCCCGCCAGGATCGCGCAGGCGACCACGGCGAAGCACAACACCGCGGCGGTCCGCGCCACGGGGTTCGGTATGCCGTCGCTGCCCCGACCGGTGTCGAGCGCGCGGACCCCCAGGGCGAACAGGGAGGGCAGGCCGGCGCCGAGCAGCAGGCCCACGAGAACGACCTGCCAGAGGGAATCGAGGGTGTGCGTCAACAGGTTCACAAGCGTCCTTCCCCGCTGACCGTTTCGGAGGCACCCGGCGCCGGGGCGAGCTTGTCGTCCCAGTCGGCGGTGACGTTGGAGGCGTCGACGGGCTGCCGGCGCGAGCGCAGCCACATGAACAGGGCCAGGGCGCACAGGATTGCGAACACGACGAGCACGCCGGACATGCCGCCGATGAGGTGGGCGAGCGCCCAGCAGATCGCTCCGACGACCGCGGCGCACGGCAGGGTGATGACCCACGCGACGACCATCCGTCGCGCCACCGACCAGCGCACCTCGGCGCCCTTGGTGCCCAGACCCGTTCCGAGGATCGACCCCGTGGCGACGTGCGTGGTCGACAGCGGCAGACCGAAATGGCTCGAGGTGAGGATGATGGCGGCCGACGACGACTCGGCGGCCAGGCCCTGCGGCGGGGCGATCTCGACGAGGCCCTTGCCCAGCGTGCGGATGATGCGCCAGCCACCGAGATAGGTGCCGAGTGCGATCGCGACGGCACAGGCGACCTTCACCCAGAACGGCATCTCGGTGTCGGCGGTGATGGTGCCGTGGGCGACGAGGGCCAGGAAGATCACGCCCATCGTCTTCTGCGCGTCGTTGGTGCCGTGCGCGAGGGACATCAGGGACGCCGTGCCGATCTGTCCCAGCCGGAAGCCGCGGTCGCGGTGCTCGGTGGAGACGGATCGGGTCAGGCGGTGAATCGACCAGATGCCCACCGTGGACACGAGCGCCGCGATGACGGGCGCAAGCACGGCGGGGATCAGGACCTTGCCCAGGACTCCGTCCCACACGACGCCCTGGACACCGATCGACGCCAGTGCAGCGCCGACGAGACCGCCGAACAGAGCGTGCGACGAGCTGGACGGCAGGCCGAACAGCCAGGTCGAGATGTTCCAGAGGATCGCTCCGACCAGACCGGCGAAGACGATGAGCAACAGATCGGTACCGCCGACGGTGTCGAGGTCGACGACACCCTTCGCGACGGTCGCGGCGACTTCCACGGACAGGAAGGCGCCGACGAGGTTGAGAGTCGCGGACAAAGTGACCGCAGTCTTGGGTTTGAGGGCGCCGGTGGCGATGGATGTCGCCATGGCATTGCCGGTGTCGTGGAAGCCGTTGGTGAAATCGAAAGCGAGGGCAGTGACGACCACCACCAGGAGCACGACGAACTCTGCGGTCACGTCTGTCGATTGTGGGGTAGCGGGCAGGTGGATATACAGCGACGGGGATGTGAATTCTGCGTCTCGCCGTCACACCCGACCGGTTCTTTCGGACTCCGACCATGAGCGGAGTGCAGAGCAGACCGCACGGCTTGTGTGCAAGATCACCGGCGTCGCGCGACTGCCTCCGGCCGTGCCCGGGTACCTCCGTTCGTCAACGGAGGTCGCGCCGCAAGGGATGGTCCTCGGGGATCTGCACCAGGACGATCGGGATCCCCTCGGGATCCGCGATCCACAGCTCGCGCAGTCCCCACGGCTCCTGCTTCGCACCCCGGACGATGCGCACGCCCTTCAGCGCCAGTTCGGCCTCGGCGTCGTAGACGTCGCGCACCTGGAGCCACAGGGCGCCGTGGAACATTTCGTCGCTGTCGTCGGATCGGCCGTGCGCGGCGATCTCGATGAGCGACTGCCCCGCGAAGAAGACGGTTCCGCCGGGATACTCGCGGGCGATCGCCAGTCCCAGCGTCGAACCGTAGAACTCGAGGGCGGCCTCGGGGTCGCGCGGACGGAGGATGGTGCGGCTGCTGAGGATCTCCACGGTCACTGCTCCTCGGCCGGGCAGGCCTCGTGATGGCGGCGGCCGTGCGTGCGCCGCGATTCCTTCATCTCGGCCTCGAACAGATGGCGCCGGCCCTCCACGAGTTCGTCGCGCACCTGCTTCTCGAACGTGCGGAAGTCCGACCAGTAGCCGTCGTCGAACTCCTCGACGAGCTGGAAGGTCCAGCGACCCTCGGCGATGTTGCGTCCGATGATCTCGGTGCCGAGCCGCTCGGCGATCTCGTCGTGCCCGGCCTCGCGGAACAACTCCTCGGCGTCGCCGGTGAGCAGATCGGCGCGGCCCATCAGCTGGTGGAAGGCATAGAGATGGCCTCGCGCCTGCTCGACGGTCTCGAGGGCCTCGGACAGTTTGCCGGTCGCTTTCACAGTGGCGTCGGAGACGCTTTCCGGGCGGGTGTGGGCGGTTCGCGGACTCTGGCGATCGGTCATGTCCCACAGTGTGCCCGAGAGCACACGGTTCGAACGTAACTGAACATATGTGTTTGACGAAGCTTTCGATGGGACATTACTGACGGCAACGGTGCCCATGACAGCGCCGGCCTGCCACAGCGGATCCGACACAGCCGTTACCGCGGCTGCGCGGCACCGCCGACAACGAGTGAGGAGAACTGCCATGGCGACCGACTACGACGCTCCCCGCACCACCGACATCCTGGGCGGCGGTGGCACTGCCCTGGACGAGCTGGACATCAAGCCCACCGCGGCCGCCGACACCGACGAGGGCGAGATCCTCGAGACCCTCGACCTGCCCGGCGCCGACCTCTCGGCACTGTCGGCGGAGGAGCTCTCGGTGCAGGTCCTGCCGAAGCAGTCGGACGAGTTCACCTGCATGGGCTGCTTCCTCGTCCAGCACCACAGCCGTCGCGCGACGGGCGCCGGCGAGCAGGCCTACTGCCGCGACTGCGTCTGACCTTCCGTCGGACGACCCCTCCCTGCGCGGCGAACCGGGCTTTGCACCTGCTGTAGCAGGGGCGAAGCCCGGTTCGCCGCGTCAGGATCAGTAGTAGTGCGGGTAGGGCGACCAGTCGGGCTCGCGCTTCTCGAGAAAAGCGTCGCGACCCTCGATCGCTTCGTCGGTCATGTAGGCCAGACGCGTGGCCTCGCCCGCGAACAACTGCTGACCGACGAGGCCGTCGTCCTGCAGGTTGAAGGCGTACTTGAGCATGCGCTGCGCCTGTGGCGACTTGCCGTTGATCTTCTGCGCCCACTCCAGCGCGACGTTCTCGAGCTCGTCGTGGTCGACGACCTTGTTCACCGCACCCATGTGGTGCATCTCCTCGGCCGTATAGGTGTCGCCGAGGAAGAAGATCTCCCGCGCGAACTTCTGGCCGACCATCTTGGCGAGGTAGGCGCTGCCGTAGCCCCCGTCGAAGCTGCCCACGTCGGCATCGGTCTGCTTGAAGCGGGCGTGCTCACGGGAGGCGAGCGTCAGGTCGCACGTGACGTGCAGGCTGTGGCCGCCACCGGCGGCCCAGCCGTTGACCAGAGCGATGACGACCTTCGGCATGAACCGGATCAGCCGCTGGACCTCGAGGATGTGCAACCGGCCCGCGCGGGCCTTGTCGACGGTGTCGGCGGTCTCGCCGCTCGCGTACTGGTAGCCGCTGCGGCCACGGATCCGCTGGTCGCCGCCGGAACAGAACGCCCACCCGCCGTCCTTCGGGCTCGGGCCGTTGCCCGTGAGCAGCACGACGCCCACGTCGGAGGTGGTCCGCGCATGATCGAGCACGCGGTAGAGCTCGTCGACGGTGTGCGGACGGAAGGCGTTGCGCACCTCGGGGCGATCGAACGCGACGCGGACCGTGCCCTGCGTGACGTGTCGGTGATAGGTGATGTCGGTGAGGTTCTCGAACCCGGGTACCGGGCGCCACAATTCTGGATCGAAGGTCACCTCGTCACCATAAAGGGCCGGACATCTCGGCGACGTGCGCTGCCGCCCGATAACGTGCACAACCATGACCGAGCAGACCGATCCCCGCGACGACTACGAACACCACGGCGGATTCCCGGTCTACGAACCGGTGAAGGCGGGGCCGAACTACGGTCGCCTCGTCGAGACCTTCCGGCGTCTGCAGGATCTGATGGTCTCCACGAACCCGCCGGACGAGGTCGTCGACCGCGCGATCGAGCAGACCGAGGCACTCGTCGGCCTGCTCGCCGAGCACGCCGTGCCCGAGGGCCGCTCGCCCGCCGGATTCAACGTCGACCTGCCCGGACGCGGCAGCGCGCTGCTGCTGCCGTGGACGATCGAGAAGTACGGACCGGACGGTGTCCGTGAGCGCGGCGTCTTCCGCCGCTACCACCTCGGAGGCAACGGGGCCGCGCACGGCGGCACGCTGCCACTGCTGTTCGACGACCTGTTCGGCATGGTCATCCACGCCAACGGCCGCCCGATCGCCCGCACCGCCTATCTCCACGTCGACTACCGCAGGATCACTCCGATCGAGACCGAACTCGTCGTCGACGGCTGGGTGGACCGCGTGGACGGTCGCAAGGCCTTCTGCAAGGCCGAACTGCGCGATGTCGACGGCAACCTCCTCGCCGACTGCGAGGCGCTGATGGTCCAGTTGCTGCCGGGCCAGCCGTGACCTCCCTGCCCCTCCCGTCCGCGCTGCCCCTCCCGTCCGCGGACGAGTTGCTCGACGGGGCAGTCGTCGTCTCGCTGCCCATGCGCGTCCGGTTCCGCGGCATCACCGAACGCGAGGTGCTGCTGCTGCGCGGACCCGCCGGGTGGGGTGAGTTCGGACCGTTCCCCGAATACGGCGACGACGAGGCGGCGCACTGGTTGCAGTCGGCGATCGAAGCCGCCTGGCAGGGCCATCCGGCTCCGCGCCGCTCCCGGATCGCGGTCAACGCGACCGTGCCCGCCATCGGCCCGGAGCGCGTCCCCGAGGTGCTCACCCGGTTCCCCGGCGCGCGCACCGCGAAGGTGAAGGTCGCCGAAACGGGCCAGGATCTCGCGCAGGATGTCGCTCGCGTCCGGGCCGTGCGCGAACACGTGCCCCACGTCCGGATCGACGCGAACGGCGGCTGGAGCGTGGACGAGGCCGTCCGCGCCCTCACGGCGTTCACCGCCGACGGTCCGCTCGAATACGCCGAGCAGCCGTGCGCGACCGTCCCCGAACTCGTCGAGGTGCGCCGGCGACTGCCCGGGGTGCGCATCGCGGCGGACGAGAGCATCCGCCGCGCCGAGGATCCCCTGCGGGTCGTGCGGGCCGGGGGAGCGGACGTCGCCGTCGTGAAGGTCTCGCCGCTCGGTGGGGTCCGACGCCTCGTCGCGCTCGCCGACGAACTCGCCGGGCACGGCGTCGAGGTGGTCGTCTCGAGCGCCCTCGACTCCGCGGTGGGGATCGCCACCGGTCTCGCGGCGGCAGCCGCCCTGCCCGACCTCCCGTACGCCTGCGGGCTGGGCACGGGTGGCTTCTTCGAAGCCGACGTCGCGCCGGCTCTGCACATGTCCGACGGAGCGCTCGATGTCGTCGCGGTCGAGCCCGAACCCGAGCGGCTCGACGCGCTGCGGGCCGATCCCGATCGAGTCGAGTGGTGGTGCGAGCGGGTGCGTCGGTGCCGTACGGTGCTCGCCGGACGCGGACTGTGACGACCTCGCCGGACGCGGACTGTGACGGCACGGAATCGTCGTATATCGTTCCCCGCGTCCCAACGGTCACAAGTGTCACATCTACGGAGGCAGTGAAAGTGGTTGCAGCTCTGGGCGATGCCCTCCTCGGCGCCGACAAGTTCCCGGCGGTCAAGGCAGACGTCGAAGCCCTGATCGATGCTGAGGTGTCGGACAAGAAGGGTGCGTCCGGTCTCGCCCTCAAGGGTGGCTACGCAGCAGTGAAGAAGGTCGGCCCGGGCATCGTGCCGGGTGCCGTCGAAGGTCTGCTGCCCGAATTCGTCGAGAAACTCCAGCCGTTCTGGGTGGAGTACGCAGGCAACGGTTCGTTCGCGGACTTCCTGGTCGCCCGCGGCGAGGTCGTCGCCGACGCTCTCCTCGGCGTGACCGACGAGCGCATCGCCGGCACGTCGAAGTCCGGCGTCAAGAAGGTCTACGACTCGCTGCGCCCCTCGGCCAAGAAGCACGTCGTCGAGGCCCTGCCGCGCCTGGGTGATCTCATCCAGAAGCACGCCGGCTGAGCCGACACCAGCGACATCCGGACGTCGCGGTCCCGAACCGGTTCGCCGGTCGGTACCGCGACGTTCGTCGTTCGAGGGGGTCGTTCGAGGGGTCCGTCAGTAGACGGGCTCCCCGTACTTCCAGTAGCCGATGAAGGTCACCGCCGCACGGTCCCAGCCGCACTCGCGCACGAGATGGCGGCGCACGCCGGTCGCGAGCGACGACTCGCCCGCGACGAACGCGTGGGCCGAATCCGACGAGGGCGTCGACTCCCGCACCGCGTCGACGACGAGACTGCCCGGAACCGCCTCGCCATCCGTCCTGATCACCGGATGCACCCGCACGTTCTCGCCCGTCGGCAGATTCTGGGCGCTGAGATCGTCCGGGTGCGGAACCTCGACGAAGACCTCCACGGCCGCGAGCGGGTCGAGGGCAAGAATCGAGTCGAGGATGCCGACCACGGCGGGCACCGCGCTCTCGTCGCCGACGAGCAGCCACGACCGTGCTTCGTCGAGGGGCAGGTTGCTGATGCCCTCGTCGAGGATGCCGATCTCGTCGCCGGGCTGTGCCCGCTCCGCCCACGCCGAAGCCGGACCCAGATCGCCGTGCGACGCGAAATCGATCTCGATCTCTGAGGTCGGACCGAACAGCCCGGTGCCCGCAGGTCGCACACGGCGGAACGTGTAGTTCCGCAACACCGGACGCCGCTCCTCGGGCAGTTCCTGGTATTCGGGCCACCAACGGTCGTCGGTCGCGCCGGGAAGGGTCAGTTCCTGCTGATCCGGGGTGGGAAAGAACATGCGGAACCAGTGGTCGAAGCCCATCGGTGCGATCGAGTCGACGTCGTCGCCGCCCACGGTGATTCGCACGAAGGTCGGGCTGATGCGTTGGGCGGCGAGTACCTGCGCGCGCACCATCCGCCGCGACTCGGGCTTGAGATAGGAATTGCGCCGTGCGGTTCCGGTGCTCTTCGCCATACGGCCCTCCGAGGTTGCTCGGATGCCACCACTGACGACGTGCAGCATCCCGACGATCGTTCAGCGGAGCCTAACCTGTGTCGTCACCCGGGAGTGCCGGGCCGCTGCAGTCTCCGCACCGCGGGCGTCAGTCCCCATTCGGTCCGCCCCAACCGGCTCACCGCGCCGAGCGCGGCGAAGTCGGGGGCACCGTCCTCCGCCAGCACCTCCGGATCGACCGTCACGGCGAGGACGTCGCCCATCACGACGAACGAGTCGCCGATCTCGATCACACGGTGCAACCGGCACTCGATCGAGGCGGGTGCCTCCGCGACCCGCGGGGGCCGCACCCGCTCGCTCGGCTCGGCGTGCAACCCCACCTCGGTGAACTCGTCGATGTGGTGCGGGAACGCCGCCGACGAGGCGTTGACCTTCTCCATCAACGGCACGGTCGCGATGTTGATCACGAACTCGCCCGTCTGCTCGATGTTCCGCAGACTGTCCTTCCGGCCCACGGAGGTGAACTGCACGACCGGCGGGGCCGTACTCGCCACCGTGAAGAAGCTGTAGGGAGCGAGATTGAACACACCGTCCTCGGCCTCGGTGGACACCCACGCGATCGGTCTCGGCACGATTGTCGCGGTGAGAAGGCGGTAGAAGCGGCCGGGACTCGACTCGGCGGGATCGAAGACTGTGCGCACGGCCTCCATTCTGACCGCACCTGTACCCGGCCACACTTCCGGCGCAATTACCCTGGACTCCGTGAATCCGTCCACTGCCCAGGCCACTGCTGTCGTCGACGAACTCGCCCGGGGCGGTGTTCGGGACGTCGTGCTGTGCCCGGGCTCGCGCAACGCGCCGCTCGCCTTCGCGCTCCAGGCCGCCGACAGCGCAGGACGTCTGCGCCTGCACATGCGTATCGACGAGCGCACCGCCGGATTCCTCGCGATCGGCCTGGCCCTCGCATCGGGGCGTCCCGTCCCGGTCGTCATGACCTCCGGTACCGCCGTGGCCAACCTCGCGCCCGCCGTGCTCGAGGCGAACTACGCCCGCGTCCCGCTGGTCGTGCTCAGCGCCAATCGCCCCTACGAACTGCTCGGATCCGGTGCGAACCAGACCGTCGAACAGCTCGGGTTGTTCGGCAGCCAGGTGCGCGCCACCATCAGTCTCGGCCTCGCCGAAGGCATCGAGCAGAACAGCCAGTGGCGTTCGGCTGTCTCCCGGGTTCTCGCTGCCGCCCGCGGAACCCGATCGGGCAACGCCGGCCCGGTCCACTTCGACATCCCGCTGCGCGAACCGCTCGTGCCCGAGCTCGACGCGAAGGGCCCGGTGCCCGAGGGCCGCCCCGACGGCGATGCCTGGACCACCACGGTGAACGCCACCCTCGACGTCCCGCTCGAGATCGACCTGACCCCCGACACGATCGTCGTCTCCGGTCACGGTTCCGCCCACCGCCCCGAATTGTCCGGGCTGCCGACCGTCGCCGAACCCACCGCACCGTTGCACGGCATCCCGGTGCATCCGATGGCGCTGCCGCACCTGAAGCCGCGCCAGGCGATCATCACCGGACGGCCCACGCTGCACCGGCCGGTGTCGAACCTGCTCGCCGACCCCGCCGTCACCGTGTACGCGCTGACCACCGGCCCGCGCTGGCCCGACGTGTCGGGCAACGTCATCGCGACAGGCACCCGCGCCGTGGTGTCGGGAACACCCGACGAGGCGTGGCTCGAACGATGCCGCCAGCTGTCGGCGCACACCGACAAGGCCGTGCGCGCCCAGCTCGACGGGCATCCGAAGGCCACCGGACTGCACGTCGCGGCGGTCGTGACGGACTCGCTGAAGCCCTGCGACCAGCTGCTGCTCGGGGCATCGAACCCGGTGCGCGACGCGGCGCTCGTGAGCTACCCGAAACCCGACGTGAAGGTGCTGTCCAACCGGGGTGTCGCCGGGATCGACGGTACGGTCTCCACCGCCGTCGGTGCCGCACTCGCCTACGAACAGGGACGGACCGTCGCGCTGCTCGGCGACCTGACCTTCCTGCACGACGCGTCGGGCCTGCTCATCGGGCCGTCGGAGCCGCGGCCGCAGAACCTCACCATCGTCGTCGCGAACGACGACGGCGGCGGAATCTTCGAATTGCTCGAACAGGGCGACCCGCAGTACGCGGGTGTTTTCGAGCGTGTCTTCGGCACCCCGCACGGTATGGACCTCGCGGCACTGTGTGCGGCCTACCGCGTCCCGCACGAGCTGGTGGATCTGCAGGGACTCGCGCTCGCCCTCTCGAACGACACGGCGCCGCCCGCGGGCATCCGTGTGGTCGAGGTCACCACCGATCGGGCCGGGCTGCGCGAATTGCACGCGGCGGTGCGGGCGCAGCTGTGAGCGGACCCGAGCGCGCGCGGCGCGCGGTTCTGATGGTCGCGGCGGCGATTTCCGCCCTCGCGGTGATCCTGTTCCTCGGCGCCCTCCGCAACGACCTCACCATCCGCTCCGACACGGGCACGGCCGTCGCGGAGG
Source organism: Rhodococcus sp. IEGM1339 (assembly GCF_050321925.1). NCBI lineage: Bacteria > Bacillati > Actinomycetota > Actinomycetes > Mycobacteriales > Nocardiaceae > Rhodococcus > Rhodococcus sp. IEGM1339. The sequence continues at coordinate 360,845 of NZ_JBNQFT010000003.1, forward strand.
TGCTCTCGGCCGGCTCCGTGCGGTCCGCCGTGAGTTTCGTCACTCCTGACGGTGTGACGCACAATCCGGAGCTCGGCGTTCTGTACCCGACGGGGCTGACCACCGGGCAGCGGATCGCCGTCGACTACGCCCGGAGTGATCCCGATCTCGTTCGTGTGACCGGTCGCGACGCCCGCGTCGCCCTGATCCCGACCGGATCGGTGATCGTCGTCACATGGTTGATCGCCACGCCGGTGCTGATCTGGCTGCGGCGGAGGGCGACCGCCGCACCCGCTGTCGCTCCCGACGTGAAGGATCGACAGCTGCAGGTGTGACGAACGAAACGTTCGTCGCGACTTCGTCCATCGGTCACCGAGCTCGCACCTGCTCGACTCGCAGGCTCGCCACGCTGTCGGCGTGCGAGTAGCCATCGTCGCGGAATCCTTCCTCCCGAACGTCAACGGCGTCACCAACTCGGTGCTCCGCGTCCTCGAGCACCTCGACCGCACCGGACACGACGCGTTGGTCGTCGCACCCGACACGGTCGCAGGCAGGCCACCCGCTCCGTCCGACCATCACGGGACACCCGTCCACCGCGTACCGGCGGTGCGCGTACCGAGGATCAGCTCCCTCCCGGTGGGCGTGCCCGGCCCGGAACTCCTTCCGGTGCTGCGCACTTTCGCGCCGGACGTGGTGCACCTCGCGTCCCCGTTCGTGCTCGGTGCCGGCGGTCTCGCCGCCGCGGGACGTCTCGACATTCCGACGGTCGCGATCTATCAGACGGACGTGGCCGGATTCGCCTCCAGCTACGGGCTCGGCCTCGCCGCGCGTGCGTCCTGGCGGTGGACTCGGCGCCTGCACCGCGGCTGCGATCTCACCCTCGCTCCCTCGACCTCCGCCGTGGACGACCTCGTGGCCCACGGCATCCCGCGCGTGCGGCGCTGGTCGCGGGGCGTCGACACCGACCGCTTCGCGCCGGCCCGGCGGGACGAGGACCTGCGCTCCTGCTGGTCGCCGGACGGCCGTCCGATCGTCGGTTTCGTGGGACGCCTCGCGCCCGAGAAGCACGTCGAGCGGCTCGCGATCCTCGCCCACGACCCGCGGCTGCAGCTCGTCGTCGTCGGCGACGGTCCCGAACGGTCGCGGCTCGAACGCCAGCTGCCGTCGGCCGTGTTCACCGGGCAGCTGGGGGGCGAGGAACTGGCCCGCGCCCACGCGAGCCTCGACGTCTTCGTCCATCCCGGCGAACACGAGACCTTCTGCCAGGCCGTGCAGGAAGCCCTGGCGAGCGGGGTCCCGGCGATCGTGCCGGACGCGGGCGGACCACGCGACCTCGTCGCCCACTGCCGCAACGGTTACCGCTTGCCGGTGGACCGCTTCGTCGAATTGCTGCCCCGAGCCGTCGATGCGCTGCTCGCTCCTGGGGTCCGGGACGAGTTCGGTGGTGCGGCACGCAGTGGAGTGCTCGGCCGCACCTGGCCCGTGCTGTGCGACGAGTTGTTCGCCCATTACCGGCGGGTGCAGGGCCTTCCTGCGCACGCGCTCCGCCGCGCCGCGTGAGCGCCGGCGTCCACTACGGGAGCGGGTAACGTTTCGGCCGTGGCAACAACTCACGGATCACGCGCGTCGCTCGACAAGGACCCGCGTGAGGTCGCGTCCATGTTCGACGGGGTCGCTGCACGCTACGACCTGACCAACACCGTCCTGTCGTTCGGGCAGGACCGCGGGTGGCGTCGCGCGACCCGTGCGGCTCTCGACCTGAAGCCCGGCGAGCGGGTGCTCGACCTGGCCGCCGGCACCGGGGTCTCCACCGTCGAACTCGGACGGTCCGGCGCGTGGGTCGTCGCCACCGACTTCTCCAAGGGCATGCTGCACGCCGGTGAGTTCCGCAACGTCCCGATGGTCGCAGGCGACGCGATGAAACTGCCGTTCGCCGACGCGGTCTTCGACGCCGCGACCATCTCCTTCGGCCTGCGCAACGTCGCCGACCCGGACGAGGGACTGCGCGAGATCGCCCGGGTGGTCAAGCCGGGTGGACGCCTCGTGGTGTGCGAGTTCTCCACACCCGTGCGGGAACCGCTACGCACCGTCTACATGGAGTACCTGATGCGGACGCTGCCGCGGGTCGCGCGGGCGGTCAGCAGCAATCCCGACGCCTACGTCTACCTCGCCGAATCGATCCGGGCCTGGCCCGATCAAGAGCAGCTCGCCCGGCGCATCGAGGCCGCGGGCTGGAGCGACGTGAAGTGGCGCAATCTCACGGGGGGCATCACCGCCCTGCACCGCGCGGTACGCAAGTAGCCGGGCGCATCGGCACCGCGCGGTACGCAAATTGCCGCGCGGCGCTGCATCGGCGCTCAGGCGAAGAGCGGCTGCCGATCCCAGCGCATCGAGAGATGACCGCTCGTCCGCCACACCCGGGCCACGAAGTCGGCGTCCTCGTCGGTGACGAGATTGCCCATCACCCGCACCGCGACCGACATCATCGTCCGCGACCGCATCGCGATCGGGCCGGTCGCCGGCAGGAACTTCGGGATCGTGAGCAGGCTCGCGAGGCGACGCGCGGTGGAGAACGCCCGGCCGTAGTGGGAGCGCAGCGTCGCCGGCCACAGGTCGGTGAGGTCGTCGGAGTCGAGCAGCCCGGCGAGCAACCGACCGCCTTCGAGTCCGTAGTCGATGCCCTCGCCGTTGAGCGGATTGACGCACGCCGCGGCGTCGCCGATCAGCGCCCAGTTCCTGCCCGCGACCCCCGACACGGCTCCGCCCATGGGCAGCAGCGCCGACGCCACACGCGTCACCTCGCCGAGTTCCCATTCCGTGCGGCGCTGCCGCGCGTAGAGGTCGATGAGATGCCGCAGCGATCCACTCGCCGGTCGCGAGGCGGTCGCGAGGGTCCCCACTCCCAGGTTCACCTCGCCGGTGCCGAGCGGGAACACCCAGCCGTAGCCCGGCTGGACGGCCCCCGCGTCGTCGCGCAGTTCGAGGTGCGAGGTGATCCACGGATCGTCGCTGCGCGGGGAGGTGGCGTAGGCCCGCGCGGCCACGCCGTAGGTGGTGTCGCGGTGCCAGCGACGACCGAGCACCTTGCCGAGGGGAGAACGCACCCCGTCGGCGACGATCACCGTGCGGCAGCGGACGGTCCGCGGTCCGTCGGCGGTGCGGAAGATCACGGCCGAGACCCGGTCGCCGTCGCGTTCGACGTCGACGGCCTTCGTTCCGTCCACGGCGCGGGCACCCGAGTCGAGCGCGGCCTGCCGGATCCGGGCGTCGAGTTCGGTGCGCGGCACGGCGCTGCCCACGACCGGGAACGACGAGTCGGGCCAGGGGAGTTCGAAGCGGCCACCGAAGCCCTCGAGACGCAGACCGCGGTTGACGGTGCGGGTGCGCAGCCAGTCGCCGAGGCCGAGTTCGTCGAGTTCGGCGACGGCACGCGGGGTCAGTCCGTCACCGCAGGTCTTGTCGCGAGGGAAGGTCGCGGCATCGACGAGCAACACCTCGCGACCGGCGCGGGCAGCCCACGCGGCGGCGGCGGAACCGGCTGGACCGGCACCGACGACGAGAACATCGGTACTGTCGGGAACGCAGGACTGGGATTGCCGCGGATCTCGCGCGGAGTGTTCGGCCACCACCGCTCCATCTTCTCAGGCCGCGATCGGCCGCCTCGACGAGGTGGATCGGGGAACGAACGGCTAGGTTCACTACGGTGAAGTCGAGGCGACAGAACAGGATGGGTACGTCATCGTGAGCACTGAGGGGGCGGCTCGGACCGCTGGTTCGGCCGATGCGGCGCCGAGCACCGTCGTGGCCGGTGTGGAACTCGGCGATCCGGTCCTCGCCGCGACAGTCGGGGACGGCCTCGCGAGCGTCGAGAAACTCCTGGTCGAGGAACTGTCCGACGGTGAGGACTTCCTGACGGAGGCCGCACTGCACCTTGCTAAGGCGGGTGGCAAGCGGTTCCGGCCGCTGTTCACTATCCTCACCGCGCAGCTCGGGCCGAAGCCCACCGATCCCGCCGTGGTGACGGCGGCGACCGTCGTCGAGCTCGTGCACCTCGCGACGCTCTATCACGACGACGTGATGGACGAGGCGACGATGCGTCGCGGCGCCCCGAGCGCCAACGTGCGCTGGGGCAACAGCGTCGCGATCCTCGCCGGCGACTATCTGTTCGCGCACGCCTCGCGGTTGGTGTCGACGCTGGGTCCGTCGGCCGTGCAGATCATCGCGGAGACGTTCGCCGAGCTGGTCACCGGTCAGATGCGCGAAACCATCGGTGTGCGTACCAACGACGACCCGGTCGAGCACTACCTGCGGGTGATCTGGGAGAAGACCGGTTCGCTGATCGCCGCCAGCGGTCGCTTCGGCGGTACGTTCTCGGGCGCTGATCCGGAACATGTAGAGCGTCTCGAACGGCTCGGCGACGCCGTCGGCACCGCTTTCCAGATCGTCGACGACATCATCGACATCGCGTCCGACACCACGGAGTCGGGCAAGACCCCCGGAACCGATCTCCGCGAGGGTGTGTACACCCTGCCGGTGCTCTACGCGCTGCGGGAGACCGGACCGGAGGCGGATCGTCTGCGTGAACTGCTCGTCGGTCCCATCGAGGACGAAGCGCACGTCGCGGAGGCGCTCGAACTGCTCGTCCGCTCGCCGGGGATGGATGCGGCGAAGGCGACTCTCGCGACCTACGCCGCCCGCGCTCACGCCGAACTCGATGCCCTGCCGCAGGGGTCGGCGAACGAGGCGCTGCGTCGCCTCGTGGACTTCACCGTCGCCCGCGTCGGCTGACGGACCGTCGTGTCGTCCCGCCCCGGTCGGGGCGGGAACCGCGCCGTTCGCTCGTTCGTTGGACGAATGAGTGGGAAATCGTGGTGCGGAAGGGGTGCGACGTGCACGGATACTCGAACCGTCTCAAGACGGCCGGTCTGTTGATCGGAATGTCCGCGCTGATCGTGTTCGTCGGAGCGTTGTTCGGCAATTCGACGATCCTGCTGATATCGATCGTGCTCGCCGTCGGCATGAACGGCTACGCGTACTTCAACAGCGACAAGCTCGCCCTGCGGGCGATGCACGCCCAGCCGGTCACCGAGGTGCAGGCACCGGCGATGTACCGGATCGTGCGTGAACTCGCGACCGCGGCGCACCAGCCCATGCCGCGGCTCTACATCAGCCCCACCAACGCCCCCAACGCGTTCGCCACGGGTCGTAACCCGCGAAACGCCGCCGTGTGCTGCACGACGGGCATCCTGGAGATCCTGAACGAACGGGAACTGCGCGCGGTGCTCGGCCACGAACTCGCCCACGTCTACAACCGCGACATCCTCATCTCGTCGGTCGCCGGCGCGATGGCTGCCGTCATCTCGGGCCTGGCGAACTTCGCGTTCTTCGCCTCGGCCTTCGGCAACCGGGAGGGTGGCGCGAACCCACTGGCGCTGCTGCTGGTTTCCCTGCTCGGCCCCATCGCGGCGTCGGTCGTCAAACTCGCTGTGTCGAGGTCGCGCGAGTACCAGGCCGACCAGTCCGGTGCCGAGCTCACCGGCGACCCGCTGGCCCTCGCGTCGGCGCTGCGCAAGCTCGCTCTCGGCACGCAGGCCGCGCCGCTGCCACCCGAACCGAAACTCGCGGCCCAGTCGCACCTGATGATCGCCAACCCGTTCCGGGCGGGCGACAAGATGAGCCGGCTGTTCTCGACGCACCCGCCGATGGCCGACCGCATCGAACGGCTCGAGCGCATGGCCGGGATCCGCTGACCGGACGGCACCCCACAGACGACATCCCAGACGACTCCGCCCGCGACGACGGTCGCGGGCGGAGTCGTAGGAGAGGGCGTCGTCGGCAGTGGTCGACGTACTAGCGGTAGTTGACGAACTGCAGGGCGATGTCGAGGTCGGCGTTCTTGAGCAGCGAGATGACGGCCTGCAGGTCGTCGCGCTTCTTGCTGCTCACGCGCAGCTCCTCGCCCTGGATCTGCGCCTTGACGCCCTTCGGGCCCTCGTCACGGATGAGCTTGGAGATCTTCTTGGCATTCTCCTGGCTGATGCCCTGCACCAGCGTGCCGGTGATCTTGTAGACCTTGCCGGACTGCGTCGGCTCGCCGGCGTCGAAGGACTTGAGGGACAGGTCGCGGCGGATCAGCTTCTCCTTGAAGACCTCGAGCGCGGCGAGCGCGCGGTCCTCGGTCTCGGCCGAGATCGTGATGGCCTCGTCGCCCGACCACTCGATGTGCGCCCCGGTGTTCCGGAAATCGAAGCGGTTGGCGATCTCCTTCGCCGCCTGGTTCAGCGCGTTGTCCACTTCCTGGCGGTCGACCTTGCTCACCACATCGAACGACGAATCAGCCACGTCTCACTCCACTTCGGGGTCGGTCTGTAAGGGTTCTGTCCACCCGACGCTATCGGGTCGCGCGGAGCTGTGACCACTCGGTTTGCGTTTCGGGGGGGTATGCGTTGTATTCTTCCAAACGCATCGAGGACGCGGTCCCGATCGCACCCCGGCAGGTTGCCCGAGCGGCCAATGGGAGCGGACTGTAAATCCGTCGGCTTACGCCTACGTAGGTTCGAATCCTACACCTGCCACCGGAACGGCCCCGGTTCTTCGGAACCGGGGCTGTTCTGCATTCCGGGGCCCTTCGGTGCGGGCTCCGGGGTGTGGGTCCTGCTCTCCCCGAGGTTCCGGGTGGCTCGGCACGCGGTGCCGTTCCGCCTCGCGCCCGATGCCTCCCGCCGGCCCGCCGCGCGCGTATGTGTGGGCACGGGTGGGTGCGGGTGGGCAGAGGTCGGAGAGGAGCGGCGTTTATGCGCCTCTACCAGCGGATTTTGCACCAGGACCGAGTGTGTGTAATCTTTTGGAGGCCGCAGCGAGCAGAGATGCTCCGGAGGCCACGCCCCCTTAGCTCAGTCGGCAGAGCGTTTCCATGGTAAGGAAAAGGTCGACGGTTCGATTCCGTCAGGGGGCTCGCTGGATTGAGGTGCCGCCTTCGTAGCGACACTCGGCACCGAGGCGGTGTAGCTCAGTTGGTAGAGCAAACGACTCATAATCGTTGCGTCGCCGGTTCAAGTCCGGTCACCGCTACCAAAAGTTCATTGATCCACCCTGATCGATACTGATCGGATTGACGCGAAAGAAGGCATCCCGTGGCCTCCTCTACTGACGTTCGGCCGAAGATCACCTTGGCCTGCGAGGTGTGCAAGCACCGCAACTACATCACGAAGAAGAACCGTCGCAACGACCCCGACCGGCTCGAGCTGAAGAAGTTCTGCCCGAACTGCGGTACGCACCAGTCGCACCGCGAGTCCAAGTAGCCGGTCGCAACGACGTCGACGCATAAGGTCTCCGCAATACCGACCGTGCCAGTTGGCGTCGTCGGAATTGCGGAGGTTTTGCGTATGACGAACATACTCGAGAACCAGGAATCGGTGGACGCGACCGAACAGGCCGGGATCCCGTTCGATGCCGCCGCGCACGCCAAGTCCATGGTCGGTCACCACTACCGGGTGGGCGACTACTACGAGGTCGGTCGCGAGAAGATCCGCGAGTACGCCCGTGCCGTGCGCGATTCGCATCCGGCCCATCACGACGACGACGCAGCCCGGGGGCTGGGATATGACGGAGTGATCGCGCCGCTGACCTTCGTCTCGATCGTCGGCATGATCGCGCAGCGCAAGCTGTTCGAAGAGGTCGTCACCGGCTACGACCTGAGCCAGATCATGCAGACCGACCAGCGGATGGTCTACCACCGCCCGATCCAGGCCGGCGACAGGCTGTTCTGCGACGTCTACCTCGACGATTTCCGGCAAGCTGCCGGCAGCGACATCATCACCACCAAGAACGTGATCACGGATCAGTACGACAATCTCGTGCTCACCTCCTGGACGACGCTCGTCGCGCGTTCCGGTGGCGAGGTCGACGACAACATCGCGCACGCGGTCAAGGATGTGGTGATGCACAGTGACACTCCGTAGCTTCGCGGATGTCGCGGTAGGGGACGAGCTTCCGTCGAAGGTCGTCACGCTCACGCGCGGAAATCTGGTCAACTATGCAGGTGTGTCGGGTGATCCCAACCCGATCCACTGGAGCGACAAGGTGGCCGAACTGGCCGGCTTGCGCGACGTCGTCGGGCACGGCATGCTCTCGATGGGCATCGCGGCCGGCTTCGTCACGGAGTGGTTGGGAGACCCCGGCGCGGTGACCGAATACAATGTTCGGTTCACCAGTCCGATATATGTGGAGGCCGTCAAGGCCGCCGAGATCGAGTTCACCGGCAAGATCAAGTCGGTGGACGCGGAGAGCAAGACAGCAGTGGTCGCTATCGTGGCGAAGTCCGACGGTCGTAAGATCTTCGGTCGCGCCACGGCAACGGTCCGTTTGGCCTGACGGCCGAGCGGATTGGGTTTGTCCCGGGGCAATGCAGTACACTTAGGCTTCTGGGATCGCATAGCAGCGCGCTGCTCTACGAAGGCCGTAACGGCCCGACGGGGGTAGCGCGCGTGTCATGTGGTCGCAGATGGGTCGGTTCCGGACACTCGCTTCGTACGAGTGTGGATGTCCGACCAGAGGGGCGTAGCTCAATTGGCAGAGCAGCGGTCTCCAAAACCGCAGGTTGCAGGTTCAAGTCCTGTCGCCCCTGCCCCCGGACTGCCAGCGACCGAGAGGAACGATGTGAGCGAGGAGCGCGGTCAGCGCCACAGCGGCACCGCAGGGAATATTCCCGGCGACGCTGGAACGGCTACCGGCGCGACCCCCGACGGTTCTTCCGCGGCTGCTCGGCCGACCGGCAAGCGGGCCACCCGTCGTGGTGCAGCCGATCCCTCGGCATCCACGACGAGTGCGGTGTCCATGAAGAAGACGTCGCGTTCGGCCACGGCCGTGAGCGATCGTCCCGCCGCGAAGTCCGAGAACATCTTCAAGCGACTCGTGCGCTTCTTCCGTGAGGTCATCGCCGAGCTCCGCAAGGTGATCTGGCCCAACCGCAAGCAGTTGACCACCTACACGCTCGTGGTCCTTGCGTTCGTGACCGTCATGACGGCGTTCATCTTCGGATTGGATCTGGCGTTCGTACAGGGCGTCAGCTGGTTGTTCGGTTAGCGCCTGTCCGCGCGAGACGAAAAATGTGATCGACGAGAGGAAAGTGCCCGGTGAGCACCCCCGAGAACGACTCGTACGAGGCTTCGGCCGAGGAGCACGTTTCGGACGAGGCCTTGGTTGACGACGTGACGGCCGAGTCGGCGGATGCGGACACCGAGGTCTCCGAGTCCGACGCTGCTGTCGAGTCCGGCACCGATGCCGAGACCGATGTCGAGGTCTCCGACGCAGCGGAGGGCACCGACGACGCCGCCGCCGAAGAGGACGAGGTCGACCCGGCCGAGGCCCTCGAGAAGCAACTGCGGCGCGAGCCCGGCGACTGGTACGTCGTGCACTCCTACGCCGGCTACGAGAACAAGGTCAAGACCAACCTCGAAACCCGCGTCCAGAACCTCGACCTCACCGAGTACATCTTCCAGGTCGAGGTGCCGACCGAAGAGGTCACCGAGATCAAGAACGGTCAGCGCAAGCAGGTCAACCGCAAGGTCCTGCCCGGCTACATCCTCGTCCGGATGGAACTCAACGACGAGTCGTGGGGCGCCGTCCGGAACACCCCCGGCGTGACCGGCTTCGTCGGAGCCACGTCGCGTCCGTCGCCGCTGACGATCAAGGAGGTCGTGAAGTTCCTCCTCCCGCAGCAGGCGAAGAAGAAGCCGGCGGCCGGTGCTTCGACCGCAGGCGAGCAGGCTCCCGCCGCCGCTGCGAAGCCCGCCATCGAGGTGGACTTCGAGGTCGGCGAGTCGGTCACCGTGATGGACGGCCCGTTCGCGACGCTGCCCGCCTCCATCAGTGAGGTCAACGCCGAGCAGCAGAAGCTCAAGGTCCTGGTGTCGATCTTCGGCCGTGAGACTCCCGTGGAGTTGTCGTTCAACCAGGTGTCGAAGATCTGACGATCCCCAGGATCCGACGGCGCCGGCATCCGGCGCGCACAAGCTTGCAGTAGCAGTACGCAAGAACCACACCGAGCACGAAACTAGGAATAGAGATGCCCCCCAAGAAGAAGAAGATCGCCGGGCTCATCAAGCTCCAGATCCAGGCCGGCCAGGCCAACCCGGCTCCGCCGGTCGGCCCCGCGCTGGGTCAGCACGGCGTCAACATCATGGAGTTCTGCAAGGCGTACAACGCGGCGACCGAGTCGCAGCGTGGCAACGTCGTGCCGGTCGAGATCACGGTCTACGAGGACCGTTCGTTCGACTTCAAGCTGAAGACTCCGCCGGCCGCGAAGCTCCTGCTCAAGGCCGCAGGCGTGCAGAAGGGCTCCGGCGAGCCGCACAAGACCAAGGTCGCCAAGGTGACCATGGATCAGGTGCGCGAGATCGCCAAGACCAAGCAGGAAGACCTGAACGCCAACGACATCGAGGCTGCCGCGAAGATCATCGCCGGCACCGCTCGGTCGATGGGCATCACGGTCGAGGGCTGAGCCCCTCGCTGTTCCGGGGCTCCGTCCCCGGGCTTGCATAGCACTCGTGGGAGGGCCGGCCAGGCCCGCTACCACGCCCGAACCATTCACCTGCCGGTGAGAAGTTAGGAAAGAACATGGCAAAGCGCAGCAAGGCATACCTCGCCGCGGCCGAGAAGATCGACTCGGACAACCTGTACAGCCCCCTCGCAGCTGCGAAGCTCGCGAAGGAGACCAGCTCGAAGAACTACGACGCCACCGTCGAGGTCGCCATGCGACTCGGTGTGGATCCCCGCAAGGCGGACCAGATGGTGCGCGGCACGGTCAACCTGCCGCACGGCACGGGTAAGACCGCTCGCGTCATCGTCTTCGCGGTGGGCGAGAAGGCTGCCGAGGCCGAGGCCGCAGGTGCCGACGTCGTGGGCGCCGAGGATCTGATCGAGCGCATCCAGGGCGGCTGGCTGGACTTCGACGCCGCGATCGCGACCCCCGACCAGATGGCGAAGGTCGGTCGTATCGCCCGCGTCCTCGGTCCCCGTGGTCTGATGCCGAACCCGAAGACGGGCACGGTCACCCCGGACGTCGCGAAGGCCGTCACCGACATCAAGGGTGGCAAGATCAGCTTCCGCGTCGACAAGAACGCCAACCTGCACTTCGTGATCGGCAAGGCCTCGTTCGACGAGACCAAGCTGGTCGAGAACTACGCTGCTGCTCTGGACGAGGTGCTCCGCGCCAAGCCGTCCAGCGCGAAGGGCCGCTACATCAAGAAGGTCACGATCGCTACGACCACCGGCCCGGGCATCCCGGTGGATCCGCAGCGCACCCGCAACCTCCTCGAGACCGCGGAGTAATTCGCACTGCACGCAGTGGATGTGCGTCCTGAAGCGGCCGGTACAGCATCGCTGTGCCGGCCGTTTTGCATCTCGTGCACATCGTCCGCTACAGTGGTGGGGTAGTTCGGCGTGCGCCGATCTTCACCCCGATCATGTTCTACCCAAGACCGTTGGTCACCGAATCCGCGTGCGGATCGGTTGAAGGTCCGGAGTTGTCCGGCGGCCCACGCAGGAGGACGAGGTTAGGGGAGATACGAACCGCGATGTGCCTTCCGGGTGCATTCGAGTTCCTCCTCCTTGTATGCCCCGTGTGCCCTGCGCCGGGGCGTTCGTCGTTTTCCGGTCCCGGCGGTCGTCCGGTGGGGCGTCCCACTCGGGACACCGGGAAAACGACTGTTACTGAGAGGAGGCGAAGTATGGCAAAGCCCGAGAAGGTTTCCGCAGTTGCGGAGATCACCGAGCAGTTCAAGACCTCCACCGCTGCCGTGATCACGGAATATCGTGGTCTGTCGGTGGGAAGTCTGACCGAGCTGCGTCGCGCTCTCGGAGAGGGTGCCACCTACTCCGTCGCCAAGAACACCCTGGTCAAGCGTGCCGCCGCTGAGGCGGGCGTCGAGGGTCTCGACGATCTGTTCGTCGGTCCGACCGCCATCGCGTTCGTCAAGGGCGAAGCGGTGGATGCTGCGAAGGCTCTGAAGAACTTCGCGAAGGACAACAAGGCTCTCGTCATCAAGGGCGGCTACATGGACGGCGCTGCGCTGTCCGTGGAGCAGGTCAACCAGATCGCGGACCTCGAGTCCCGCGAGGTGCTGTTGGCCAAGCTCGCCGGCGCGATGAAGGGCAACTTGGCAAAGGCCGCAGGCCTGTTCAACGCCCCCGCTTCGCAGGTGGCCCGCCTCGCGGCCGCTCTGCAGGAGAAGAAGGCGGGCGAAGAAGCCGCCTGACGCTGATCCGCATCACTGCGAATCTGCATCACCGCGAAAGATACATCCACGCGTGCTCCGGCACGCACCATCCCATCCGGTCGCGGATCAGCGACATGGGACTTATCAGGAAGGACCGCCACCATGGCGAAGCTCACCACCGAAGAGCTGCTCGACGCGTTCAAGGAACTGACCCTGCTCGAGCTCTCGGAGTTCGTCAAGGCATTCGAGGAGACCTTCGAGGTCACCGCTGCTGCTCCGGTTGCCGTCGCTGCCGCCGGTGCTCCGGCCGCTGCTGCCGAGGCCGAGTCCGAGCAGGACGAGTTCGACGTCATCCTCGAGGGTGCCGGCGACAAGAAGATCCAGGTCATCAAGGTCGTTCGCGAGATCGTCTCCGGCCTGGGCCTGAAGGAAGCCAAGGACCTCGTCGAGGGTGCTCCGAAGCCGATCCTCGAGAAGGTCGCCAAGGATGCTGCCGACGCTGCCAAGGCCAAGCTCGAAGAGGCCGGCGCCAAGGTCACGGTCAAGTAAGACGGTTTCCGAACTTTCCGTCGAGCGTTCCGACGCTCTCCGGAACGGTTCCGCACAGGGCCGTTTCCGCGAATTCATTTCGCGGAAACGGCCCTTCTGCATTTCGGGCATGAATGCCGAGTGATATGTCCGTTATCGGCAGAAATCGACATCTACGCCGTGTTCATGCAGGTCACGGCGTAAGTCGAGACACGCGTACCCCCTTGTACAACGTCCTTACTCATGAGTAGGATCGCGTGTCACAGGTACCACTATCCATGCGATAGAGTGGCCCAACCCACACGGGGGCGACGGTATCGGACAGCGGAGGTGATCGTGGGAGTCGAGGTTTCCGTCGAGGGACTGACCAAGTCCTTCGGCTCGCAACGTATCTGGCAGGACGTGACGTTGACGTTGCCGGCCGGTGAGGTGTCCGCGTTGCTCGGGCCGTCGGGTACCGGTAAGTCGGTGTTCCTCAAGTCGTTGATCGGTCTGCTGCGCCCGGAGGAGGGCGCGATCGTCATCGACGGCACCGACATCCTGCAGTGCTCCTCGAAGGAGCTCTACGAGATCCGCAAGTTGTTCGGGGTGCTGTTCCAGGACGGTGCGTTGTTCGGGTCGATGAACCTCTACGACAATGTCGCCTTCCCGTTGCGTGAGCACACCCGCAAGTCCGAGTCGGAGATCCGGCAGATCGTGATGAGCAAGCTCGAGCTCGTCGGTCTGCTCGGCGCCGAGGACAAGTTGCCCGGGGAGATCTCCGGGGGGATGCGGAAGCGCGCCGGTCTGGCGCGGGCGTTGGTGTTGGATCCGGAGATCATTCTGGTGGACGAGCCGGATTCGGGTCTCGATCCGGTGCGCACGACCTATATTTCGCAGACGTTGATCGATATCAATGCGGAGATCGATGCGACGATCCTGATCGTGTCGCACAACATCAATCTGGCGCGCACGGTGCCGGACAACATCGGGATGTTGTTCCGCCGGCAGTTGGTGATGTTCGGTCCGCGTGAGGTGTTGCTGACGTCGGATGAGCCGGTGGTCAAGCAGTTCCTCAACGGCACGATGATCGGTCCGATCGGGATGTCGGAGGAGAAGGACGAGGCGACGATGGCGCACGAGCAGGCGCTCGTCGAGGCGGGTCATCATGCCGGTGGTGTGGACGACGTCGAGGGGATCGTGCCGCAGATGCAGGCGACTCCGGGGATGCCGGAGCGGCAGGCGGTGGCGCGTCGGCAGGAGCGGGTGCGGTCGATCCTGCACAACCTGCCCCCGGCCGCCCAGAGCGCCATCCTCGAGTCGCTCGATCACAACGGCGCGCCCCACACAGCCCGGGGCTATGCCGACGACGACACCCAGATCATTCCCGCCTATACCGGAGAGAGATACGAGCAGCAGGCCCAGCAGTAGCACCAGCCGCAGCAGTGGTACAGCGTCAGCAGTGGTACAGCCGCAGGCTGGAGAAGTAGGAGAGTAGATGGGGGCGGGCAGCTCGCTCGTGCGGCCGGTTCACGGCGCACTCACCCAGGCCGGCAACATCGTCGAACTGTTCGTCGACGTCGTGCGGAACACCTTCCGCCGACCGTTCCAGTTCCGGGAATTCATCGAACAGGCGTGGTTCATCGCCAGTGTCACGATTCTTCCGACGGCGCTCGTCGCGATCCCGTTCGGCGCCGTCGTGTCGCTGCAGACCGGCTCGCTGATCAAGCAGCTCGGCGCCGAATCGTTCACCGGTGCCGCGAGCGTCCTGGCGGTCATCCAGCAGGGCAGTCCGATCGTGACGGCTCTGCTGATCGCCGGTGCCGCCGGCTCCGCGGTCACCGCCGACCTCGGATCGCGGACGATCCGCGAGGAGATCGACGCGATGGAGGTGCTGGGCATCAATCCCATCCAGCGCCTCGTCGTCCCGCGAGTACTGGCGATGGTGCTCGTCGCGCTCCTGCTCAACGGTCTCGTCTCCGTGATCGGCATCGCCGGCGGCTACTTCTTCAACGTGGTGCTGCAGGGCGGTACCCCCGGCGCCTACCTCGCCTCCTTCTCCGCCCTGGCGCAGCTACCCGACCTCTACGTCGCCGAACTCAAGGCTGCGATCTTCGGGTTGATCGCCGGCGTCGTCGCGTCCTACAAGGGGCTGCACCCCGGTGCAGGCCCGAAGGGCGTGGGGGAGGCCGTGAACCAGACTGTCGTCATCACGTTCCTGCTGCTCTTCTTCGCGAACCTGATCCTGACGATGGTGTACCTGCAGATCGTTCCTGCGAAGGGATCCTGACCAGATGACAGTCTCCAGAGGCCGCGGAGATCTCGTTCTTCTCCGGGGTCGCCGAGCGGTGCGCGCACCGCTGAACGTGCTCGACCGCGCGGGGGACCAGATGTCCTTCTACGCGCGCGCCGTCGCGTGGACCCCGCGAACCCTCACCCACTACCGCAAGGAAGTCCTGCGGTTGCTCGCCGAGGTCACCTTCGGCAGCGGTGCACTCGCCGTGATCGGTGGCACCATCGGCGTCATCGCGATGATGTCCGGCTTCACCGGCGTCGTCGTGGGTCTGCAGGGTTACGCCGCGCTCGAGCAGCTCGGCTCGTCGGTGCTCACCGGCTTCCTCTCGGCCTACGTCAACACCCGTGAACTGGCCCCGATCGTCGCGGCGCTCGCGTTGTCGGCGACCGTGGGCTGCGGCTTCACGGCACAGCTCGGTGCCATGAGGATCAGCGAGGAGATCGACGCCCTCGAGGTGATGGCCGTGCCGTCGCTGCCGTTCCTGGTGACCTCCCGGATGATCGCCGGCTTCGTCGCCGTGATCCCGCTGTACATCATCGGTCTCCTCGCGGCCTATCTCGCGACCCGCACGATCAGCACGCTGTTCAACGGCCAGTCGAGCGGCTCGTACGACCACTACTTCTATCTGTTCCTCCCACCGGAGGATGTGTTGTATTCGTTCGCGAAAGTGCTGGTCTTCGCGTTCGTGGTCATCCTCATCCACTGCTACTACGGTTTCCACGCCAGCGGCGGTCCCGCCGGCGTCGGGGTGGCCGTGGGCCGCGCGGTACGTACCGCGATCGTGACGATCGCGATCCTCGACTTCTTCCTCAGCCTCGCGATCTGGGGCACGACGACCACGGTGAGGGTGGCCGGATGAGCGACACGACCACTTCGCCCTTGCGTCGCCGCACCCTGGGATTGATCTTCTTCGTGGTGCTGGCGCTGTTCCTGTACGTCACGATCGCGATGTACAACAAGACGTTCACGAAGGTCGTGAAGGTCGACCTCCGCACCGACAGCATCGGCAACGCCCTGCCGCTCAACGCCGACGTCAAGGCACGCGGTGTGCTCGTCGGCGAGGTCCGCGGAACGAGCGCGGAAGGCGGCGACGTCACCGCGCATCTTGCGCTCGACCCCGACAAGGCCGAACTGATCCCGGTCAACGCCACCGCACAGCTGCTGCCGAAGACCCTCTTCGGTGAGCGCTACGTCTCGCTGATCATCCCCGACGATCCGGGGCGTCCCGTCACGAACGGCGATGTGCTGGTGCAGGACACGAGCGAGCGCACCGTCGAACTCGGCGACGTGCTCGACGGGCTGCTCCCGCTCCTCGAGGCCGTCCCGCCGCAGGACCTCGCCAACACGCTCGGCGCCCTGGCCCAGGGACTGAGCGGACGCGGCGAGAAGCTGGGACAGACGGTCGACGACCTCGAACAGATCTTCCGCGAGGTGAACGGCGAACTGCCCACACTGCAGGAGGATCTGCGCGGACTCGCCGATTTCTCGCAGACCTACTCCGAGGCCGCACCGGATCTCGTCGAGGCGCTGAACAACCTGCGCACGACGGGTGGCACGGTCGTCGAACAGCAGAACCAGATCCGCACGCTGCTTGCGAGCGCGACGGGAGCGTCGTCGCAGACGGCCGATTTCATCGAGCAGAACTCGAACTCGATCATCACGCTGTCCGCCGATTCGAAGGAGGCGCTGCAGCTGCTCGCCCGTTACTCGCCGTCCTTCCCGTGCACCTTCGAGGGATTCGCCGACGCGAAGCCGGCCGCCGTCGATCTGCTCGCGGCCGACGATCCGTTCCCGGGTGTGCGCGCGAACATCCAGTTCACGAACCCGAAGGGCCGCTACCTGCCGAACCAGGACGAACCCCGTCTGCTCGACGATCGCGGACCGGCCTGCTACGACGACGTGACCGCGCCCGGCCGCAACTTCCCGCAGTATCCGGGCGGTTCGATCAACGACGGTTCGTACCAGGTGCCGTCGCGTAATCCCGGCCCCGAGACCATCGATTTCTTCCCTGCCCCGGCAGGATCCGGCGTCCCCGACGACGTCGGTGAGATCATCGGCACCTCGGACGGCGGCGCGACTCCCGTCTCGTACGCCGGCTCGCGTCTGGAACAGGACACGCTCGACGTCATCTACGGACAGGCCACCGGTGTCGACCCCGAGGAGGTCCCGTCCTGGACCACCCGGCTCGGCGCTCCGGCGATCCGCGGTACGGAGGTGAGCTTCCAGTGAGAGGTCTCGCAGCACCCCTGATCAAACTCATCGTGTTCGCCGTGGTCACCGTCCTCGCGACCGGTGTCCTCGCCGCGACCATCGCCAATGTCGGCGGTGGGGGAGGAACGAAGTTCCACGCGATCTTTTCCGACGTCACCTCACTCAACAAGGGCGACGACATCCGCATCGCGGGTGTCCGCGTGGGGCAGGTCGAGGAGATCTCGGTCTTCGACGAACGGCAGGCGCGGGTCACCTTCTCGCTCGAGGAGCGCGACTGGCTCCCGGCCGGTGCCACCGCGACCATCCGGTTCCGCAATCTCGTCGGCCAGCGTTACATCGCGCTCGGTCAGGGTGAGGGCGCGCAGGGCGAGAAGATCACGGGCGGCGATACGATCCCGATCGAGCGTACGAAGCCGGCGGTGAACCTCACGACGCTCTTCGACGGCTTCCGGCCGTTGTTCCAGACGCTGAGCGCCGACGACGTCAACAAGCTCTCGTTCCAGATCATCCAGGTCTTCCAGGGTGAGGCCGGAACGATCGACGATCTGGTGCGCAGCACCGCGTCGCTGACCAACACCATCGCCGACAAGGACCGCGTGATCGGTGCGGTGATCGACAACCTCAACACCGTCCTGGCCACGATCGACCAGCGCGACGAGCAGCTCGATTCGCTGCTGGTCAACACGCAGGCACTCGTCAGCGGGTTGTCGGCCGACCGGGCGACCGTCGGTTCGGCCGTGGCGTCGATGGCGGGGCTGACCGACGCGGTCTCCGACGTCCTCGAGCCCACCCGCCCGTCGATCGCACAGTCGATCACGGCGCTCGAACAGGTCACTTCGAATCTCAACGCGAACCGCGACGAGGTCGACCGCGTCCTCGAGACGTTGCCGGTCAAGCTCGACAAGCTCGGGCGCGTGGCCAGCTCCGGTTCGTGGTTCCAGTTCTACCTGTGCGGTATCGACATCATCGCAGGTCCCGGTTCGGTCCCGTATCTGAATCTGCCGACGGGGCTGCCCACCGTGAACCAACCCATCTACACGAATGCGGCGAAGCGTTGCTCGCAAGAGGGGATGCAGGAGTTGCAGGGACGATGAGCAAACGTCGCAGTCCGGCCGCCGCCGGTGCCCTGGGCATCGTCGTGGTGCTGCTGGGGACACTGTCCGCCTTCTTCCTCGACGAACTGCCCATTATCGGGGCGGGCGCGACCTACGAGGCCGAGTTCAGCGAGGCCGCGGGTCTCAAACCCACCAACGAGGTGCGTATCGCCGGCGTGAAGGTCGGCAAGGTCACCGGAGTCGACCTCGAGGGCGACCGCGTGATCGTCTCGTTCAAGGTCCAGGACGCATGGGTCGGGAACGACACGGCGGCCTCCATCCAGATCAAGACGATCCTCGGACAGAAGTATCTGGCACTCGAGCCCCGGGGTACGGAGGTGCTCGACCCGGACGACCGGATCCCGCTCGACCGGACGGTCGCGCCGTACGACGTGATCGAAGCGTTCTCGTCGGCGGCCACGACCCTCGGCGAGATCGATTCCGAGCAGCTCGCGACCGGCTTCCAGACCCTGTCGGAGGCGTTCTCGGAGACACCCGACGACATCCGGGCCTCGCTCGACGGCATCAGCCGCCTGTCCGAGACCGTCGCGAGTCGTGACCAGGAGCTGAAGAAGCTCCTCGACGCGACCGGCAATGTCTCGAAGGTGCTCGCCGACCGCAACGCCGAGTTCAACCGGTTGCTCTCCGACGGTGCGCTGCTCGTCGCGGAACTGAACAATCGGCAGGAGGCGATCTCCCAGTTGCTCGATGGCACCAAGCGGTTGTCGGCCGAGCTCTCCGGGCTCGTCGAGGAGAACCGCGAGACCATCGGTCCCGCCCTGCAGCAGTTGCGCGGCGTCGTCGACGTCCTCCAGGAAAACAACGACAACCTCGATCGGGCCATGGAGCTGTACGAGCCGTTCGTGCGTGTCTACACCAACGTCGTCGGCAACGGCCGGTGGTTCGACCAGGTCGTCGTGAACCTGACCCCGCCGGGCCTGCCGGAGATCCCCGGTTACCGCGAGCCCGGTCGCCGCCTGGAAGGGGTCAACTGATGGCACACGCCGAGAACGGCGAGTCCCGCAGCAATCGCGGGCGCATCGCGCTGATCGCGGCCGTCGTGGCGGTCGCAGTGGCCCTGGCCGGAGCGGGCTGGTGGCTGTTCGCCCGACTGGGCACCACCGAGATCACCGCTTACTTCGACAATGCCGTCGGCATCTACGAGGGCTCCGACGTGCGGGTGCTCGGCGTCGAGGTGGGGAAGGTGACCTCCGTCGAACCGCAGGGCGACCTCGTGAAGGTCGGTCTGCGGGTGAACCGCGGCGTCGACATCCCGGCCGACGCCCGCGCCGTGCAGATCACCCCGTCGGTCGTCGCCGACCGTTACGTACAGCTCACCCCTGCCTACACCGGTGGCGACACGATGAGCAGCGGTGCGGTGATCGACCGCGAGCGCACCGCCACCCCTGTGGAGGTCGACGAGCTCTACGCGAGCATCGACGAGCTCTCCCGCGCGCTCGGTCCCGACGGCGCGAACCGCGAGGGCGCGCTGACCGACTTCGTCGAAGTCGGTGCGGAGAACCTCGCCGGCAACGGTGAGGCCCTCGGGCAGAGCATCGAGAACCTGTCGGCCGCCGCGCGCACGCTCGACCAGTCGCGCGACGACCTCTACGGCACGATCGAGAACCTGCAGGTGTTCGTCAGTGCTCTCGCGGCCAACGACGAGCAGGTGCGCCAGTTCAATGCGCAGCTCTCGGACCTGTCGGGATTCCTGGCGGGGGAGCGGCAGAACCTCGGTGAGGCGCTGAACACGCTGTCGGTCACGCTCGGCGACGTCGCGACGTTCGTGCGCGACAACCAGGCGGCCGTGAAGGACAACGTCGACGCACTCGTGCCGATCACGGAGACCCTGGCTAACCGCCGGCAGGAACTCGTGAATTCGCTGACGCTGCTCCCGCTCGCGGTGAGCAACCTCGTCAACTCGTACGACGCCGAAGCAGGTGTGCTCGCATCGCGGCTCGTGCTGCCCGACCTGCAGGACCCTGCGGGAGCGGTGTGCAAGCTCATCGATCTCGGCAATCTCGTGCCCGGCGACGAGCGTTTCGAGCAGCTCGGCCGGCAGATGCAGCCGCTGATCGACCGGTGCCGCGACGTCGCCACGCAGATCACCGAGGACCAGCGGTCCCCGGATCTGATCCTGCCGTTCGGTGTCCTGAGCGGTGAGAACATCCAGCGGCAGGTCACCCCGGGCACGGTGCCCGGCGTGGTCTCGCCTCGGCTCGACCTCCGGGGAGGAGATCGGTGAGCGGCGCGAAGAGGATGGGCCGCACAGGTGTCTTCGGAGCGGCCGCGTGTGTGGTCGCGGTGACGGTCACGGGGTGCGGAGGTCTGTCCGACGTCCCGTTGCCCGGCGGCGCCGACGTGGGTAGCGATCCGATCCGTCTGTCCATCCAGTTCGACGACGTGCTCGACCTGGTTCCGCAGTCGAGCGTGAAGGTCGACGGTGTGCCGGTCGGGCGCGTCGAATCGATCTCGGTCGCATCCGATTTCGGGTGGACCGCCGACGTCGGCATCGTGCTCGACTCGAGCGTCGACCTGCCGGCGAACGCGCTCGCGAGCGTCGAACAGTCGAGTCTGCTCGGTGAGAAGTTCGTGCAGCTCACGCCTCCGGAGGACGAGCCCCCGACGGGCCGGCTCGCCGACGGCGACGTGATCCCGCTCGACCGCACCCGGCACGCCACCGAACTCGAACCGGTGCTCGGCGCGCTGTCGCTGCTGCTCAACGGTGGCGGTGTCGGCCAGCTCGCGCCGATCGTCAACGACTTGTCGACGGCCTTCGACGGCCGCGAGGGAACCACGCGCAGCCTCATCGAGCAGGCCGAGACCCTGATCACCGGTCTCGAACAGCAACGCGACGACATCACCCGGGCGCTCGACGGACTCGACGAGCTCACGGTGCGGGTCGCGGAGCAGAACGACAAGATCGCCGCCGTGCTCGACGAACTGCCGGTCGCGACCGAGGTGCTCGAGCAACAGCGGCCGCAGCTGACCCAGTTGCTCGGCCAGCTCGACCGGCTCGGCACCGCAGGTGTCGACGTCCTCGATCAGTCCAAGGAGGATCTGATCGCCGATCTCCTGGCGCTGCGCCCGACCCTCCAGGCACTCGCGGCGTCGGGCGACGATCTCGTCGAGGCGCTCTCCTTCGTGCCCACGGTGCCGTTCCCGGACGGTGTCGAGAAGGTCGCGCTGGGCAACTCGGTGAACCTCTTCCTCCTCGTCGACCTGCAGATCGGCGATGCGCTGGCCGCGCTCGGTGTGGGCCAGGGCGACCCGGTCTACCGCCAGCCGAAGTTCGGCAATCCGAAGCCGCTCGTCGACCCGTCCAACCCGTACTACGACGGGAACGGACCTGCCCCGGGCTGGCCCACCGTGTCGTTGCTGCCGGTGCTTCCTACTCCGCGTCTGCCCGGTGTGACCCTGCCCGAAGGGGTGTCGCTGCCCGACGGCATCGAGATCCCGGGGGTCACCGAGGCCGGTACGGACACCGATACCGGCACCGGCACCGGCACCGACGGTGACGAGGCCCCGCCGCCGGGGCCGCTGGAAGGTTTGCTGAATCAGCTCGGACTCGGGGGTGGGCAGTGAGATCGCGCCTGGTGAAAGTGCAGCTCGCGCTGTTCGTGGTCATCGCCCTGCTCGGCACCGTGTTCGTCGGTGCCCGGTACGTGCGGCTCGACAACCTCATGGGCTTCGGCCAGTACACCGTCGACGCGCGGTTCCCCACCGGCGGTGGCATCTTCCCGAACGCCGAGGTCACCTACCGTGGGGTGCCCGTCGGTCGAGTCGGGGCGCTCAGCCTCACGGACGACGGAATCAACGTCGAACTGCGCCTCGACAACGGCGGACCGCAGATCCCGGCGTCGGCGCGTCCCGTCGTGGCGAACCGGTCGGCGATCGGTGAGCAGTACGTCGATCTGCAGCCGCCGAACGACGAGGGCCCCTATCTCGAACAGGGCTCCGTCATCGAGGGCACCGAGGACGATCTGCCCACGCCGGTCGAAGACCTGCTGTTGAGCACGAACGACCTCGTGTACTCGGTTCCGCTCGAGCCGCTGCGCACCGTCGTCACCGAGCTCGGCGCGGCCTTCGACGGCCGCGGCGACGACCTGCAGGTGCTCGTCGACGCGCTCGCCGGTCTCAGCGAGAAGGGCACCGAATACCTGCCGCAGACCGTTACGCTCATCCGCGACAGCCTCACGGTGCTCGACACGCAGTCCGCCCAGTCGTCGGCGATCCAGCAGTTCAGCTCGGATCTGGATCTGGTGACCGCGCAGCTCCGCGACAGCGACCCCGACCTGCGGCGCCTGATCGACACCGGCACCGACGCGAGCGACCAGCTCTCCCAGCTGATCGAGGGCTCCGGCCCGGGCCTGACCACCGACCTCGCCAACCTCGCGGCGGTGGCGGAAGCGGCAGCCCCGCAGTCGATCGCTCTGCAGCCGCTGCTGGCCTTCCTTCCCGCCGTCGCGGGCAGTGCGAGTACGGTCGCTCCGGGCGACGGCGCGGTGCGTCAGGGCATCGTGCTCGAGACCAACAATCCGCCTTCGTGCACCATCGGGTACGAGGGGACGCAGGAGATCCTCGCGCAGATGCGCGCGCAGGATCCGAACTTCGACGAGACCCAGCAGGACTTCCCGTTCAACACGAACGCCTCGTGCGAGGTGCCGCAGGGCAGTGTCACCGGCGTGCGCAGCGCGAACCGCATCGTCTTCGCCGATCCGAACACGATCCAGCCCTGGGATTTCAAGCCGAAGAAGGACCCCGACAAGCTCAACCTGAATCCGATCGCGACGCAGCTCGCGCCGTTGCTCGGAGTCACCCCGAAGTGAGCAGTTAGTAGGTTTGTGGAGTGAGTGCACCAATTTCCTCCGACGCTCCGCCCACCCCGCCCCCCTCCGCCGACGGCAACTCGTCCGCGGACGGGCGGGGGCCGGACGGGGCACGCAGGGCGGCCCTCGCCGTCGTCTCGGTGCTCGCCGTCGTCGCCCTCGCGGCGGCGGTGTGGTTCGGCTACGGCTGGGGGCGCGCGCTCCTGGTGGACCGTTCGGCTGCCGAGGCGCGCGACGCCGCGCTCTCGGGAGCCATGCAGGCGGCCGTCAACCTGAACAGCGTCGACGCGAACGACGTCGACCTGTCGATCGAGAACATGCGGTCGTCGATCACCGGCGACGCCCTGCGCAACGATCTCGCGGCGACCGAAGAGGACATCCGGGCCCGGGTCGCGGAGACCGGCACCAGCATGTCGGCCGAGGTGCTGTTCGGAACGCTCACCGAACTCAACACCGACGACGACCTGGGCAAGGCGCTCGTCGTCCTGGCCGTGCGCACCCAGACTCCCGAGTACTTCGTGACCAACAAGGTCCCGGTGCTCGTGTCGCTGCGCAAGGACGGTGACGTGTGGAAGGCCGAGACCATCGAACCGCTCGCCTCCGTCGAGATGGAGTCGGGACCGGTCCCCGGTGCTCCGGCTCCCGATCCCGGCGCGCAGCCCGCACCGGACGGGGCGCCCGCGCCCGAGGGTGAGGCGGGCCCGTGATGTTCGGCAAGTCGACGAAGGAGAACGTGTAGTGCCCCCGCAGCGACGGAAGACCGGCCCCAGTGGGCCCCCGCGCCGTCGGCCGAAGGTCGCCGGCACGTCCCGACCGCCTCGGGCGACCCCTGCAGAGGACGAACGCCCGACCCGGGCAGAGGACGAACGCCCGACCCGGGCAGAGGACGAACGCCCGACCCGGGCAGAGGACGAACGCCCGACCCGGGCAGAGCAAAACTCTGCCGAGGAAACTTCTGCCGAGCAGTCACGACCCTCCGAGGTGACGCTCGACAAGCAGGACGAGGAGCAGGAGAAGTCGGCCCCGGCGGCCGGCGACGGAACTCCCGCAGAGCACCCGACGGAGTCTCCGGCCGAGCCGGTTGATCCGCCCGAGCCTCCCGCCGGTGACGCCGGCAGGTCGCGTGCCTCCGGTGGGTGGCGTCCGGTGATCGTCGTCGGTGCGGTGGCGGTGGTGCTCGCGGTGATCGCCGCGGTCGCAGCCTTCCGCCCCGGCGCCGAGATCTCGAACGTCGCGTGGGTCGACACCGCGGAGACACGCGAGGTCACCGAGGCCGCGAAGGTCGCGATCGAGACCATGCACGGCTACGACTACCGCACCATCGACGAGGACTTCGGCCGGATCCGGGAGTTGCTGACCCCGGAGCGGCTCGAGGAGTTCGACTCGACCGCGGACGTCACCAAGAAGGCCGCGATCGACACCCGCACGGTCACCGAGGTGATGGTCGAGCACATCGGCGTGACGATGATCGACGACACCCGCGCCGAGGTCGCCGCCTACATCAACGTCAGCGCCACCGGCGACGGGATCGCCCAGGGAAGTGCGGCCGCACCGCTGCTGGTGAGGATGGAGAAGTCGGACGGACGATGGCTGGTCTCGGAGATCCGCGACCGGTGACGACGGCTGCGGATCGCCCCCTCACCGGGGGCGTCCGCGGCCGCGACGCGCGGATCGTTCCGGACGCGCAGTCTTGACGCAGGCGACGCGAGCGGTCACTCTATCGGTACGCCTGTTCGACTGAAGGCTTCCTCGTGAGCCGCTCGAGGTCGTTTGCCAGGTTTCTTTGAGGCACCCCTGTGGACATTTCGCCTACTCAGGTGTAGGTTAGTTCTTTGCGCTGGCTGCCTCCTGTTCACCTTCTGATTGTCGAGTCGGAATTCGCTCTTTCGAGCGAGACCGTTTCGGTGCGTCGGTGGGGTCTCGTTCGGGTTGCGACCAGCGAAAACGCCCCACATGAAGAAGCAGGTACAGCGGCGGTCGCACCGGTTGGAGCGGCCCGCGTGAGGTGCTGGAAGGACGCATCTTGGCAGTCTCTAGCCAGACCAAGGCAGTAGCCGGAATCCCCGGAGCCCCGACGAGGGTGTCGTTCGCGAAGATTCGCGAACCCCTCGAAGTTCCCGGGCTCCTCGATCTACAGACCGATTCGTTCGAATGGTTGATCGGCTCGGAGCGCTGGCGCGCGAAGGCTGCCGAGCGCGGCGACGGTCACGTCGTCGGTGGCCTGGAAGAAATCCTCGACGAGCTCTCGCCCATCGAGGACTTCTCGGGTTCGATGTCCCTGTCCTTCTCCGATCCGCGCTTCGACGAGGTCAAGGCCTCCGTCGAGGAGTGCAAGGACAAGGACATGACGTACGCGGCTCCGCTGTTCGTCACCGCCGAGTTCATCAACAACAACACCGGTGAGATCAAGAGCCAGACGGTCTTCATGGGTGATTTCCCGATGATGACCGACAAGGGCACCTTCATCATCAACGGCACCGAGCGTGTCGTGGTGTCGCAGCTCGTGCGTTCGCCCGGTGTGTACTTCGACAAGAACGTCGACAAGAGCACCGAGAAGGACCTGCACAGCGTCAAGGTCATCCCGGGCCGCGGTGCCTGGCTCGAGTTCGACGTCGACAAGCGCGACACCGTCGGCGTGCGTATCGACCGCAAGCGTCGTCAGCCGGTCACCGTGCTGCTCAAGGCGCTGGGCTGGTCCACCGAGCAGATCGTCGAGCGTTTCGGGTTCTCCGAGATCATGATGTCGACGCTCGAGAAGGACAACACGGCGGGCACCGACGAGGCGCTCCTCGACATCTACCGCAAGCTCCGTCCGGGCGAGCCGCCGACCAAGGAGAGCGCGCAGACCCTGCTGGAGAACCTCTTCTTCAAGGACAAGCGCTACGACCTGGCGCGCGTGGGCCGTTACAAGATCAACAAGAAGCTCGGCCTGAACACGGGCCAGCCGATCGAGGCGTCCACCCTCACCGAGGAAGACATCGTCGCCACGATCGAGTACCTCGTGCGCCTGCACGCGGGCGAGAACAAGATGACCGTCCCCGGCGGCGTCGAGGTTCCCGTCGAGGTCGACGACATCGACCACTTCGGCAACCGTCGTCTGCGCACGGTCGGCGAGCTCATCCAGAACCAGATCCGCGTGGGCCTGTCCCGCATGGAGCGCGTGGTCCGTGAGCGCATGACCACCCAGGACGTCGAGGCGATCACGCCGCAGACCCTGATCAATATCCGTCCGGTCGTGGCCGCGATCAAGGAGTTCTTCGGAACCTCCCAGCTGTCGCAGTTCATGGACCAGAACAACCCGCTCTCGGGCCTGACCCACAAGCGTCGCCTGTCGGCGCTGGGCCCCGGCGGTCTGTCGCGTGAGCGCGCCGGCC
This sequence comes from Rhodococcus sp. IEGM1339, assembly GCF_050321925.1. Lineage (NCBI taxonomy): Bacteria > Bacillati > Actinomycetota > Actinomycetes > Mycobacteriales > Nocardiaceae > Rhodococcus > Rhodococcus sp. IEGM1339. The sequence continues at coordinate 387,353 of NZ_JBNQFT010000003.1, forward strand.
TCGAGGTCCGCGATGTCCACCCGTCCCACTACGGCCGCATGTGCCCGATCGAGACCCCGGAAGGTCCGAACATCGGCCTGATCGGCTCGCTGTCGGTGTACGCGCGGGTCAACCCGTTCGGCTTCATCGAGACGCCCTACCGCAAGGTCGTCGACGGTGTCGTCACCGATGAGGTCGAGTACCTCACCGCCGACGAGGAGGACCGCTACCTCATCGCGCAGGCCAACTCGCCGATCGGTTCCGACAACCGCTTCTCGGACGAGCGTGTGCTCGTCCGTAAGAAGGGCGCGGAGATCGAGTACGTCTCCGCCGACCAGGTCGAGTACATGGACGTCTCGCCGCGCCAGATGGTGTCGGTCGCGACCGCCATGATCCCGTTCCTCGAGCACGACGACGCCAACCGTGCCCTCATGGGCGCGAACATGCAGCGTCAGGCCGTGCCGCTGGTGCGCAGCGAGTCGCCGATCGTCGGTACCGGCATGGAGCTGCGTGCCGCCGTCGACGCCGGCGACGTCATCGTCACCGAGAAGAGCGGCGTGATCGAAGAGGTCTCCGCCGACTTCATCACCGTCATGGCCGACGATGGAACCCGCAAGACCTACCGTCTGCGCAAGTTCGACCGTTCGAACCAGGGCACCTGCTCGAACCAGCGTCCGATCGTGGACGAAGGACAGCGCGTCGAGTCCGGCCAGGTCCTCGCCGACGGCCCCTGCACCGAGAACGGTGAGATGGCGCTCGGCAAGAACCTGCTCGTGGCGATCATGCCGTGGGAAGGCCACAACTACGAGGACGCGATCATCCTGTCGCAGCGCCTCGTGGAGGAGGACGTGCTCACCTCGATCCACATCGAGGAGCACGAGATCGACGCTCGCGACACCAAGCTCGGTGCCGAGGAGATCACCCGCGACATCCCGAACGTCTCCGACGAGGTCCTCGCCGACCTCGACGAGCGTGGCATCGTCCGCATCGGCGCCGAGGTCCGCGACGGCGACATCCTCGTCGGCAAGGTCACGCCGAAGGGCGAGACCGAGCTGACCCCCGAGGAGCGCCTGCTCCGCGCGATCTTCGGTGAGAAGGCGCGCGAGGTCCGCGACACCTCGCTGAAGGTGCCCCACGGCGAGAACGGCAAGGTCATCGGTGTTCGCGTGTTCTCGCGCGAGGACGACGACGATCTGCCTCCGGGTGTCAACGAGCTCGTCCGCGTGTATGTGGCGCAGAAGCGCAAGATCCAGGACGGCGACAAGCTCGCCGGCCGCCACGGCAACAAGGGCGTCATCGGCAAGATCCTCCCGCAGGAGGACATGCCGTTCCTGCCCGACGGCACCCCGGTCGACATCATCCTGAACACCCACGGTGTTCCGCGTCGTATGAACATCGGCCAGGTCCTCGAGACGCACCTGGGCTGGATCGGCAAAGCCGGCTGGCAGATCCAGGTGGCCGACGACGGCAGCCGTCCCGAGTGGGCGCAGAACCTCTCCGATGAGATGCTCGCCGCCGAGCCCGACACCAACATCGCCACGCCGGTGTTCGACGGTGCCCGCGAGGAGGAGCTGACGGGTCTGCTGTCCTCGACGCTGCCGAACCGCGACGGCGAGGTCATGGTCGGCCCCGACGGCAAGGCGACGCTGTTCGACGGTCGCTCCGGCGAGCCGTTCCCGTACCCGGTGTCGGTCGGCTACATGTACATCATCAAGCTGCACCACCTGGTCGACGACAAGATTCACGCGCGTTCGACCGGTCCGTACTCGATGATCACGCAGCAGCCGCTCGGTGGTAAGGCACAGTTCGGTGGTCAGCGCTTCGGTGAGATGGAGTGCTGGGCCATGCAGGCCTACGGCGCCGCCTACACCCTCCAGGAGCTGCTCACGATCAAGTCCGACGACGTGGTCGGTCGCGTCAAGGTCTACGAGGCGATCGTCAAGGGCGAGAACATCCCCGAGCCGGGTATCCCCGAGTCGTTCAAGGTGCTCCTCAAGGAACTCCAGTCGCTGTGCCTGAACGTGGAGGTCCTCTCCAGCGACGGCGCGGCCATCGCGATGGCCGACGGCGACGACGAGGACCTCGAGCGGGCGGCCGCCAACCTGGGCATCAACCTTTCCCGCAACGAGTCGGCCACGGTCGACGACCTCGCGAACTAGGAGCCGAGCCGACGCGGTACGCACCCCGACACCACTGGGCGCGTACCGCGTCGGGCCCCGGCAGCGATAGCGACAACTAGCAGCAATACAACCCGCACAGGGGAAAGGAAGTTACGTGCTCGACGTCAACTTCTTCGATGAACTCCGGATCGGCCTGGCCACCGCCGAGGACATCCGTAACTGGTCGTACGGCGAGGTCAAGAAGCCCGAGACCATCAACTACCGCACGCTCAAGCCCGAGAAGGACGGCTTGTTCTGCGAGAAGATCTTCGGTCCCACCCGGGACTGGGAGTGCTACTGCGGCAAGTACAAGCGTGTCCGCTTCAAGGGCATCATCTGCGAGCGCTGCGGCGTCGAGGTGACCCGCGCCAAGGTCCGCCGTGAGCGTATGGGCCACATCGAGCTCGCCGCTCCGGTGACGCACATCTGGTACTTCAAGGGTGTGCCGAGCCGCCTCGGCTACCTGCTCGACCTCGCGCCGAAGGATCTCGAGAAGATCATCTACTTCGCCGCGTACGTCATCACGTCGGTCGACGACGAGCTGCGCCACAACGAGCTCTCCACTCTCGAAGCCGAGATGGAGGTCGAGAAGAAGTCGGTCGCCGACCAGCGCGACGCCGACCTCGAGGCCCGTGCACAGAAGCTCGAAGCCGACCTCGCCGAACTCGAGGCCGAGGGCGCCAAGTCCGACGTCCGCCGCAAGGTCAAGGACGGCGGCGAGCGCGAGATGCGTCAGCTCCGCGACCGTGCGCAGCGCGAGCTCGACCGCCTCGACGAGATCTGGACGACCTTCACGAAGCTGAAGCCGAAGGACCTGATCGTCGACGAGATGATCTACCGCGAGCTCCAGGACCGCTACGGCGAGTACTTCACCGGTGCCATGGGTGCCGAGGCGATCCAGAAGCTCATCGAGAACTTCGACATCGATGCCGAGGCCGAGTCGCTGCGCGAGACCATCCGCAGCGGCAAGGGCCAGAAGAAGCTCCGTGCTCTCAAGCGCCTGAAGGTCGTGGCGGCGTTCCAGCAGTCCGGCAACTCGCCCATGGGCATGGTGCTCGACGCCGTGCCGGTGATCCCGCCGGAACTGCGTCCGATGGTGCAGCTCGACGGTGGCCGCTTCGCGACCTCCGACCTCAACGACCTGTACCGCCGCGTCATCAACCGCAACAACCGCCTCAAGCGACTGATCGACCTCGGTGCCCCCGAGATCATCGTCAACAACGAGAAGCGGATGCTGCAGGAGTCGGTCGACGCCCTGTTCGACAACGGCCGTCGTGGCCGGCCGGTCACCGGTCCCGGTAACCGGCCGCTCAAGTCGCTGTCCGATCTGCTCAAGGGCAAGCAGGGCCGCTTCCGTCAGAACCTGCTCGGTAAGCGCGTCGACTACTCGGGCCGTTCGGTCATCGTCGTCGGTCCGCAGCTCAAGCTGCACCAGTGCGGTCTGCCGAAGCTGATGGCGCTCGAGCTGTTCAAGCCGTTCGTGATGAAGCGTCTCGTCGACCTCAACCACGCGCAGAACATCAAGTCCGCCAAGCGCATGGTCGAGCGTCAGCGCCCGCAGGTGTGGGACGTCCTCGAAGAGGTCATCAACGAGCACCCGGTTCTGCTGAACCGTGCTCCCACGCTGCACCGCCTCGGTATCCAGGCGTTCGAGCCGCAGCTCGTCGAGGGCAAGGCCATTCAGCTGCACCCCCTCGTGTGTGAGGCCTTCAACGCCGACTTCGACGGCGACCAGATGGCCGTGCACCTCCCACTGTCCGCGGAGGCGCAGGCCGAGGCCCGCATCCTGATGCTGTCGTCGAACAACATCCTGTCGCCGGCATCGGGCCGCCCGCTCGCCATGCCGCGTCTGGACATGGTGACGGGTCTGTTCCACCTGACCCGTCTGGTCGAGGACGCCCCCGGCGCCTACACGGCCGCGACCGCCGACGAGCCCGAGCAGGGCGTCTACTCGTCGCCGGCCGAGGCCCAGATGGCCGTCGACCGTGGCGTGCTGTCGGTCCAGGCTCCGATCAAGGTGCGCCTGACCCAGCTGCGTCCTCCGCGCGACGTCGAGAACGAGCTGTTCCCGGAGGGTTGGAAGTTCGGTGAGCCGTGGACCACGCAGACCACCCTCGGTCGCGTGCTGTTCAACGAGCTGCTGCCGACGAACTACGCGTTCGTCAACGACATCATGCCGAAGAAGCGCCAGGCCGCGATCATCAACGACCTGGCCGAGCGGTACCCGATGATCGTTGTCGCGCAGACCGTCGACAAGCTCAAGGACGCCGGCTTCTACTGGGCCACGCGTTCGGGTGTCACCATCTCGATGGCGGACGTGCTCGTTCCGCCGGAGAAGAAGGACATCCTCGAGCGGTACGAGACCCAGGCCGACGCCATCCAGCGGCAGTACGACCGAGGCAAGCTCTCGGAGGACGAGCGTCGCGACTCGCTCGTCAAGCTGTGGCAGGAAGCGACCGAAGAGGTCGGTCAGGTCATGGAGGCGCACTACCCGGACGACAACCCGATCCCCACGATCGTCAAGTCCGGTGCTGCGGGCAACATGACCCAGATCCGTTCGCTGGCGGGCATGAAGGGTCTGGTGACGAACCCGAAGGGCGAGTTCATCCCGCGCCCGATCAAGTCCTCCTTCCGTGAGGGCCTGACCGTCGCCGAGTACTTCATCAACACGCACGGCGCGCGTAAGGGTCTGGCCGACACCGCTCTCCGTACCGCCGACTCGGGTTACCTGACCCGTCGTCTGGTCGACGTCTCGCAGGACGTCATCGTCCGCGAGGTCGACTGCGGCACGCCGCGCGGCATCGAGATGACCATCGCCGAGCTCGCACGCGACGCGACCGGTCAGCCGACCGGCGAGCTCGTGCGCGACGCTCACATCGAGACCAGCACCTACGCTCGCACGCTGGCGACGGACGCGGTCGACGCGAACGGCAACGTCGTCGTCGAGCGTGGTTCCGACCTCGGCGACCCGGCGATCGAGGCGCTGCTCGAGGCCGGTATCCAGAAGGTCAAGGTCCGCTCGGTCCTGACCTGCGACACCGGCACCGGCGTGTGCGCGACCTGCTACGGCCGTTCGATGGCGACGGGCAAGCTCGTCGACATCGGCGAGGCCGTCGGTATCGTCGCCGCCCAGTCGATCGGTGAGCCCGGTACGCAGCTGACGATGCGTACCTTCCACCAGGGTGGCGTCGGTGAGGACATCACCGGTGGTCTGCCCCGCGTCCAGGAGCTGTTCGAGGCTCGCGTCCCCAAGGGCAAGGCCCCGATCGCCGACGTCTCCGGTCGCATCCGTCTCGAGGACGACGATCGTTTCTACAAGATCACGATCATCCCCGACGACGGTGGCGAGGAGGTCGTGTACGACAAGCTGTCCAAGCGTCAGCGTCTGCACGTCATCCGCAAGGCCGACGGCACCGAGGGCGTGCTCGCGGACGGCGATCACGTGGAGGTCGGTCAGCAGCTCCTCGAGGGCTCTGCCGATCCGCACGAGGTGCTGCGCGTGATGGGCCCGCGTCAGGTTCAGGTCCACCTGGTCCACGAGGTCCAGGAGGTCTACCGGAGCCAGGGCGTGTCGATCCACGACAAGCACATCGAGGTCATCGTGCGCCAGATGCTGCGTCGCGTGACGATCATCGACTCGGGCTCGACGGAGTTCCTGCCCGGTTCGCTCGTCGAGCGCAGCGAGTTCGAGGCTGCGAACCGTCGTGTGGTTCAGGAGGGTGGCGAGCCGGCTGCCGGCCGTCCGGTCCTCATGGGCATCACGAAGGCGTCGCTGGCCACCGACTCGTGGCTGTCGGCGGCGTCCTTCCAGGAGACCACTCGCGTGCTCACCGACGCGGCGATCAACTGCCGCTCGGACAAGCTGATCGGTCTCAAGGAGAACGTGATCATCGGTAAGCTGATCCCCGCCGGTACCGGTATCAACAAGTACCGGAACATCGAGGTCCAGCCGACCGAGGAGGCCCGTGCGGCCGCGTACGCCATCCCGGCGTACGACGACCAGTACTACTCGCCGGACGGCTTCGGCCAGAACACCGGCGCTGCAGTGCCGCTGGATGACTACGGTTACTCCAACGACTACCGGTAGTTCGCTGCCGTAGTAGACGACGAAGGTCCCGCCCTCTTCTCTTCGGGGGCGGGACCTTCGTCATTTGTTCTCGACGGTGATGCCGTCACGGCGTGCGTGCGAGCGTCCCGTGGCAGTTCCGCTCGGGGTGGGTCGCTCGGGACGCGGGTCAGCGCGGGATGTGGAAGTCCACGAGTTCGGCGGTGCCTCGCGACAGTTCGGACCAGGATCCGCTCACCGTGAGGACCGCGATCGCGGAGGTGGGGAACTTCTCGGCCACCTGATGGGCAGCGTCGGTGCTGTGATCCGTGATGAGCCCGAGGACGGTCGCGGAGAGGGTCGGCTCGTGCCCGATGACGAGCAGGGTGTGCACGTCGTCGGCCGTTCTCCGGATCTCGGCGACCAGGGATTCCGGATCGGCGTGGTACAGGCTGTCGCGGTACTCGACGGGAGCCTCCACGGCTGCTTCGGCGAGTGTCTTGCGCGTCCGGGTCGCGGTGGAGCACAGAACGGCGTCCACTTCGGGCAGGTTCGCCCGGATCCAGCGACCGGCGAGTCCGGCCTCGCGGCGTCCGCGGGGGGAGAGGGGACGCTCGTGATCGTCCACGTCGTCCGGGTACGCGGACTTGCCGTGGCGCAGCAAGATCAGGGTACGGGTCATGGGGTCCACCGTAGAGCGTCCGGTTTCCGGCCGATCCACGCGACCGCGCGAGTGTGATCCTCGACCGTGAACCAGACCGTCAGTCCGTCCTCTCGCAGGGTCGTCCGCAGTGTGAGGGTCTCGCCGGCGGCGACGGGGCGCAGGTGTTCGATCACCGCCCGGTACGGCGCGTCCGGGATGTCCGGCCGGAGGGGCAGGAGCTCCTCGAGGCCGTGCCAGTAGACGGCGTTGTTGACGTGCCCGAACGGGTCGAGGTCGGTGGCGCGTAGGGGGAAGACGCGTTCGTCGTCGACCTCGTCGGGTGCGCGAGCGGGCAGCCACGCCGTCCACTTCAGGCGTGTGTCGTGCGCGTAGCGGGCCATGTGCTCGAACAGGCCGTCGCTGATCCGGGTGGGGGCGCCGGTGGTGGGACCGATGTCGATCCAGAACGCCGCGGTCTCGATCAGCGGGCCGTCCGGGGCGTCGCCGGGGTCGTCGAAGCGGACCCGCACGTTCGCCCACCGCGTCGACAGGGCGTCGCACCAACGTCGCAGCCGGAGCGTGCGGCCGTACTCGGCGGGGCGGTGCACGTCGACGATCGTGCGCCGGACGATCCAGAGCGGGTCGGTCTCGGACGCGCCGACGGCGGCGAGGTTGTCGGTGCCGATGTCCTGGAGATAGCGGGCGATGCCGTCGAGCCGCAGTCGCTTACCGGTGTCGACGTCGCCGGTGCGGACGGTGCGCTCGGTGGAGAAGGGGTTCGCCTGCTCGGGCAGTTCCGTGAGCGGTCGCGTCCGAGGCAGATCGGTGCTCGGCGTCGACGTGGCCATGTGTCCCCCCGGGTCGGATGTCCGATCGTGCGATTCTCGCAGTTTCGGTGGGCGGTCGCAGGTTCTCTTGCGAACCCACGGCGACAGCCGCTACAGTCGAATTAACTGTTACGGATCGTTACATGAAATTCGCGGACGCTCCGCCCGGCTGCCGAGGACCCTTCCCATGTCCTATGTGATCACCCAGACCTGCTGCAACGACGCGAGCTGCGTCGCAGTCTGCCCCGTGAACTGCATCCACCCCTCGCCGGACGAGCCCGAGTTCGCCACCGCCGAGATGCTGCACATCGATCCGAAGACCTGCATCGACTGCGGCGCCTGCGCCGACGCGTGCCCGGTCGAGGCGATCCTGCCCGACGACAAGCTCGATCCCTCCCAGATGCGGTTCGCCGAGATCAACGCGGCCTGGTACGAGGACCACCCGGCGCCGGAGGGGTGGAAGCCCCTCGTGCCCACCCCGGCGCCTCCGCGCGATCGTGGAACGCTGCGGGTCGCGATCGTCGGCGCCGGCCCCGCGGCCTGCTACGCCGCCCAGGAACTGCTCGAACGTTCCGAAGTCGAGGTCGAGATGTTCGACCGGCTCCCGACTCCCTTCGGCCTCGTGCGCGCCGGTGTCGCCCCCGATCATCCGGGGACCAAGGCGGTCACGGAATCGTTCGAATGGTCGTTCCGGCGCGAGGAGTTCGCCCTGCACCTTGCCACCGAGGTCGGTCGCGACATCACCCACGCCGAACTGCTCGAGCACCACCACGCCGTGATCTACGCGACCGGTGCGTCGTCCGACCGCCGCCTCGGGGTCGCCGGTGAGGACCTGCCCGGCAGCCACGCCGCCACCGAGTTCGTCGCCTGGTACAACGGCCACCCCGACTACGCCGACCGCACTTTCGATCTGTCCGGGGAACGCGCCGTCATCGTCGGCAACGGCAACGTCGCCCTCGACGTCGCGCGGATACTCACCATGGACGTCGACGAACTCGCGCGCACCGACATCGCCGACCACGCCCTGACGGCGTTGCGGAAGAGCAACATCCGCGAGGTCGTCCTGCTCGGCCGGCGCGGCCCGGCCCAGGCCGCGTACAGCAATCCGGAGTTCCTCGCCCTCGGCGACCTCACCGGAGTCGACGTCGTTGTCGACGACGCCGACCTCGAACTCGATCCGGTGAGCGCCCGGGCCGTGGAGGAGGACGCGGCGACCGCGCTGCGCGTCCGTCTCGCCAGCGAGTACGCCGGCCGGCCCGTCCGTCCCGGGCACCGCCGCATCGTCTTCCGGTACCTCGCCGCGCCGAGCGAACTGCTCGGCGACGACCACGTGACCGGCGTGCGGATCGAACGCACCGAACTCGTCGACGACAGTGGTCGTCTCTCCGCCCGACCCACCGGCCGTTTCGAGGACCTGCCCGCTACGCTCGTACTCCGGTCGATCGGCTATCGCGGCGTTCCGCTACCGGGTGTGCCCTTCGACGACGTCCGCGGGGTCGTTCCCAACACCGGCGGTCGTGTGGACGCCGGCGTCTACGTCACCGGGTGGGCCAAGCGCGGCCCGAGCGGCGTCATCGGCACCAACAAGGGATGCGCGAAGGAGACCGTCGCCGCGCTGCTGGCCGACTTCGACTCCGGTGCACTCGCCGCTCCCCGCGGCGACCGTCGTGCGCTGAACCGGTTGCTCGCACAGCGCAGGCCCGATCGGGTGGACCTGGACGGCTGGAAGACCATCGACGCCGCCGAGCGGCAGGCCGGACGAGCCCAGGGTCGGCCGCGCGTCAAGATCACCGATCGCGAGAGCCTCGTCGAACTCGGTCGTCGCCGACGCCGTCTTCCGCTGCTCGCCTCGCTGCGTCGTTGACACAGCCGCGGGTGACGCAGGTCGCGGCCCGCCCGGACGTTCGTCGATAGGCTCGGGAGAACCGAATCCCGACCCGAACGGACATCTGCATGAGCAGCGACAACCTCGACCGCACGGCGCTCACGCGCCGCACCCTCATCGGCGGCGCCGGTGTGGTGGCGGCCGGCGCGGCCCTTACAGCCTGCGGATCGTCCGGCGACACCGGCGAGGCGCGATCGGCGGTGCCCGCACCGACCACGACGGCGCCTCCCGGACCCGATGCGGAGGTCGTCGCCGCCGTCGCGGACGTGCCGGTCGGCGGGGGCGTCATGCTCGAATCGAAGAGGCTCGTCGTCACCCAGCCCGCAGAGGGCGACTTCCGCGCGTTCATCGCGATCTGCACCCATCAGGGCTGCAATCTCAGCGGTGTCGAGGACGATCGCATCATCTGCCCGTGCCACGGCAGCCGGTACGACCTCGACGGCGCGCCGGTCGAAGGACCGGCGAAGCGGCCGCTGAAGACCCGTCCCGTGGCGGCCCGCGGGTCCGATCTCGTCGTGGGCTGATCGGTCCGGGGATAGAGTCCGCTCCGTGGAGACCAGCGGAGGCCGGCGCCCGAAGGCGCTGCACGGTTGGCGCCCGAAGGCGCTGCGTGACGGTACGGACCCGGACCCTCGTTTCACGCTGGCCAACGAGCGCACCTTCCTCGCGTGGGTGCGGACCGCGCTCGGCGTCATCGCCGCGGCGGTCGCGCTGGAGACCTTCGCGGGCGGCATCGTGTCGGAGGGGCTCCGCACGGTGCTGGCGTGCGCGTTGCTCGGATTCGCCGCCGTGCTCATGGTGTTCGCGCTGATCCGCTGGCACCGCGTCGAGCACGCGATGCGCACCGGACGGGCACTCCCGGTGCCGTGGGTGGCCTATCTGCTCGCCGTGGCCCTCGGGGTCTCGGGGGTCGTGCTCGCCGTCGCGATCGCCCGGTGAGACGAGCCGCACCGTGAGCCGGGACGATCTGCGGCACGGCGACGTCGGTCTGCAGCCCGAACGGACGAGTCTGGCGTGGCTGCGCACCGCCTCGGTGCTCGGTGCGGTGGTGCTCGGATTCATGCGGTTCGTGCCGGGTCCGGGTGCCGTGGTCGCGTCGATCGGCCTGATCTGCCTCGTGCCCGTGCTGGCGGTGCTGCTCGCCTCCCGGATCGGTCACCGCGCGCGAGTGCGCGGTCTGGTCGCGGGTCGCGCGCCCTATTTCTGGTGGCGCAACATCGCGGTCTCCGCCACGGTCGTGGTGCTCGCGATCTCGTCGGCCGTCCTGATCGTCACCGCCCGCTGAGTGACAACACGCCGATCAGGGCTATCGCCGCGACCCAGACGGTCGCCGCTGCCGCGAGCGCGATCGGACGCCATCCGACGCCGCGGAGCACTTCCCGGCGCACCCCCGCGCCCAGGGCGAACATCGCGACGGTCAGCAGCGTGCGCTGCACCGTCCCCGCAGCCTCCACCACGATCGGATCGAGCAGTCCGGTCGAGCGCAGTGCGACGCACGCGAGGAAACCCAGCAGGAAGACCGGCACGATCGGGGGAGTGCGCTCGTCGCGGCGGTCCTCACCGCGCCGCCGAGCGACGACCCCGACGACCGCCACGACCGGGGCCAGCAGTGCCACCCGCGCGAGCTTGACCGTCACCGCCGCGGCGAGCACCCCACCGGCGGTGGCCTCGAGGGCGGTGCCGGTCGCGACCACCTGGGCGACCTCGTGGATCGCCGCACCCGCCCACAGACCGGCGGTCCCGGGAGTCAGCCCGAGCATCCCGGCGGCGAGCGGAACGAGCGGGATCATCGCGGTGCCGAAGACGACCACCAATGCGACGGTGGTGACGAGTTCGCGTTTGCGCGAATCGATCACACCGTCGACCGCCGCCGCGGCCGCGGCTCCGCAGATCGAGAAACCGCACGCGATGAGCAGGCGCTGGGTCCAGCCCACCCCGAGCCACCGGCCGAAGGCGAGCGACCCGCCGATACCCGCGACGACGACGGTCGCCGCGACGACCGCTGTGCCCCACCCGAGGTCGACGAGATCGGAGACCGCGAGCTGCACGCCGAGAAGAGCGACGCCCACTCGGAGGAGACGCTTCGACGCCGTACCCAGGCCCGGCTCCAGAAGGCCGACCACCGGTGCGGGCAGACCGATATTCGCCACGACCACACCCAGGACGATCGCGACGAGCAACGGGCTCGTCCCGGGGATCAGGTGCGCCGCTCCCAGTGCGACGACCGCGCCCGCCGCGGCTACGAGGAGACCCGGGACGACGGTGGGCCGGGACACGGGCGCGTGGACGGTGAGCATGCCTCGACTCTTCCGCCGCAGCGGTGTCCGCACCAGCCGTCGATCGGACATGAGCTCATATCGAATGGATATGAGTGGCGAGTGCGGCATATCGTTCGTGCATGACCAGCTGGCCGGATCTCGTCGCTCTGGAACTGCTCGTCGGGGTCGACGACCGGGGCGGGCTCGGCGCCGCGGCCCGCGCGGCCGGTCTCGCCCAACCCAACGCGACCCGCATGCTGCGCCGACTCGAACGGCAACTCGGCGCGGTCCTCGTGCGGCGGGGCCGCACGGGTTCGGTGCTCACCCCGGAGGGCACGGTGGTCGCGCACTGGGCGCGGGAGGTCCTGGCCGACGCGGAACGCCTCCTCGACGCCGCTGCAGCACTGCGCGTCGAACAGCAACCCGAACTGGTGGTCGCGGCGTCGATGACGGTCGCCGAACACCTCATCCCGCGGTGGCTCGGCGCCTTCCGCACGCTCCGCGACGACGTCCAGATCCAGTTGCAGGTCCACAACTCGATGCGGGTGTGTGACGTCGTCGCCGAGGGCGGATGCGACGTCGGGTTCGTCGAGGGGCCGACGGTTCCGGAGGGACTGCACAGTGTCGCGGTGGCACGCGACCGCCTGGTCGTGGTCGTCCCGCCGCAGCATCCGTGGGCACGGCGGCGGCGCCCGCTCACCGTGGCCGAATTCGCGGCGACACCACTGGTCGTCCGCGAGGAGGGGTCCGGTACCCGCCGCACCCTCGACCTCGCGTTGCAGGAGTACGACCGGGCCGCACCGCTGCTCGAACTCGGGAGCGGAGCCGCGGTCCGCACGAGTGTGCTCGGGGGCACGGGCCCGGCGGTGCTGAGCACCCTGGCGGTGGAGGAGTATCTGGACTCCGGCCGGCTCGTCGCGGTCGCGGTGGACGGACTCGACCTGCAACGTGTGCTCCGCGCGGTCTGGAGGCCGCCGCGCTCCCTACCTGGTCCGGCAGGGGAGCTGGTCCGCCTGATCACGCGCACCCGCTGACCGGTCGGGTCACGTGCGCGAGCGCTGCAACGCGCCGGCCCCGGCGACCACCACGAGTGCGATACCCGCGAGGGCGAGAGGTTCGACGACCTGCCCCAGCACCAGGGCGCCGGCGAGCGCTGCGGCGGCGGGCTCGAGCGCGATGAGGATCGCGAACACCTTCTTCGGCAGGTCGGGCAGGGCACGGATCTCGAGGGTGTACGGGATCGCCGACGACAGCAGCGCCACGGCGAGTCCTGCGAGCACGAGGCCGGGCCGGAGGAGCTCGGTGCCGGCCGTCGCCGCGCCGAACGGCAGGACGACGACGGCCGCGATCGTCGTCGCCCCGGCCAGCCCCGCCGATCCGGGCAGGGTCGTCGCCACACGTGAGCCCGCCACGATGTACCAGGCCCACCCCGATGCGGCGGCCAGCGCGAAGGCGACTCCGAGCGGATCGGGACCGGTGGACAGCCCGGCACCGTCGCCGACGCCGAGCAGGACCACCCCGCCCAGCGCGAGCACCACCCACAGGGCGTCGCGCATACGTCGGGACAGGATCGCGGCCAGCCCGAGAGGGCCGAGGAACTCGATGGTGACGGTCGCGGCGAGCGGCAGTCGCGTCAACGCTCCGTAGAACGCCGTGTTCATCAGCGCGAGACTCGCGCCCAGTGTCACCACCGCCCGCCACTGTTCCGGTGTCCACGTCCACGGCCGGGGCCGGGTGAACGCGCAGAGGATCACGGCGGCGAACAGCAGGCGCAGGGTCACCGTGCCGAGAGCACCAGCCCGGTCGAACAGGGTCGCGGCGAAGGCCGCCCCGAACTGCATCGACAGCACCGCGGTGAGGACCGCGACGACAGGGCCGACGATGTGCGTGCGGGAATCGTCGGCCATCTCGTCAGTCTGTCCGACGAGCACGAACGACGCCTGCCGCAAAAAACAATCACACGTGCTTGATTTTGGGGCTGTGGCGTGTGACGCTTGCCGCATGTCCGATCTGTACATCGTGCTCGACGATCTCCGCGCGGAGGGCGACGATCTCGACGCTCTCGTCGCGACCCTGCCCGACGAGAGTTGGGCACTGCCCACCCCGGCGGAGGGCTGGACCATCGCTCACCAGATCGGTCACCTGTTGTGGACCGACCGGGCGGCGCTCACCGCCGTGCGCGACCCGGACGCCTTCGTGAAGATGGTCGAAGCGGCATTCGGCGACCCGCTGGGATTCGTCGACGTCGGTGCCGAGGAACAGGCGGGGCGGCCGCCCGCGGAGTTGCTCGCCGACTGGCGCGACACCCGCCGCGAACTCGCCGACGCGCTCGCCGAACTCCCGCGGGGTACGAAGATCCTGTGGTTCGGACCGCCGATGTCGCCGGCGTCGATGGCGACCGCGCGGCTCATGGAGACCTGGGCGCACGGGGGTGACGTCGCCGACGCCCTCGGTGTCACCCGCACGCCCACCGCGCGCCTGAAGAACGTCGCGCACCTGGGGGTGCGGACGCGCGACTTCGCGTACGTCATCCGCGACCGGAAGCCCCCGGCCGAGCCGTTCCGCGTCGTGCTTACCGCCCCCGACGGGGACAGCTGGGAATGGGGTCCGGAGGACGCCGCGCAGTCGGTCACCGGCCCGGCCCTGGACTTCTGCCTGCTCGTCACCCAGCGCATCCACCGCGGCGACACCGCCCTCGTCACCGACGGCGCGGACGCGGAGGAATGGCTCGGTCTCGCGCAGGCCTTCGCCGGTGCCCCCGGCGCCGGGCGCGAGCCCGGCTCGCCCGCGACCTGAGACCACCCGCCCCACGGTCGAGAGACCTCCGGCCGAAACACCATCGGAGACATCGTGAGCATGTGGACCACCCCCGAGCATCACGCCCTCCGCGAGACCGTCACCGGTTTCGTGAAGCGTGAGATTCTGCCCCACCTCGACGACTGGGAGCGCGCCGGCGAACTGCCCCGCGAACTGCACGGCGAGGCCGCGAAGATCGGCCTGCTCGGCGCGGGATTCCCCGAGGAGGTCGGTGGTTCCGGCGGCGACGGCGCCGACACGCTCACCGTGTGCGAGGCGTTCCACGAGGCGGGGGCCTCGGGCGGCGCGTTCGCATCACTGTTCACGTGCGGCATCGCCCTGCCGCACCTCATCGCGGCCGGCGATCCCGATCAGATCGACAAGTGGGTACGGCCCACTCTCGCAGGCGAACTCGTCGGGTCCCTCGCGATCACCGAACCGGGCGGCGGATCGGACGTCGGTCATCTGACCACCACCGCGGTGCGCGACGGCGACCACTACGTCGTCAACGGCGCGAAGACCTACATCACCTCGGGATGCCGCGCCGACTTCGTGGTCACCGCCGTCCGCACCGGAGGTCCCGGCGCCGGGGGAGTCTCGTTGCTCGTGATCGAGAAGGGCACAACGGGTTTCACCGTCTCCCGCAAGCTCGACAAGATGGGATGGCGCGCGTCGGACACCGCCGAGTTGTCCTTCGCCGACGTCCGCGTACCGGTCACCAACCTCGTCGGCGCGGAGAACACCGGATTCTGGCAGATCGCACAGGGTTTCGTCTCCGAGCGGATCGCCCTCGCCGCCCAGGCCTATTCGGGTGCGCAGCGGTGCCTGGACCTGACCGTCGCGTGGTGCCGCGACCGCGAGACCTTCGGCCGGCCGCTGATCACCCGCCAGGCCGTGCAGCGCACCCTGTCCGAGATGGCGCGTCGCGTCGACGTCGCGCGCGTCTACACGCGGCACGTCACCGAGCGCGCCGTGGCGGGAGAGACCGACCTGATCGCCGAGGTGTGTTTCGCGAAGAACACCGCGGTCGAGGCCGGCGAATGGGTCGCCGACCAGGCGGTTCAGTTGTTCGGCGGCCTCGGGTACATGGCCGAATCGGAGGTCGAACGGCAGTACCGCGACATGCGCATCCTCGGCATCGGTGGTGGCACCACAGAGATCCTCACCGAACTCGCCGCCAAGCGGCTGGGTTACGGCGCCTGACCCACCTGTTCCCTCATGCGACCGTCCACGGCCGCGCGTCCTCTCACCCGACCCGGAAGGCATCCCCGTGAGCATCATCGAGACCGAAGAACAGAAGGAACTACGCGCTGCGGTGGCGGCTCTGGCCGAGCGCTACAACTACGTCGACTACGTACTTCCCAAGTCGCGCGCGCACGAGCCGCTCACCGAATTGTGGACGGAGGCGGCCAAGCTCGGCTTCCTCGGCGTGAACCTTCCGGAGCAGTACGGAGGCGGCGGCGCCGGCATCTACGAACTCGCGCTGGTGCAGGAGGAGCTCTCCGCGAAGGGCGCCGGGCTGCTGCTCGTCGTGGTTTCACCGGCGATCTGCGGCACCATCATCTCCAAGTACGGCACCGACGCTCAGAAGCAGGAATGGCTGCCCGGCCTCGCCGACGGCTCTTGCATCATGGCCTTCGGCATCACCGAGGCCGACGCCGGATCCAACTCGCACAACATCACCACGATCGCGCGCCGCGACGGTGACGACTGGATCCTCTCCGGCAGCAAGGTCTACATCTCCGGTGTCGACCAGGCCGACGCCGTGCTCGTCGTCTCCCGCACCGAGGACGCGAAGACCGGCAAGCTCCGTCCGGCCCTGTTCATCGTGCCGACCGATGCCCCGGGCTTCACGAAGACGCCCATGGAGATGGACATCCTCGAGCCGGACTACCAGTTCTCCCTGTTCTTCGACGACGTCCGACTTCCCGCCGACGCACTCGTCGGTGAGCCGGAGGCCGCGCTCATGCAGCTGTTCGCCGGACTGAACCCCGAACGGATCATGGGCGCGGCGATGGCAGTGGGTATGGGCCGGTACGCCCTCGACGCCGCGGTGCGCTACGCCAACGAGCGGACCGTCTGGAAGCAGCCCATCGGTGCGCACCAGGGCATCGCGCACCCGCTGGCGCAGCGCCGGATCGAGCTCGAACTCGCCAAGCTCATGATGCAGAAGGCCGCCGTCCTCTACGACAGCGGCGACGACTTCGGGGCCGCCGAGGCCGCGAACATGGCCAAGTACGCCGCGGGTGAGGCTGCGATCGCCTCGCTGGACCAGGCGATCCAGACCCACGGCGGTGCCGGCCTCACTCGGGAGTACGGCCTCGCGGCGATGCTCGGCGCCGCGCGCATCGCACGCGTGGCGCCGGTCAGCCGGGAGATGATCCTCAACTTCGTGGCCCAGCACTCGCTGGGCCTGCCGAAGTCGTACTAGTGGTCTGTCTGCGAAATAATACGGTAGATTGTAGTATGCCTGTCATGACTGCGGCGGCCATGCCTGCAACCGATACCCAGCGTGTGGAACTGGCG